>NZ_QCXS01000004.1:0-300000 GCF_003260015.1 Nakamurella deserti | reverse complement strand
CCTCGAAGATGACGCCACTGCCGACGGGGACGTCGGCGGCCTGTCCGAGGGCGTTCTCCGCCGACCCGGCGTCCGTGGCGTCGGAGGACTCCACGGGTGCCGCAGGGGCTTCGGAGAAGCTCCCGATGGCGGTCGCCGTCGTGGTGGGGGCGGCGCTGGACGTCGCGGCGGGGGACGCGGCGTCGTCACCACAGGCGGCCAGGCCGGCTCCGGCGGCGACGATCGCGGCTCCCCGCAGGACGGTGCGGCGGTCGAGGTGGTTGATGGTCATGAAGATCTCCTGACGAGGCGCGGGGGAGGGCGGACGGGCGGGCGGGCGGCCGTCAGCCGGTGCTGATGTCCTGCTGGGGAGTGGGCGTGCCGAAGGCGGCGTACGGCACGAACTGGATCTCGTGGGGCATCGCCTCGTGCGGGATCTCGCCGATGAGCGCGCCGGTCTCGGTGTCCCAGATTTGGACGCCCTCGACGGGTTGTCCGCCGAGCAGGTAGGGGTACCGCTCGGTGTCCATTCCGTGGTTGAGCGTCCACAGTTCCTTACCGTCAGGGGTGAGACCGGTGTGGGCGGGGATGACGGTTCCCTCTGCCTGCCAGAGGGTCTGGTAGGTGGTGGTGTCGACCTTGTAGATCAGGTCGTCCGCGGTCGTGATGTAGACGTACTTGTTGTCCGGGCTGGGACTGATGTGGACGGGCGATCCCGGGATGGGCAGCTTCTTGATGATCTCCAGGCTGGCGACGTCGATCTGCCACACCTCCTTGAAAGCCAGACCGGCGACCCAGCAGTGCTTCCCGTCGGCGGTCAGGTTGACCCCGTGGGCCGACGCGGGAATCGGGATCTGCTTGGCGATCTCGTTCTTCTTCCAGTCGATGACCGCGATGGTCTTCGCGCCGTCGACCGTGACGAACATGTAGGGACTGTCGATGGCCAGACCGTCCCAGTACATGCTCGGTGAGATGTAGTCGGGGCCCTCACCGACCGGCAGCGTGGTCGTGACCGTCATCGTCGCCGTGTCGATGACGGTGAGGTCGGCGCCGTACTGGTTGGCGACGTAGAGGAACTTGTCGTCCGGGGTGAGAGCGATGTGGTGAGAACCGGTTCCGGCGTCGACCCGGGCCACCTCCCGGAGGGTGATCGGGTCGTATTCGATGATGGTGGAGACCTCGTAGGTGAAGGCGCTGGCGGTGAACATCCGCTTGAAGTCCTTGGTGAACACGATGGCGTGCGAATCACGGACATTCGGGTACTTCGACGGATCGGTGCGCTCGTTGAAGGCGCCCTCGTTGTAGATGGTGGTGACGATCTTGTGGTACTTCGCGTCGATGATCATCAGCTTGTTGCTCTGACCGGCACCGATGACGGCCATCCCGGCCCAGCCCAGCTTGCCGCCGGCATTCGTCACCTCGTCGAACTGGCCGGCCGGTGTCGCCGTGGCGGACGACGCGGTGGCCGCAGGGGTGTCGTCGTTGCTGGAGCAGGCCGCGAGCGCGGCGATGCCGGCGGCGCCGGCGGAGCCGGCCAGGAAGAGGCGGCGGTTCGGCACGCCGCTGAGGGTGCGTTCGGTCATGGTCGTTGTTCCTTCGTCAGGGAGTGGCCGGTGGTCCAGCGCTGGACGTCGCCGGGGATGATTCGTCCGGAGGCGGCGGCGATCCGAGGACGCTGGCCAGGTGCCAGTCCCGGGGCGGACACCTCGAATGGTGGGTACCGCTCGTTTCGTGCTCACTCACCGTTGGTGACAGCAGCGTCAACTACTTCTCACAGTGCTCGGACGCGTGATGTGCGCAGAGTCGGCTGCCGATGGATGACGCTGTGACGATCGGCGTCCGTCGCGGCGTCGGTCCGGACCAGAGGCCCGCCGCCGGCTGTTCCGGGCCACCTGCGGGTCGGTCAGCGGATTCGTGGGATCCCTTAGGGTGGCCGACATGCGCGTACCTGTGGCCGGTCGTCCGCTGCGGTTGGCCGCGGTCGCCGGGCACTTCGGCCGGGATGTCGCACGAGCCCTGGTGAAGGTGGCCGGAATCGTCGAGGACGCCCGCCGCCGGCAGGTCGATCTGCTCGTGCTTCCCGACGCCACCCTGGGTGGTTACCTGCCCGATCTACGCCATCCCGACCCTGACGAGCTGCCCCCTGCTCTCGCGTTCGATGCGCCGGAACTCGCGGCGGTCGTGGCGATGGCCGGTCCGATGACCGTGTGTTTCGGCTTCACCGAGCTCGCCGCCGGCACCCGCTACAACGCCGCCTGGTGTGTCAGCGGAGACGGGATTCTCGGTCGTCACCGCAAGGTCCACCAGCCGGCAGGTGAGTCGTTGGCCTACGCGGCGGGTGATGCCTTCACCGCTTTCGACACTCCGGTCGGGCGGATGGGGATGCTCATCGACTACGACAAGACGTTCCCCGAGTCGGCCCGCACCCTGGCCCGGAGCGGCGCCGAGATCATCGGCTGTCTGTCCGCATGGCCGGCCAGTGTCACCGACCGCGCCGCCCGGATCCCGCAGGACCGGCAGTCACGGTTGTTCGACCTCTACGACTGCGCCCGCGCCGCCGAGAACCAGGTCGTCGTCGTCTCGGCCAACCAGACCGGCGTCCTCGGCGGGCTGCGCTTCCTCGGTCAGGCCAAGGTGGTGGGTCCCGGCGGTGACGTACTCGCCCGCACCTGGACGAAGGGTGGCATCGCCCTCACCGACCTCGACGTCCACGCCGAGGTCACCCGGGCGCGGCGGGTGCTGCACCACCTCGCTGAGCGACGGCCGGACACCTACCTGGCCGAGAGCAGGTGACGCCACCGTTGCGGGTCGCCCTGATGACCTATTCCACCAAGCCCCGCGGTGGTGTCGTGCACACGCTCGCGCTCGCCGAGGCGCTCGTCCGCGCCGGGACGGCGGTCGACGTCTGGACCCTCGGCCGCGGCGGCGACCGCGCGTTCTTCCGGCAGGTGGACCCGGCGGTCGGAATCCGCATCGTCGACTTCCCGCCGGTGGACGACGAATCCGTCGGTGCCCGCATCGCCCGCTCCATCGCGGTGATGCGAGCGGCGATGCGGCCGGACGACTACGACGTCGTCCACGCCCAGGACTGCATCAGCGCCAACGCCGTGGACGACTGCGTCCGCACGGTGCACCACCTGGACACGTTCAGCACCCCGGAGCTCGTCGCCTGTCACGACCGGGCCGTCTCCCGGCCACGCGCACTGGTCTGCGTGTCGGCCGCCGTCGCTGCGGAGGTCGCCGCGGGCTGGCACCGCACCGCCGCCGTGATCCCGAACGGCGTCGACGCCGCCCGCTTCGAGAAGGCCTCCGGTGCCGCCGGTCTCGACGGCCGCCGGCGGTGGAGGAACCGGCTCGGCCGCTACGTGCTGGCGGTGGGCGGCATCGAGCCACGCAAGGGCACCCTGGACCTGTTGGAGGCCTTCGCCGCGGTGCGCGACCGCTTCCCCGACGTCGCGCTGGTCATCGCCGGCGGCGAGACGCTCTTCGACTACCGGGACTACCGCGCCACCTTCGACCGGCGGGCCGCCGCACTCGGGGTCGAGCCGGTGCAGCTGGGCGTCGTCGACGATGACACGCTGCCGAGCCTGGTCGCCGCGGCGGCCGCGTTCCCCTTCGTCTCCACCAAGGAGGGCTTCGGGCTCGCCGCGATGGAGGCTCTGGCAGCCGGTGTGCCGGTGGTCGCCCGAGATCTGCCGGTGCTCCGCGAGGTGTTCGGCGACGCCGTGCGATTCGCCGCCGACGTCCCGGCCATCGCCGCCGCCCTGGCCGACGTCCTCGACCCCACGACGCTCCCGCCGCCGGCGGAAGCGGGTCGCCGACTGGCGCGGTCCCTCTCGTGGGACTCGGCCGCCGCCGCCCACGTCACGCTGTACCGACGGTTGCTCGACGGGCCCGCCGGGAGCTGACGTGTTGCGATCGCGTGACACGATTCGGCGGTCCCGACATCTGGTGTTGTTCACGACTGAACCCACCCGACACACTGCGCCCGCTTACTGGACGCATGCCCCCCACACCGCTGGCCGATGCCCACCGGCACCTGGGGAGACTGCCCGCTCACTCGTTCTACGGCGGCCCCCCCGTCAACCCGGATGTCAACGCCAGGGCCGAAATCTCTGAGCTCATGGACGATCTCGCGCGCGAGCGGACCGAGCGGGCGTTGGTCATCCCGAACTACGGGGTCCCCGACCCGGCGTCGTCGTTCGCCCTGAACGAACTCGTCGTCGAAGCCGCCACCAAGGACGAACGCGTCGTCTGCGGGCTCTGGGTGTCCCCCCGCGAACAGGACGCCGCTCTCAACGACACGGCGCTGGCCCTCGCCGGTGAGGCGGGCGTCAAAGCGCTCAAGACGAGCTTCCTGCTCGGCGGGGGCGCCGACGACCCGGCCTCCCAGCCGCAGCTGACCCGCATCTTCGACACCGCCCGCAGCCACGATCTCGTCGTCCACATCCACACCTCCCCCGGGGCCGCCTCCGACATCGACAGAGTGGGAACGCTCGTCGACCGCTACGGCGACGACGTGAAGATCCACCTGGTCCACCTGGGCGGCGGGATGAGCGGCCACATCAAGCTCATCTCCGGACGGTTCTTCGACTGGATCCGTGCCGGCAAGCAGGTCTACACCGACACCAGCTGGGCGATCGGGTTCGCGCCCCGGTGGCTCGCCGCCGAGATCGACCGTCACGGCCTGGGTCACGACCGTGTCCTGTTCGCCAGCGACGAGCCCTGGGGCGACCACGCCGGTGAACTCGCGCGGCTCGACAACGCCGTCGCTGACGGTGAACTCGCCCAGATGATGCGCTACGACAACTTCCACCGCCTGTACGCCTGACCCGCCGGTGGCTGAGCCGCCACCTCCCCCGGTCCCTCGACAGCGCGGTCGAGACGCTGTACCGCACCGCCGACCCACATCCCCGCACCGCACTCGAGAGGACCCCGGAAATGCCGTTCGACGAGTCCATCACCGCCAACATCGCGAAGTCCGTCGCCGAGATCCCGCATCCGTCACTGCCGAAGGGCAGCACCATCTACGGCAGTACCAAGATCTTCCCCGACTACCAGGCCGAGGAGGGTGAGTCCTACCTGACGCTGGTGCACGGCATCGCGCACGAATCGTCGGTCAGCTTCGTGGCCATCCTGCAGGCGACCCGCGCGTTGCGGAAGGGCTTCGAGTCGGTCCTGTACTTCTACGGTCCGGGCTCGATGAACTGCATGGCGACCCGCGGTTTCCCGACGACCGGCGATTCGGCGTTCCCCGGCGAGCAGAACATCAACAACTCGTTGGAGACGTTCATCGCCGAGGGCGGCACGGTGTTCTGCTGCCGTTTCGGGCTGTCGTTGCACGGACTGCGCGAGGAGGACCTCATCCCCGGAGTCATCCCGTGCCACCCGTTGGACGTCCAGGACGCGCTGATCCACTTCGCGCGCAAGGGCGCCATCATCAACTCGACCTACAACCTCTGACGGGGCCCCGATGTCGTCCCTGAGCACACGAGTGGATCTGGCCCTTAAGGGTTTCCGCTTCGATGCACCCGTGAAGCGCGGCACCGGAGCGGGTCCCAGCGACGACGGTCACGTGGTCGTCGGTGGACTCAACGCCGCCATCCCGCGCAATCAGGACAGCCCGTACCAGGTGGTCGGCGACCGCATCCTGTACGACGGGGACGACACCGGACTCGATCTCACGGTGGTGGACCGGCCACGGTTCTACGACCGGTCCACCGCCGACGGCGTGCCCTACGAGAAGCTCGCCCGACTGCACGGCCGGGACGTGCTGGCCACCACCGTCGTCCAGACCTGTGTGCGTTACGGCGAGGCCGACCGCTGCCGGTTCTGTGCGATCGAGACGTCGCTGCGGGCCGGGGCCACCACAGCGGTCAAGACCCCGGCTCAACTGGCCGAGGTGGCTCGTGCCGCGGTGGATCTCGACGGGGTGCGGCAGATGGTGATGACCACCGGCACGTCCGCCGGCCGGGACCGCGGCGCGGTCCATCTGGCGCGGTGCGTCCGGGCGGTGAAGGCCGCCGTGCCCGAGCTGCCCATCCAGGTGCAGTGCGAACCGCCCGGCGACCTCGCCACCCTCACCGACCTGTTCGAAGCGGGGGCGTCGTCCATCGGCATCCACGTCGAGTCGATGGACGAGCGCGTCCGGCGCGCCTGGATGCCCGGCAAGTCCACGGTGAGCCTCGACGAGTACCGCGCCGCCTGGCGCGAGGCGGTCCGGGTGTTCGGCCGGAACCAGGTCTCCACCTACCTCCTCGTCGGCCTCGGCGAGGACCCCGATGAACTCGTCGCCGCCGCCCGGGAACTCGTCGAGATGGGCGTGTATCCCTTCGTGGTGCCCTTCCGACCGCTGGCCGGCACCCTGGCCGCCGCCGACGGCGCCGCCGCCCCGCGGGCGCACGTCCTCGAGGATGTCAGCCGCCGGGTCGGCGCACTCCTCGTGTCGTCCGGGATGCGCGGTGCGGACCAGAAGGCCGGGTGCGCGGCGTGCGGCGCCTGCGGCCTGCTGTCGAGCGTGGGGGCCTGAGGTGCGCAGCGAGATCACCACGCCGGCCCCACCGACGACACCGACGGCCGGCCCGCTGGACGTCAGCGTGCTCACCGGCGGGCCGCGCACCGCCACCGCCGCCGCACCGTTCCTGCTGTCCCGGGCGGAGACGGCCGCGGACCTGGCCGCCTACCACCGGCTGCGGCGAGCGGCCTTCGTGGAGCGTCAGCAGCTGTTCACCGGCAGCGACCGGGACGACGTCGACGACGACCCCCGCACCGTGGTCATCGTGGCCCGCGCGGGCGGGCACATCGTCGGCGGTGTCCGGTTGGCTCCCGCCGGTCGCGGACCTGACATCGGTTGGTGGGCCGGCTCCCGGCTGGTGGTCAGCCGGGACGGACAGGCGCTCCGCGGTGTGGGTGCGGCGCTGATCCGGGCGGCCTGCGCCGCCGCCGAGTCCGCCGGCGTCCTGCGGTTCGACGCCATGGTGCAGGGACGGAACGAGACCCTGTTCCGCCGGTTGGGCTGGGACACCATCCGCACCCTGGACCGGCACGGTCTGCCCCACGTCGAGATGCGCTATCCGATCGACCGGATCGCGCGGCTCGCGTCCGCCACCAAGGCCGCCCTGGCGTCGGTGTTGGAACCCTTCCGCGACGGCGTGACCGGCCTCGGCGGCGGCGGTTTCGTCGGCGACGACGGTGCCCCGGTGCCCGGCACGGACGTCATCGCCGCGTGCGACGCGATCCTGCCGACGATGGTGGAGCGCAGCCCCGAGTGGGCCGGTTGGTGCGCGGTCCTGGTCAACGTCAACGACCTGTCCGCGATGGGGGCAGCTCCGGTCGGGCTGCTCGACGCGATCGGTGCCCGGGACGCCTCGTTCGCCCGTCGCATCGTCAGCGGGCTGCGGGACGCCTCCCGGGCCTGGGGCGTGCCGGTGCTGGGCGGACACACCCAGTTCGGGGTGCCGGCGTCCCTGTCGGTCACCGCGCTCGGCCGGACCGACCGGCCGGTCCCGGCCGGCGGCGGCCGGGTCGGGCACAGGGTCACGGTGACCGCCGATCTCGGCGGGGGTTGGCGACCGGGTTACACCGGCGCCCAGTGGGACTCGACGTCCACCCGGTCGGCAGCCGAGCTGCGCACGATGGCCTCGTTCGTGGCGCGCACGGCCCCGGCGGCGGCCAAGGACGTCAGCATGGCCGGTGCCGTCGGCACCCTGGGGATGCTCGCCGAGTCCAGCGGCACCGGCGCCGTCCTCGACGTCGCGGCGGTACCGCGACCCGCCGGCGCCACCGCCGGTGACTGGCTCACCTGCTTCCCGGGGTTCGCGATGCTCACCACCGACGCCGCCGACCGCCCCGTCGCACCGGCCGGTCCGGCCACCAGCGCCGTCTGCGGCGAGCTGACGGCCGCCCCCGGCGTCCGCCTCCGCTGGCCGGACGGCGAGACCACCGACGCCGTCACCACCCTCACCGGATTGGGACCCGCATGACCCTCACCATCGCCGCCGCGGCGGCGTTCTTCGGCCGGGACCTCGAGGAGGCCTACACCACCATCGGGCGGTTGATCGCCGAGACCCGGGCGGCGGGCGGTAATTTGCTCGTCCTGCCGGAGGCCGCGCTGGGCGGCTACCTGTCGGCGCTCGGCGGACCCGGCGGTGATGCGGCGACCCCGGTGGCCGGGCGCACCCTGCCGCCCGCGCTGGCCCTCGACGGTCCCGAGATCGGCCGCGTCATCACCATGGCCGGCGACCTGACTCTCACTTTCGGGTTCTGCGAGCAGGACGGCGACCGACGCTTCAACACCGCCGTGGCGGTGACCGGCGACGGGTTGCTGGGCGTGCACCGCAAGGTCCACCAACCGTTGGGCGAGAGCCTCGCCTACGCAGCCGGCGACGCCTTCACCGCGTTCGACACACCGATCGGTCGCATGGGCATGATGATCTGCTACGACAAGGCTTTTCCGGAGGCCGCCCGGGCGCTGGCCCTGGACGGCGCCGAGGTCATCGCCTGCATGTCGGCGTGGCCCGCCGCCCGGACGGCGGGTGCGACCGATCTCGCCGAGGACCGCTGGAAGAAGCGGTTCGACCTGTTCGACGCGGCCAGGGCGCTGGAGAACCAGGTGGTGTGGGCGTCGGCGAACCAGGCCGGCCACTTCGGGTCCCTGCGCTTCGTCGCCGGCGCCAAGATCGTCGGTCCGGGCGGCGACATCCGCGCCGACACCGGCGTCGAGGCCGGTCTCGCCGTCGCGACGCTGGACCTCGCCGCCGAACTGGACACCGCGCGGCGGGCGATGTTCCACCTGCGCGACCGCCGCCCCGACGCCTACCCGACCCCGGAGTTGGCCCATGCCTGAGATGAACGTGCAGGTCCGGTGGCCTGACGGCCGGCTGCAGGACTGCTATTCCCCGTCGCTGGTGATGCACGACCACCTGACCGCGGGAACCGACTACGCCGTGGCCGACTTCGTCGCCCGCTCACGGGCGGCCCTGCACGAGGCGTCCGAGCGTGTCCGGTCGAGGTACGGCTTCGCCTGCACCTCGGCGATGGCGACCCTCGACGACATCGAACGCCGCGCGGCGCACTTCGCCGACGCGAGTGCGATGGTGACGGTCGTGGCGATGAAGCCTGCGCTGCCGGCGGTGACCCGGTGACCGGAACGGTCGAGCACACCGACGTCGTCGTCATCGGCGGCGGCCAGGCGGGACTGTCGATCAGCTGGCACCTCACGCAGGACGGCGTGGACCACGTGGTTCTCGAGCGGGAGACCATCGGCCACGAATGGCGCTCCGGCCGGTGGGACAACTTCACGCTGGTCACCCCCAACTGGCAGTGTCGGCTCCCGGGTCACGCCTACGACGGTCCCGACCCCGACGGGTTCATGGTGCGCGACGACGTACACACGTTCCTGCTCCGGTACGCCGAGGGCTTCGCCCCGCCGGTCCGCGAGCACGTCGCGGTGACGAGCCTCGCCGAGCGGCCCGGCGGCGGCTTCCTGCTCAGCACCTCCGACGGGCCGCTGACCTGTGAACGGGTGGTGATCGCCACCGGCGGCTACCACGAAGCCGTCGTACCGCGGATCGCCGAGCGGCTGGACCCGAGCCTCCACCAACTGCACTCCAGCCGGTACCGCAACGCCGGCCTGCTGCCCGCCGGCGCGGTCCTCGTCGTCGGCACCGGCCAGTCAGGTGCCCAGATCGCCGAGGACCTGATGCTGGAAGGCCGGCAGGTCCATCTGGCGGTCGGGAGCGCTCCGCGGGTGGCGCGGTTCTACCGCGGTCGGGACTGCGTCGCCTGGCTGCACGACATGGGTCACTACGACCGACCGGTCGAGGACCACCCCGAGGGTCTCGCCCAGCGGGACAAGACCAACCACTATGTCACCGGACGCGACGGCGGCCGGGACATCGATCTGCGCGACTTCGCCACCCGCGGTGTCGCCCTCTACGGTCGGATGACCGACATCCGGGACGGCACTGCGACCTTCGCGCCCACCCTGGGCGCGAGCCTGGACCGGGCGGATGCGGTGATGGAGGGCATCAAGGACGCGATCGACGCCTGGATCGCCCGGAACGGCATCAACGCCCCCACCGAGCCCCGCTACACCCCGGTCTGGGCACCGAAGATCGAACCCGGATCGCTCGATCTCGCCGCGGCCGGAATCACCTCGGTCATCTGGTCGATGGGCTACCGGGCCGACTACCGGTGGGTCAACCTGCCGGCCTTCGACGGATCCGGACATCCACGCCACCACCGCGGCGTCACCGCGGTGCCCGGCCTGTACTTCCTGGGGCTGCCCTGGCTGCACACCTGGGGATCCGGCCGGTTCGCGGGCATCGCCCGCGACGCCGCCCACCTCGCCGGCGTCATCCGCCATCGACGTGCCCCGGCATCCCCCCAGCCGCTGGTGGGCGTCGCCTGAGCATCACCGCCGTCGGCACCGCACCCGGCGTCGGTCCGCACGTGCCTTCCCGCGCGCCGGCGTCGGCCGGTGGATGCCGGCGCACCGGGGATCAGGCCGACGGTGGGGGACGCTCGCCGGCGGTCAGCAGGTCGTCCAGCACGCCGGGTCGACTGACCTCACCGAGGCTGAGGAACGTCTCGATGCGTTGCAGACCGTAGATCGGCCAGACCTTCTCGAGCAGCACCATCTGCAGGTGGGCGTGGTCACGCAGGCGGAGCCGGCCGAGCAGGTCGTAGGTGCCGGTGACCGCGACCAGCTCCTCCAGCTCTTCGATGGCCTTGAGCTCCTCGAGGATCTGCGACAGGTCGGCGCCGGGGGCGATGCTCATCGGGATGTACACCAGCACCGGATAGCCCAGGGCCGCCCAGTCGATGCTGACGGTGTACCCGCGGATGACCCCCAGTCGCTCGAGCCGGGCGATACGCTCTCCCACCGCCGGGCCGCTCATGTTCACCTCCCGCGCGAGTTGGCGCTGTGACGAGCGGGGGTCCTTGGCCATCCGGCGGATCAGGTCGCGGTCGATGGCGTCCAGTGGCACGGCAGGTCGTTGCCGCTCGATGGCGCCGGCGAGACCGGCCATCGAGCCGCGGGCGGTTCGGGCCCGCGGCGGCGGCGCATCGGCGTCCGCGGGCTCGGAGTCGGGTCGGCGGGTGCTCATACGGGCGGCGTCCAGGTGTGTGGCGGTGCAGACTCGGCCATGATCCGCGGGAACGACGGCATGCCGACTTCGGGCTGCAAGTATCGCGCCACCACGTCCGGCAGGCTGTCCGGCGCGGCGGCGGCCGCCGGCGCGACCAGCAGATGGGTGGCAGCGGCGGCCGCCCACGCGCCCACCAGTCGCCGGTCGGCCTCGAGGTCCCCGGACAGGGTCGCCGCCGCGGGTTGCACCTGAGCCGCTGGGTCCACGTCGCCGAGGACGTGGGCCACTGCCGGTAGGCCGGTCGACACGGCGAGTGGGGCGGCGACGGCACCGTCCAGCCACACCGGGATGTCGAGCTGGGCGGGCTTCGGCGTCACCGAGACGGTCGTCGGCAACCCGTCGCCGAGCAATCCGCTCGGCACCGTCCAACGCGCCCCGTCGTGCCGGAAGAACCGGGCCGACCAGCTCAGCCGCAGCAGGGTCAGATCCTCCAGGGCCGCCGACGCGTCCAGCGCTCCGGTGTCGACCACGCACACCACCCGGCCGGCGGACAGGTGATCCAGCACCGCGACCTCCTCGGCCAACGTCACCGGATGCTCGACACCGAGTACGACCCGCACGACGACCCGCGGATCGACCGTACGGGCGGCGATCTCGGCCGCCCGGGCGATCCGGGCGCCGTCCGGACCGGCCGGGTCGGCCAGCACCCCGAAAGCCCCCGACCGCTCGGCGGCGGTCACCCAGGCCGGGTCGTCCGCCCGGTCACCGGTCAACCACGTCCCGATCCTCATGCCGCCACCACCGTGTCCAGAGCCGGGATGACCTCGTCCGCGAGCCGGGTGAGCACCCGGCGGATCGCGGCCGAGGGTGCGCCCTCGATGATGACGCGGAAGACGACGTCGTCGACGCCTGCTTCCGCGACCTCCTGCAGGCCCTCGATGACGGCGCCGGGCGGACCGACGATGGTGGTCGCCACGGCCTGGGCAACGGCCGCGTCGGCATCCACGCGGAAATCCATCGCCTGGGTGGATCCCTGCTGTGCGACGCTCCAGCCCAGCCCCGCGTAGAGCACGTAACTGGCGCGCTGCCAGTCGAGTGCGGCGGCGCGTTCGGTCGGATCGTCGGTGAGCCAGACGTTGCGGAGTGCGGCGACCTTCGGCCGGACGCCGCCGGGTCGGCCGGCGTCCTCCCAGCCCTGCCGGTGGGCCGAGGCCAGCTCGCGCACCAGCGACACCGGGTTCGCTCCCGACAGCAGCACCCCGTGTCCTCGCGCACCGGCCCGTGCCACGCCCTTCGGCGTCGCTGAACCCGCCCAGATCGCCGCGCCGGCGGGTACCGCGATGCGCTGCAGCGCGGCCACTCCCGCCGAGTGCCGGGCGACGCGTTGCGCAGGCGGCACGCCCTTGCCGTCGAACTCGACGTCGCGGTAGCCCAGGCCCACGCCGACGTCGAGCCGGCCACCGGACCGGGACGCGATGTCGGCGGCCGTACCGGCGACCCGTTCCGCGTCCTGCAACGGCAGCAGCATCATCCCGGTACCGACCCGCAGACGATTCGTCACCGACAACGCCGCCGACGCCACCGGCAGCAACGCCGGACAGTAACCGTCGTAGAAGAAGTGGTGCTCCGAGAGCCACATGCTGCGGTAGCCCAGCTCCTCCAGCAGGCGTGCGTCCGTCATCAGTTCGCGGTAGGGGAGCGTCGGATGGCGGGGGGCCATCGCGGTGGACTGCAGACAGAACAGACCGGCGCCGAACTCCATCGACAGCTCCTCTTCGTCCCGAGCGCCGGCCCCGTGTGGCCGGACAGCTCGACGGTAGGTCGGCCGTGTTTCAGATGAGCGACCGGATGTGTCATCGGCTTAACATCCGCGCAGTATTCATCGTGTTCCATTTTCATATGGAAACCGACGGATATCCTCACGCTGCACTGGTGACGGGGGGTGGCAGCGGACTCGGGCGCGCGATCTGCCGTCGGCTGGCAGAGCGCGGGGACCACGTCGTCGTCGCCGACCGCGACGCGCCTGCAGCCGCGGCCACCGCGGACGACATCGTGGGTGGCGGCGGTTCGGCGGAGCCGCTCGTCCTCGACGTCGTCGACACCGCCGCGGTGGAGGCGGCCATCGCGGAGGTCGACGCTCGCCGTCCGCTCGGCACCGTCGTCAACAACGCCGGGATCGCGGCCACGACCCCCTTGCTCACGACCGGCATCGAGGAGGTCGACCGGATCTTCGCGGTCAACGTGCGGGGCGCCTACGTGGTACTGCGGGCGGCCGCACGGCGGATGGTCCCCCGGGGGAGCGGCAGCATCGTCAACATCTGTTCCACGTCGTCGTTCACCGCGTCCAGCTCGCCGATGGTCGCCTACGACACCTCCAAGGCGGCGCTGCGGATGATGACCGCCGCCGCCGCCCGTGAGCTGGCGCCGACGGGCGTGCGGGTGAACGGCGTCGCCCCGGGGACGATGGACACCCCGCTGATGCGCGGGCTGCTCGGCGAGGCCGGCACCGCGGCCCTGTCCGGCTCCCGGATCCCGGCGGGCCGTTTGGGCACCACCGACGAGGTCGCGCACGCGGTGGCCTTCCTGAGCTCAGCGGACGCGTCGTACGTGGTGGGACATGTGCTGGTGGTGGACGGAGGGTGGTTGACATGATCAGTCTGGTGACCGGCGCGGGTTCCGGGATCGGCGCGGCGGTGGCCCGTCGACTGGCGGACCGCGGCGACGAGGTGGTCTGCGCGGACCGGGATCTGGCGTCCGCGGAGAAAGTGGCGGCAGGTGTCGGTGGGATGGCCCTGCTGATGGACGTCACGGTGGCGGGAGCCGGACAGCAGGCGGTGGACCGGACCGTCGAACGGTTCGGTCGACTGGACACGCTGGTGACCTGTGCCGGTATCGAGCGCGTCGGGCCGGCGGCCGAGCTCGGAACCGACACGGTGCGGGAGGTGCTCGAGGTCAACGTGCTCGGCACGTTCGACGTCGCGGCCGCAGCCTGCCGCCGGTTCGTCGAACAGGGCGACGGCGGCCGCATCGTCCTGATCGGCTCGGTGAACGCGATGATCGCCCTGCCGGGTCAGGCCGCCTACGCGGCCTCCAAAGGATCGGTGCTCATGCTGGGCAGATCGCTGGCGGTGGACTGGGCTCGCTTCGGGGTGACGGTCAACGTCGTCGGCCCCGGTGTCACCGACACGCCCATGTCGGCGGGCACTCTGGGCGATCCGGACCGGCGGGCCGCGATGATGCGCCGTATCCCGCTCGGCCGGCCCGGCCGACCGGAGGAGATGGCCGACGCGGTGGCGTTCCTCGCGTCCGAGCGGGCGTCCTACATCACCGGGGCGTATCTGCCGGTCGACGGCGGCTGGCTGGCCGCCGGATGACCATCGCCCTGGGTGCGAAGCTGCCCCACACCGGTACGACGGCCATCGACCGCGGCATCGCCGCGCTGGCGGTCGACCTCGAGGCGGCCGGGTTCGACTCGCTCTGGGTGGCCGACCACGTCGTCTTCCCCACGCGGATCACGTCGTTCTACCCGTTCGTCCCGGACGGTCGGGCCACCTGGCCGACCGACACCCCCTACGTCGAAGCACTCGTCGCGCTGGCCGCAGCCGCCGCGGTCACCCGTCGGGTCCGGCTCGGTACCGCCGCCCTGGTGCTGCCGCAGCGCAATCCGGTGCTGCTGGCCAAGCAGGCGGCGAGCATCGACGCGCTGGCCCCGGGGCGGCTCGCGCTGGGCGTGGGGGCAGGGTGGCTCCGGGAGGAGTTCGACGCGCTGGACATGCCGTTCGACACCCGGGGTCCGCGCATGGTGGAGTGGATCGGTCTGCTGCGGCAGTGCTGGACCGGGCGCCCCGCCGCTCACGACGGCGGGCAGTACACGCTGGCCGAGGATCTGCTGATGCTGCCGCCACCCCGGCCGATCCCACTCCTCGTCGGCGGTCATTCACCGGCGGCGTTGAAACGCGCGGGACGGCTGGGCGACGGCTGGCTGGCCCAGCAAGCGGTACCCGAGCTCGACCCGGTGGCACTGGCCCGCGAGATCGCCACCGTTCGGCGTGCCGCGGAGGCGGCCGGCCGGGATCCCGCCGCGGTCCGCGTCGCGTTGCGTCTGGTGTCCTCGGTCGGCCGGACCGTCGACATCGCCGACCGCCTGGGTGAGCTCGGGACCGCCGGAGTGGACGAGATCATCATCGACACCGATTGGGAACACGGCGATCCCGCAGCCGAGTGTCGTGTCCTGCGCGCCGCCGCCCATGACGCGCCCCATGCGCGACGACCGTGACGGTCCCGGCCGTGACACGTCGGTCGAGACCGCCTGCGCTCCGGGGCGACGGGACGCACGGCGAGCACCGAGCCGTCTCCCGACGGCCGGCTCGCACGGACAGGCCATCAGCGGGCCAGTACGCCCGCCCGGCCGGGAATTCAGTAGGCCGCGCGACGGGGAGCGGTCGGGCCCCCGCGCCACCGGGCCAGCTCCGCCTCGGCGGAGCTGGCCAGCAAGCCGGCATCGGTGAGCACGGCGACGTCGGTGAATCCGAGGCCGGCCAACCGGCCGCCGCGGTCGACCGCACCGGCGAAGGCGCCGGCCCGGATGCCGGCGGCCCGGCAGGCCCGCACCACCGACGGCAGCGGTGAGTCGTCCGCGTCATCGGCCAGCAGGTCGTCGAGCCCGACCCCCAGCGACAGGGCCAGGTCGAACGGACCGACGAACACCATGTCGACCCCCGGGGTAGCGGCGATCGCGGTGACATCGGCGACAGCCGAGCGGGTCTCCACCATCACCGCGCAGAGGACCCGACTGTTGGCGGCGTCCGCCGCCGGCGTGGACCGGCCGTACAGGGCTGTCGTCGGCCCCCAGCTGCGGACTCCCGCCGGCGGGTACCGGCACGCGGCGGCGATCCGGGCGGCTTGCTGTGGAGTGTCGACCATCGGCACGATGACACCCGCCGCACCGGCATCCAACACGCGCCCGATCCCCGCGGCACTGTCGTCGGGCAACCGGACCCAGACGGGCACCGGGATCCCGGCCAGATCGTGCAGCGTGGCCGCAACCGCGGCGCCCTCGTAGGCGCCGTGCTGCGCGTCGAGGACCAACCAGTCCGGTCCGGAGCGGGCGAGGATCTCGGCGGTCCCACCGCCGGCCAGCCCGGACCAGGCGCCGATGCGCGCCCCACCTTCACCAGATGGTCCTGTGTGTGCTCCGTGCAAGGTCACTCACGCACTGTAGCTCTCGATTGCTCACTGGGATTCGGCCAGTCCCTTCTGTTCGCAAGTTCGTAACGTGGCCCGACTTTGCAGGAAACACCGCATTCCTACCGTGGACGTATCGCCCCACGACGAAAGGACGGTGAGCCGGTGACTGTCACCATGGCGGGAACCGTCAGCCCGGCGGCTGCGTCCGTCCCGGGTTCCGGGATCCGCGAGATCGTCAACCTCGCCCTCAGTCTGCCCGACGTGGTCAGGCTGGAGATCGGCGAGCCCGACGCCGCGACCCCCGCGCACATCGTGGCGGCCGGCCATGCCGCCGCCCGGGTGCGCAACCGGTACACCCAGAGCGCCGGCATCCCCGCCCTCCGGACGGCACTGGCCGACCGGCTGCACACCCGGTACGGCCTGGTCGCGGATCCGGAGCTGGTCGTCATCAGCCAGGGTGCGGTCCAGGGACTGGCCACGGTGTTCGCCGCCCTGCTGCGGCCCGGCGACGAGGTGCTCGTCCCGGACCCGGCGTGGCCGAACTACGAGATGCAGGCCCTGCTCTACGGCGCGGCAGCCGTGCACTACCCGTTGCGCCCGGCAAACGGTTTCGTCCCCGACCTCGCCGAGCTGGCGGCACTGATCACCCCGCGGACCCGCATCCTGGTCGTCAACTCGCCGTCCAACCCCACCGGCGTCGTGTTCCCCGCCGAGATCATCGCCGCACTGGTGGATCTCGCGGTCGCGCACGGTGTCACCGTGGTCAGCGACGAGGTGTACGACGAGATCGTCTTCGACGGGACGCACACCAACGCGGCAGCGCTGGCCGCCGAGCACGTGGTCAGCGTCTTCAGCTTCTCCAAGACCTACGCGATGACCGGCTCGCGGATCGGCTACGTGGTCGGCCCGGCGTGGCTGATGCCCACCGTCGCCCGCCTCCAGGAGCCGCTGCTGTCCTGCGTCACCGCCGCTTCCCAGGCCGAGGCGTTGGCGGCGCTGGAGGGCCCCCAGGAATTCGTCGCCGAGACCCTCGCCGCCTACCGGTCCCGCCGCGACCTCGTCGTCGGGCTGCTCGCCGACGCCGGAATCGCCGTCACGGTACCGTCGGGCGCGTTCTACCTGATGGTCCCGCTGGCCGACGGGGTCGATTCCCGCTCGGCCGCCATCCATCTCGTGCACGCCGGGGTCGCCACCGCCCCCGGCACCGCGTTCGGCGACACCGCCTCGAGTCATCTCCGGCTGTCCCTCGCGAGCTCGCGGGAGCAGCTCACCCTCGGGGTCGGCAGGCTCGCCGACTGGTACCGGCGCACCGGCGGCGGACGGGAGATGTCATGACCGGCACCGACTTCGCCCAGGGCGGGCCGGTCACCCACGGCGCCACCCCGATCATCTCGCTGCGCGGTGTCCGCAAGTCGTTCGGCCCGCTCGAGGTGCTCAAGGGCATCGACCTGAACGTCTATCCGGGTGAGCACGTCGTGTTGTTCGGGCCCTCGGGTTCCGGCAAGTCCACCGTGCTGCGGAGCATCAACCTGCTCGAGACGCCGAGTGCCGGCTCGCTGCAGGTCGACGGTTTCGAGTACGGCACACCGGTTCCCGGCGAGAGCCTGCCGCAGGGGCGACCCCTGCAGCTCCGGCGCACCGTCGGCATGGTGTTCCAGCAGTTCAACCTGTTCCCGCACCTGACCGCTCTCGACAACGTCGCCCTGCCGCTGCGGTCCGTGCAGGGTCTGTCCCGCCGCGACGCCCAGGAGAAGTCGGCCCTCGCGCTGGACCGGGTCGGTCTGCTGCCGCGCGCCGCTCACCATCCGAGTCAGCTGTCCGGCGGCCAGCAGCAGCGGGTGGCCATCGCCCGCGCGCTCGCGCTGGACCCGAAGGTCATGTTGTTCGACGAACCGACCTCGGCCCTGGACCCGGAGCTCGTCGGCGAGGTCCTGCGCACCATGCGCCTCGTCGCCGAGACCGGCATGACCATGGTCGTGGTCACGCACGAGATCGGTTTCGCCCGTGAGATAGGGGATCTCAACGTGTTCATGGAGGACGGCCGGGTCGTCGAGAGCGGCGGCCGCGGCTTCTACGACGCCTGTGAGAGCCCGCGGGCCAGAGAATTCATCATGGCGGTGCGCTGATGGGGACCTACGACTGGGGACTCGTCTGGGACAACCACGAGGCACTCCTGAACGGCCTGCTGACCGCGCTGCGGGTGTCGTTGGTGGCGCTCGTCATCGCGACCGTCGGCGGCCTGCTGCTGGCGATGGTGCGGATGGGTCGCCGACCCTTCTCCTGGATCGCCGCCATCTACATCAACGTCTTCCGCGGGGTGCCCGCGCTGGTCAGCGTCATCTGGGTGTACTTCGGTGTCTCGCTGCTGTTCGGCATCCGGTTCAGCGTCTTCCAGGCCGGTGTGATCGCGTTGTCACTGCTGTACAGCGCATTCATGGCCGAGATCTTCCGGTCCGCCCTGAGCGCCGTCCCACCCGGCCACCGGGAGGCCGGCCAGGCGCTGGGCATGCGGCCGACCAGGGTGTTCTTCTCCGTGATCCTGCCGCAGGCGACCAAGGTCGCCATGCCCAACATCGGCAGCATGTTCATCGGGATGGTCAAGGACACCTCGACCTTCACCGTCATCGGCCTGCTCGAAGTGGTCCGGGTGACGCAGAATCTGGTCAGCTCGACGTTCCAGCCGTTCGTCCTCTACACCGCGGCGGCCGGAATCTACGTTCTCGCCGCGTTCGTCATCGACTTCCTGTTCCGGGTGGTGGAGTCGTCGCTGGCGAGCCCCCCCAAGGGAGCCTTCTCCCGCGCCCTGCGTTCTCGTCAGCGCCGACGGATCGAAGAACTGATCGCCACCACCGGTCAGCGCCGTCCCGTCCCCATCCCGTAACGCCACCGCTCCCGAGAGGACCGCCGTGTTCAACCTGTCCAGCACCGCGAAACGCCGCTTTCTGACGGCCGCCGCCGCGGCCACCGCCCTCGTCCTCACCGCCTGTGGCGGCGGCTCCGACGCCGCCGGCACCACCGCGAGCACGGCTTCGACCACCCCGACGTCCGCAACCTCCCCGGCCGGAACGGGGGCAGCCACCGGATCGTCCGGGAGCACCTCCGCCCCGGTCGACAGCGCAGCGTTCGATCTCATCACCCCGGGCACCCTGACCGTGGGGATGAACCTGCAGTTCCGGCCGGAGATGTACCTCGACGATGCCGGCAACCCCGCGGGCTACGACGTCGACCTGCTCAACGCGTTGGCCACCGAGATGGGCCTCACACTGAACATCCAGAACCTCGACTTCACCGGCCTGATCCCCGGCCTGCAGAGCCGGCAGTTCGACCTGGTGTCGGTCGGTCTGACCGCCACCGACGAGCGCAAACAGGTCGTGGACTTCACCCGCGCGTACGTCCCGTACACCTCCGTGCTCGCCGTGGCCCAGGGCGACACCGCGACCCCGGCGATCGACACCTACAACCAGGGCGGCCAGATCATCACCGCGCTGCAGGGATCCTCCGGCGAGCAGCTCGCCACCGAGACCTTCCCGAACGCCACCGTCAGTGGCTTCGCCGACCAGAGTGCCGCACTGCTGGAGGTGGCCACCGGCCGGGCCAACGGCTCGGTGCTGGAGGACTACATCCTCGCGCAGTTCCAGAAGGCCAACCCCGACCAGGTGAAGAAGGCCGATCTCCCCGAGCCGCTGGCCCTGGGCTACGGCTCGTGGGCGGTCCAGAAGGGCAACTCCGCCCTGGTCGCCGCGCTCGACGGATTCCTGTGCGATCAGCAGAACGACGGCGGGCTCGCCGCGCTGTACGAGAAGAACTTCGAAGTGCCGGCCGCCGACTTCCCGACGATGCCCGAAGGCTGCTGACTCGGCCGATCGATACCCACGGCCCCCGTTGTGCCGCCACTCGGCGCAGCGGGGGCCGTGCCACGCTCACGACCAACCGCATCCGTCGACGCCAACCGGTCATGGCTGAACCTCGAGAGGCGTCGGATCCGGTCACACGAGGGCGGTGGACGTGAGTGGGGTCCGCAACCGCGGTCCTCCGTGGGGCGGGCCACGTGTCCTCCGTGCTCGACGTCGGCCAGCGACATGGACCGCGTTCCGTGTGCCACCAGACCGCGCATCCGTTCGTCCGTATCCGTCGGTGGCGTGCGGTCGGTCGACCGGTTCGACGGGGGCACGGGCGTGCAGCAGGGCGGCGGCCCTCGGGCGGCAGTGCCTGCGGTCAGCGGGGTTTGGCGACGACCAGGACCGCCAGGCGCCAGTGGAACCAGGGCTCGGCGGGTTGCTCGGCGATGGCTCGGGCGAGGTGCCCGTCGAACAGTCTGGCCGCGATCAGCGGTCGTCGGTCGGCAGCGAGCGTCTGTAGTAGCGCGGGGCCGAAGGACACCCGCAGGGCCGCGGCGACGGCGGTGGGGTAGTCGCCGCCGGACCGGGTCTGATCCCACAGCGGGTCGCCGATGTCGACCAGCTCGAGCTGTTCGAGGTCCAGGTCCATCTCGGGGTCGTCGAACGGTGCGCGCCACTCGTCGGCGGTGCGGTACCAGGCGGGGATGACCATCGCCTCCCGGTCGCCGTCGCGGAGGAGCCCTTCGTCGTGGAGAACGTCGACCCCGCGCCCGATCTCGTCCATCGCACGTTCGGCACCGGAACGGCGCCCACGGCCGTCGCCACCCGCGGTGCCCACCACCACGACCAGCCGCGCTCCCGGAAGCATCTCCGCGGCACGCGCCCGGAGAAACGCACGCCAATCGGCGGCGGCCGCAGCCGCCCAGGTGGCGTACTGGCCGGCGTCGGCGGTGGTGAACCAGAACCCGTCGAGAGGACCGGGCACGCCGCTGAGCCAGTGCACCGCGATCGCACTCCAGCCGAGCCCGACGGAGGCGTCGGGCACCAGCTGCTCGTAGAACGACCGCCCGATCGCTGCGGAGTAGACCCCGGGCCGCCGGTATCCGCCGTCGGCGGCGACCGTCCGGAACAGCGAGCTGAAGTCGTTGTCGGGAAGGTCGGTGTGGAGCACCCGGATCGGCTGGGCCGCGCCGTGGCGGCGGCGGATCGCCTCCACGGCCGTGGTCATGGGCAGCAGCGAGTTACGGCCCTCCGAGGCCCCGTAGTCCACCACGGTCACCACACCGGCGGGATCCCGCGGCGCAGTCCCGGCGGCTGCCGCCAGCGCGTCGAGCCCGAACCGGGCGGACGCAGCCTGTGCAGAGGCGTGGCGGTTGTACCGTCCCCCGCCCTCCATCGCGCTGGACACCCCGCCACCTTACGGCGCCCGGCTCCTGCCGGCAGTGCGTCCTGCCTCCGCACCGCGCACCGGCGGCTCCACCCGGGACAGCGCGACCTGCCGGAGCGTCGCCGACATCCCGATCACCCCGGTCGAGGTCGGCGTCGCGGACGGGCCGGGTCACGGCACCGTCCTCGGGGCCGTCCCCCGACCGGTGGGCGACCTCGTCCCCCCTATCGGCCGGTCAGCGGATTCCACGGACGGCGGTCGGGAGCGATGGTTGTCCCACACCCCACCGAGGAACCCGACCCGAGGAGCACACGATGTCCACCACCACCCCCGCCGTACCGACCACGACCGACAGTGCGCAGACACCCGCCGCCGTTCCGATCCAGCAGTCCCTCCGGCAACGCCCCGGCCTGCGACTCGTCCTGGCCGGCGTGGTCCTGATGATCATCGCCGTGCCGCAGATGTTCCTCGGCAGAACGCCGGCGAGCAGCGGCCACTACATCATCGCCGGAATCGGGCTGGCGTCGATCATCACCGGCGTCCTCACCCGCAGGACCGATCTGCGGCGTCGCACCGCGGTGGGTCACCCCGCGTCAGGCGCAGCCAGGAAGCTGACGTTCTGAGCGAGGGCGAGCTGTGAGGTGTAGTTGACGGTGTTGGTGGCCTGCCGCATGTACGCCTTCCAGGAATCCGATCCGGACTCGCGTCCGCCCCCGGTCTCCTTCTCGCCACCGAAGGCGCCGCCGATCTCGGCACCGGACGTCCCGATGTTGACGTTGGTGATCCCGCAGTCCGAGCCGCCGGCACCGGTGAACATCTCGGCCTCCTGCTGGTCGCGGGTGAAGATGCTCGATGACAACCCCTGCGGTACATCGTTGTTCAAGGCGATGGCCTGGTCCAGAGTGCGGTAGGTCTGCAGGTAGAGGATCGGTGCGAAGGTCTCGGCGCGGACCGTCGCGGTGTGCGCGCGGACCTTCACGATGGCCGGCCTGACGTAGGCGGCGTCGGGGTGGGTCCCTTCGTCGTGGGCCTCTCCGCCGACCAGAACCGTGCCGCCCTCGGCCACCGCGGTGACGAGCGCCCGCTGCATGCGGTCGAGCGCCTCGCGCGAGATCAGCGGCCCGACCAACGTCGCGTCGGCGAACGGGTCGCCGATCGGCAGCCGTCGGTACGCCGCGACCAGGCGCTCGGTCAGCTGCTCGGCGATGTCCTCGTGCACGATGAGCCGCCGCAGGCTCGTGCAGCGCTGGCCGGCGGTGCCGGCCGCGGCGAAGACGATGCCCGCGGTCGCGAGATCCAGATCGGCGGACGGGGCGACCACCGTCGCGTTGTTGCCGCCCAGCTCGAGCAGGCTCCGGCCGAATCGCGCCGCCACCCGAGGCCCGACCTCCCGGCCCATCCGGGTCGACCCGGTGGCGCTGATCAGCGCCACCCGCGGATCGTCGACCAACCGCCCACCGACGACACGATCGGCCAGCAACAGCTGGTGGATACCGTCAGGCGCACCGACCTCGGCGATGGCCCGGGCGAGTAGCGCACTGGCGCCCAGCGCGGTGAGCGGGGTGAGCTCGGACGGCTTCCACACGACGGTGTCGCCGCAGACCAGGGCCAGTGCCGTGTTCCAGGACCACACCGCCGCCGGGAAGTTGAACGCCGACACGACACCGACCACACCCAGCGGGTGCCAGGTCTCGGCCAGCCGATGCCCCGGGCGCTCCGAAGCGATGGTGCGCCCGTACAGCTGGCGCGACAGGCCCACCGCGAACTCGCAGATGTCGATCATCTCCTGCACCTCACCCGCCGCCTCCGAGCGGATCTTGCCGACCTCGATGGTGATGAGGTCCGCCAGCTCGGCCTTGTGCTCGCGGAGCAGCTCGCCCAGTCGGCGTACCAGGGCGCCGCGCACCGGCGCCGGGGTGTGACGCCATTCCAGGAAAGCGGCCGCTGCGGTGGCGATGGCTGCGTCCGCGTCGGCCGGGGTGGTCGCCGCGAGGTCGAACAGGTCCGTTCCGGTGATCGGCGTCCGGGCCCGCAGGCCCGTGCCCTCGGGCACCACCGCCCCGAGTCCGGCGAGGGCCGCGAGGGCACGGGTGCGCAGCGCGTCGGAGGTGGGCAGGACGGTGGCGGTCATCGGAGTCCGTTCGTTCGGAGGTGAGGGGAGCGAGGTGCTGGGCGGGTCAGTCGGCGGTCGGCGCCAGCCCCAGGGAGGAGCGCGCGGCGGCCAGGGAGGCGTCGCTGCGCGCGGCGTAGAGCTGGTACGGATCGAGCACCTCGCGGCCCAGAACACCCGACATCCAGGCGCTGTCGTACGCGGCGCCCTCCCGGTCGAGGTCGCGCGTGCCGGCATCGGTGAGGTTGGACTGGAAGATGCCGGCGGCGGACCGCGGCAGGAAGTCCTCGTAGACGATCGGCTCCGCCCGCACCCAGCCCTGCTCCAGCTGAGCGGCCAGACCGGCCGGCGGAGTGCCTCCGCCGGTGCCGGTCGTCGGGACCGCGTGGAAGTCGAAGTAGGCGAGCCCATCGGCGGCGAGAACCGTCTCGGACGTCGGAAAGCCGTGCTCCCAGACGTCGCGGGCGACCTCGGCGGCGACCGCCTGCGGATCGTCGGCGACGCGCCGGTCGGTCGCTTCCAGCAGCTCCTCGTACCGCGCCCGGCCGGACTCGGTGAGGGCGATGCCGCGCGCCTCGACCTCGCCGAACCGGACCCGCAGCGCACCGGTGGTCACCGAGCCGTCGGCCTCCCGCAGCGGCCGTTCCTCGGCGAGGGCGCGGAACGACGTCTGACGCAGTAGCACGTCAGGGCCGGACCACCGCGGCGGACCCTGGATCGCGTCGATCATCGCGATGCCGCGCGCGGTCATCGCCCGGTAGAGGGCGTCGATGTCCAGCACCCGCGGGGTGAGATGGTTGATGTGGGTACTGGCCACCCCGCCGATGTCGGCGGCGACGGCCGACACCCGTTCCAGGGTCTCGTACCAGGCCCGGTCGACCGGTTCCGGCGACAGTTCGAACGCCTCGACTGCCAGCGCCAGGAATCGCTCCGCCGTCGCGTCGTCCAGTTCACCGTCGGCCTCCGCCCGGTCCGCCAGTGACAACAGTTCCGGTCCGAACAGCTCGCGATCGGCGAGGAAGCCGTCCAGCTGGTCCTGCAGGTCGGCGGTGAAGAAGCGCCGGTCGGTCGGGGTGAGCAACGAGGTGAAGACCCGGAACGGGTTGCGGGCCAACTCGTCGGCATCGACCGGACGAAAGGCGGTGGACACCACCGGAACGGCACTCTCGGAAGCTTCGCGGAGGTCGTAGAAGCCCACCGGATACATGCCCATGGCACCGAAGATGCGGCCCACCTGGGCCATCTCGGCCGGCGTACCCACCCGGATCGCACCGTGCCGCTCCGCGGTCACCCGTCGAAGCGAGCCGAGTCGCTCGGCCGCCGGTCCCAGATCGGCGATCACCGCCGCGTTCACCTCGCGGGAGACGTCGACGAGGGTGGTGTAAGCGGGGACCTCGCGGCCGTACATGTCGGAGAGGCGCTGGGCGAAGGCGGATCTCAACTGCCACTGGGTCACCACGGTGTCTCCTCCTGCGGGACCGCGCCGGCGCGGCTTCCGCCGGGTCGCGGGTGGGATGTCGGGACGGTACGGACGGCGGTCATACGACGGCGGCTTCCGGTCTGATCGTGGTCGACGACAGGAACCGGTCGGCGTGCAACGCGCTGACGTCGATCACCGGAGGGCGATCGAGCACGAGGTCACGGACGACCTCGCCGACGGCCGGCGCCTGCAGGAAGCCGTGACCGGAGAAGCCCGTCGCGTAGAGGAAGTTCCCGACGGTGGTCGAGCGTCCGATCAGCGCGTTGTGGTCGGGGGTCACCTCGTACAGTCCGGCCCAGCCGGAGCTGATGGGGAGGTCGGCCAACGCGGGGGCCCGGTGCGCGACCGCGGCCCGGAACAGGTCCAGCCAGTCCGCGGTCCACGTGACGTCGAAGCCGTCCGCCTGGTCCGGGTCGGCGATGCCGAGCAGCAGCCCGTCGTCACTGTTGTGGAAGTAGGCGGTCGAGGCGAAATCGATGGTGAACGGGATCCGCGGAGCGGGCGGCGTCAGCGGAGCGGTGAACGCGAGCTGCCGCCGGACCGGGCGGACCGGCAGGTCGACACCGGCCATCGCGCCGACCGCTGCCGACCACGCACCGGCGGCGCAGATGACGGTGCGGCAGCGGATGTCGCCCCGGTCGGTGTGCACCGCGGTGACCCGGTCACCGGTCGTCACCAGGCCGGTCACGCGGGTGCCGGTCGCGAAGACGACGCCAGCACGGGTGCCGGCCGCGGCGTAACCCTGGACGGCCAACCCGGGTCGGGCGTGGCCGTCGGTGGGGGAGTAGACCGCGGCGAGCAGCCCGTCCGGAACGACGTAGGGACACAGCTGCTGTGCCTCCCGCGCGGAGATGAGCCGACTGGGTACGCCGAACTCCTGCTGCAGGGCGACGCTGGTCTCGAAGGCGGCGACGTGTGCCGGCTCGGTGAGCAGGAACAGGTAGCCGACACTGTCGAGCTTGATGTCCGCGCCGGGTCGCCGACCGAAGTCCTGGTAGGCGCGCAGGCTGCGGGCGCCCAGTGCGATGTTGACCGGGTCGGAGAACTGGGCCCGGACGCCGCCGATGGGCTTACCCGAGCTGCCGCCGGCGAGCTCGCCCTGTTCCAGCACGACGATGTCGCGGACGCCGGCCTCGGCGAGGTGGTAGGCGATGCTCGCGCCCATCACGCCGCCGCCGATGATCACGACGTCCGCCTCGGAGCCGACCGCCGTTCCGTTCGGCGCGGGACGTGACGCAGGAGCATTCATACGCGAAACCCTTTCACTGCGAGATTGTGTCGCCGGCCGACCGCCGGCGCGCGATCCGTTCGACGGGCGCGTTGCCGGGTGCGGAGGGGCCGCTGGGGCCGGTCGACCCATCGTGCGGGCAGCGTCGGACCCGCGTCCATCGACACATTCTGAGATCGATCTCTTAGGATGTCTGAATGGAATGGACGAGCGTTCAGCTCAGGGCGCTCGCGGAGCTCCCGGAGCGGGGCACCGTCACCGAGGTCGCCCGGGCGCTGGGTTACACCCCCGGCGCGGTGTCGCAGCAACTGTCGGCCCTCGAGCGCAGTGCCGGACGGCAGCTGCTGCGTCGCGTGGGACGCCGGGTCGAACTGACGGACGCGGGGTGGGTCCTGGCCCGGTCCGCCCGCGACCTGCTCGACGGCCACCGGGGTGCGATGGCCGAGATCGAGGGCCTGGGCGATGACGTCGGCGGCCGGGTGGCGATCGGGCTGTTCGCCACGGCCGCAGCCGAGATCCTGCCGACCGTGCTCGCCCGGGTGCGACGGTGCCATCCGCGGATCGCGGTGCGCAGCCGCGACATGGAGGTCGACGAGGTCTTCGACGCGGTCGCCGCGGGGTCCGTCGACCTGGCTCTGGGGCTCGACTACCCCGACGCACCCATCCCGCGGGACCGGTCACTGGTGCTGTCACCCCTGGTCAGTGAGCGGTTCTCGCTGGCTGTCCCGCGCGGGCACTGCCGGCCGGGGAAGGCGATGGGGCTGTCCGACACCGCCGCGCTGCCCTGGGTGCTACCGGCCGTGTCGACGCACTACGGCGCCGCGGTGCGCGCGGCCTGCCGCCGGGTGGGAGTCGAACCGGACGTCCAGCACGAGGTCACCGACACGGCGGCGTCGCTGGCACTGGTGGAGGCGGGCGTCGGCATCACCACGGTGACCGGCCTGATGTTGCGGCTACGGACGTCGGATGTGGAGGTCGTCCCGCTGGCAGAACGGATCGAGCGGCAGATCGTGCTCGTGTCCAGGAAGGGGGCGGCCCGCCCGTCGGTGGCGGCGGTCACCGGGATCCTGGCGAGGTTGGAAGTGGGACCCGACGGGGTGGCTCACGTCGGGGCGGCATCCGTGCCGGGGGCGAGCCGGGCCGCGGAGTGAGTGAGCGCACCGATCGCGTCGGCCAGCAGTGGATGATCCGTCGCGTCCCGGTGCAGCACGGACACCCTGCGGAACGACGCCGGCCCGGGCACCGCCACCGCGTCGATGCGGCGGTCCGGCCGGTGTCCGAGCATCGGGATCACCGCGATCCCGAACCCGGTCGCCACCAGCTCCCGCACGACGTCGTAGTTGTTGGTCCGGAAGACCACCTCGGGCGCGAAACCCGCCGTGGCGCAGAGCCGCTCGAACGACCGGGCGCCCGCGGAGCCGTCGTGGCTGGAGATCCAGCGCGCGCCCGCGAGGCCGTCCAGCGACACCTTCCCGCCGCCGGACACCGCGTCCCCCTCCCGTGCGATCGGCTGCAGCAACAGCAGTTCCTCGGTGAGCAGCGGGTGGAGTCCGGTGCCGACCGGCCAGGTCCGCGGGTCGAGTCCGTACGAGTACACGAGGGCGACGTCCAGTCGGCCGTCCATCACCATCGTCACCGCGTCGTCGGGTTCGCACTCGGTGAGCTGGACCTCGGAACGGGGGTGACGGCGGGCGAAGGCGGCGAGCGCCCGCGGGACCACCCGCACGCTGGCGGTGGGGAAGCTGCCCATCCGCAGCCGTCCGGTGGTGCCGGCGGCGAGATCCCGGACATGGCGGTCGAAGTCGTCCAGGGCCGACAGCACCCGTCGGCCGGCGTCGACCAGGTCCAGGGCCACCCTCGTGGGCCGGATCCCGTGCGGCTGCCGCTCGAACAGGGTCAGTCGCGTCGACCGCTCGAGTGCCAGCATCTGTTGGGACACCGCCGACGGCGTGTATCCCAGCTCCCGGGCGGCCACCGCGAACGACGCGTGCCGGCAGACCGCCTCGAGTGTCTGCAGATGATGCGACGTGGACATCGGCAACCCTCCTCCTCGGACGGACCCCGGTCCGGTCCGGTCAGCATAAGCATTGCTGGTGCTCGCGAGCCGATTGTCTCGGTCTGCTGGGGCTGGTGCACGAGATGCCCTGCGAGGCAGAGTGATCGGACCAGCTCCGCTCGACAACGCAGAAGGGTGAACCGTGACCGTCCTCGACCGATCGGTCGCCACGTCCGCCGACGTGGTGGCGGCCCTGCACGCCGCCGGCTGCGCCGAGGCGTTCGACGACGCCGGCCACCGCGCCCGCTTCGCCGCCGACGCCTCGAACTACCGCCGGGTGCCGGCGGCCGTGGTCTTCCCGCGCGACCGGAACGAGATCATCGCCACCGTCCGGGTGTGTCGCGAGCTCGGCCTGCCCCTCACCCTCCGGGGCGCCGGTACCAGCACCTCGGGTCAGGCGGTGGGGTCGGGCGTGGTCGTCGACCTCTCGCGGCATTTCCACCGGGTGCTGGCGGTGGATCCCGTCGCCGGCACCGCCACCGTGGAACCCGGCATCGTGCTCGACGCCCTGCAGGCCGCCCTGGCGCCGCACGGCCTGCTCTACGGACCCGATCCGTCCACCCACAGCCGCTGCACGATCGGCGGGATGTTGGGCAACAACGCCTGCGGCTCGCATTCACTGGCGTGGGGGCGGACCGCGGACACGGTCGTCGAGTTGGAGGTGCTGACCTACCGCGGCACCGTGCTCACCGTCGGCCAGATGACCACCGCAGAGATCGAGGTCGCGGTGGGCGAGGGAGGCGAGCGGGGCCGGCTGATCGGGGCGCTGGCGGCGCTCGCGCGGGAGAACCTGGCGTCGCTGCGGACCGAGCTGGGGCGGTTCCCGCGGCAGGTGTCCGGCTACGCCCTGGAGCACCTGCTGCCCGAGCATCGTTTCGATCTGGCCAAGGCGTTGGTCGGGAGCGAGGGCACCTGTGCGGTGATCCTGTCCGCGACGCTGCGAGTCGTCACTCCGCCGCCCGAGCGGGTCGTCGTCGTGCTGGGGTACCGCGACGCCGTCGCCGCGGCGGACGCGGTCCCAGCGTTGCTGCAGCACCGGATGCTGGCGCTGGAGGGACTGGACCGGTCGCTGACCGACATCGTCACCCGGGCGTCCACGCGGGCCGTCATCGACACCCTGCCGGCGGGTAGCGCGTGGTTGTTCGCCGAGCTGGGCGGCACGGCGGCGACACTGCCGGCGCTCGGTGCGGCGCTGACCGCGACCGCCCTGGCCACCGACGGCTGCACCGGCGTGGAGCTCGTCGCCGACGCGGACCGGGCACGGTCGATGTGGCAGATCCGGGAGGACGGGGCAGGTCTGGCGACGCGTTTGCCCGACGGATCCGAGGCGTGGCCCGGTTGGGAGGACGCCGCGGTGCCGCCGGCCCGGCTCGGGGCCTACCTCCGCGAGTTCAGCGCGTTGATGGCACGTTCCGGACTCGAGGGAGCTGTGTACGGCCACTTCGGCGAAGGCTGCCTGCACGTCCGCATCGACTTCGACTTCGAGACCGCCGCCGGCACCGCGGCGTTCCGCGCCTTCGTCACCGAGGCTGCGCAGCTGGTGGCGGCGCACGGGGGGTCGCTCTCCGGCGAGCACGGTGACGGTCAGGCCCGCTCGGAGCTGCTGCCCCTGATGTACACCCCCGGCATGCTGGCGCTGTTCCGCCGGTTCAAGACCATCTGGGATCCGGACGAGGCCCTCAACCCCGGCATCATCACTCAGCCCCGGCCGGTGGACGCCGATCTGCGCATCAGCCCGGACCGGAAGCCGCCCGCCCTGAAGACCCTGCTACCGCTGACCGCAGACGGCGGAGACCTCGCGAAGGCGTCCCGTCGGTGCGTCGGCGTCGGCAAGTGCCGGGTGACCACGCCGGGAGCGGGCGTGATGTGCCCGAGCTACCAGGTGACGCTCGACGAGCAGCACTCCACGCGCGGCCGCGCCCGGATGCTCTACGAGATGACCCAGGGCGAGGTCATCACCGACGGCTGGCGATCCACCGAGGTCCGCGATGCCCTGGACCTGTGCCTGTCCTGCAAGGGCTGCAGCGTGGACTGCCCGGTCGGCGTCGACGTCGCCACCTACAAGTCGGAATTCCTCCACCACCACTACCGGCACCGGCTCCGACCGGCGTCGCACTACTCGATGGGCTGGCTGCCGCTGGCGTCCCGGGTGGCCGCCCGTGCCCCCCGGTTGGTCAACCGGGCCACCCGGTCGGTGCTGGCCCCGGCGATCAAGCGGATGGCCGGGATCGCGGCGCAACGGGAGATCCCGCGATTCGCCGACGGCACCTTCCTCGACTGGTTCCGTCACCGGAGCCCGGCCGGGTCGGGTGAACGCGGGCCGGTGATGCTCTGGGTGGACTCCTTCAACAACCACTTCTCGCCCCAGGTCCTGCAGGCCGGTGTCGCCGTTCTGGAGGACGCCGGCTACCGGGTCCGGGTCCCGCCCGGTACCCAGTGCTGTGGCCTCACCTGGCTCACCACCGGGCAGCTCGGCGTCGCCCGCCGGATCGCCGGTCGGGCCGTCCGGTCGCTGGCACCGGCGGTGGCTGCGGGCCTCCCGGTCGTCGGACTCGAACCCAGCTGCACCGCGGCCCTGCGCACCGACGTCGCGGAGCTGCTGCACGACGACAGCGAACTGGGGCCGTCGGCGCGTTCGGTGGCCGCGGCGACGCTGACCCTGGCCGAGCTGCTGGTGTCGCACTCACCGGGCTACACGCCCCCGGCCGTCCCGCAACGTTCGCTCAGTCAGACGCACTGTCACCAGCACGCCACCTCCGGCTTCACCGCCGACACCGCCCTGTTGGGCGCGGCGGGGGTCGACAACACGGTGCTGCCCTCCGGCTGCTGTGGACTGGCCGGGAACTTCGGGTTCGAGCGTGGCCACTACGACGTCTCGGTCGCCGCCGGCGAGCAGGTCCTGCTACCGGCGGTCCGTGCCGCCGACCCCGGGACCGCCGTACTGGCCGATGGATTCAGCTGCCGCACCCAGATCGACCAGCAGACCTCCCGCACCGCAGTGCACGTGGCCGAATTGCTCGCCGCGGCGCTGCCCCGGCCGCCGGCCGGATCGACCGGACCCGGCTCCTCGCGAGCCGCACGAGCAGAGGAACCACCATGACCGATGCACTGGAACTCGTCGACGACTGGGGTCCCGAGAAGATCGTCGTCGTGTCGCACCGCCGGACCGGCATGCGCGGCGTGCTCGTCATCGACAACACCGCCCGCGGCGTCGGCAAGGGCGGGACGCGGATGGCGCCCACGGTGACCGTCGCGGAGGTGGCGCGGCTGGCCCGGGTGATGACCTGGAAGTGGGCCGGGGTCGACCTGTTCTTCGGCGGCGCCAAGGCCGGCATCGTCGCCGACCCCCGTGCTCCCGACAAGGAGGCGGTCCTCCGGGCCTTCGCCCGGGCCCTGTCCAACGAGGTGCCACGCGAATACGTGATGGGCCTCGACATGGGACTCACCGAGGACGACGCGGCGATCATCCAGGACGAGCTGGGGGACCGCGGTGCCGCCGTCGGAACGCCGGCGCACCTGGGCGGAGTGGCCTACGACCAGCTGGGCGTGACCGGGTTCGGCATCGCCGAAGCCACCGACGCCGCGGCGGGCGTGCTGGGGTTCCCGCTGGCCGGCTCCCGCGTCTCCATCCAGGGTTTCGGCGCGGTGGGTGGTGCTGCGGCATCCCGGTTCTCAGAACTCGACGCCGTCATCGTGGCGGTGTCGACCTCGTGTGGTGCCCTCGTCGATCCCGCCGGGTTCGAGGTGGATGCCTTGCTGGCGGCGCGGGCGGAATTCGGTGACGACTTCGTCCATCACCTCGGACGACCCGTCCACCCCGTGGGTACCGAGTTGACCGTCGACTGCGAGGTGCTGGTGCCGGCGGCCATGCAGGACGTCATCGACGTCGACGTGGCCGCCCGCGTGCGGGCGCGACTGGTCGTCGAGGGGGCCAACCTGCCCACCACGCCGAAGGCCCAGGCCGTGCTCGCAGGACGTGAGATCGTAGTTGTGCCCGACTTTCTCGCGAACGCGGGAGGAGTGGTGGCCGCCGCCTACGCCATGGACGCCCGGTACTCCGGATTCCGGCCGGACACCGGGGCCATCCTGGGCTCCATCTCGACCCGGCTCCGGGCGAACACCGTCACGGTGCTCGGCGATGCCGTCCGTCGTGGTCTCACCCCGCACGAGGCCGGCCGCCAGGTGGCGGCCGAGCGGGTCCGGGCCGCGATGGCCAGCCGTGGTCGACTGCCGGTCACCGCAGGACACTGACCGCGACGGCGCCTGCGGGCACCGTGTCCCACCCAAGATCTCCTTGACTTATCCCACCCGTCCACCCACTATCTACCTCACGTATGAGATCGATCTCAGAAACAGGAGCAACTCATGACGCAGCAACTCGAGGCCGTCCGCCCCATCGGTGATCTCTCGCCGACCTTCCGCGCCGACATCGACCGTGCCGCAACGGTTGAGATCGAGACCCAGGTCAGCGAGTTCGTCGCCGCCTCGATCACCCCGTCCACCCGGATCATCTACCTGCTCGGATGCGGTGGGTCGCTGTTCACCTTCGGCCCGATGCGCTTCATCCTGGAGCGCTCGCCGATCCCCGCGGTCGCCATCAACGCCGACGAGATGATGCTGCGCAACCCGGCCGACCTCGGCCCGGACAGCGTCGTCATCGCCAGCAGCAGCAACGGCGGCACTCCGGAGACGGCCCGAGCGGTCACCTTCGCCCGAGCCGCCGGCGCACCCGTCCTCCTCGTCACGCAGGACCCGGAGAGCCTGGTCGCCCAGCAGGCGGAGCACATCGTGCTGCACAAGGGTGTCGAATCCAAGCAGATCCTGCTCGGCCTCATCGCCTTCGCGCTGCTGCGCGAGCAGGGCGTGGCCGACGACTACGACGCGGTGGTCGCCGCATTCCGCTCGAGTTCGGCGGCGTTCGAGGCCTCCGTGTGGGAGACCGACGCGCTGCTGCGGTCCATCGCATCCGAGTGCACCACCGAGAAGTGCGTCTACGTCCTGGGTTCGGGTCCGCTCGAAGGGGCCGCGCAGACCTTCGCCGCCTGCTACCTCCAGGAGATGCAGAACAAGCACGCCGTCGCCACCGGGTCGGGGGAATTCCTGCACGGCGCCTTCGAGGTCGTCGACGGCAACGTCCCGGTCATCGTGTTCATGGGTGAGGACGCGACCCGTCCGATGGGTGAGCGCGTGCTGCGCTTCCTGGAGACCTACAACCGTCGCAACTACGTCCTGGACACCTCCACGCTGTCCCTGCCGGGCGTGGACGCCGCCATGCGGCCGCTGATCGGTGGCTTCATCCTGTCCAGCTGCCTGATCGCCCGGCTGGCGCAGCAGTTCGAGTCCTTCTCGGGACGCCCGCTGACCGACCGTCGCTACATGTGGAAAGTGGCCTACTGATGCACCTCGTCGCCGTCGGCGACAACATCACCGACTGCTACCCGGAGCAGGGCGTGATGTTCCCGGGGGGCAACTGCGTCAACGTGGCGGTGCACAGCGCGCGGGCCGGCGCCCCGACGTCCTACGTCGGGGCGGTCGGCACCGACGAACGGGGCACCCTGCTCCGTGACGAGCTGACCGCCGAGTCCGTCGACGTCTCCCGCCTCCGCACGCTGCCGGGCGAGACCGGCTACGCCACGGTCTTCCACGTCGACGGGGACCGGCACTTCGGCCCCTTCGACCGTGGCGTCGCCGAGATCACCTTGTCCGAGGAGGATCTCCGCTTCATCGCGACGCACCGGATCGCCCACTCCAGCACCGCCGCGCAGTTGACGTCGCAGGTGCCGGAACTGGCTGCGCGAGTGCCTGTCTCGTTCGATTTCGACGTCCACACCGCCGACGCGTACTGCCAGGACCTGATCGGGTCGGTCACCCACGCGTTCTTCTCGGCGTCGCACCTGTCCGAGTCGGAGGCGCTGGATCTGCTGGCCTGGGCCTGCGACCGCGGCGCCTCGACCGCCCTGGCCACCAGAGGCTCCTCGGGTGCGGTCTTCTCCGACGGCCGGACCGTGCTGCGGCAGCCGGCGGTCGCGTCCCGGGTCGAGGACACCCTCGGTGCGGGCGATGCGTTCATCGGTGTGGTACTCGCCGGGCTCATCCGGGAGCGCCCGGCGGATGAATTCCTCGCCGACGCCGCCAGGGCGTCCGCGGCGGTCTGTGAACGGTTCGGGGCCTTCGGTCCGGCCCGGGCGTTACCTGCAGCTCTGCACTTCCCCCGTCCGTCCGTGCACGTCTCCTGACAAGGATGAACATGTCCGCTCACCCCACCGGTCGCCGCCTGGCGGCCCTCCTGTCCACCGCCGGTCTCGCGCTGGCCCTCACCGCCTGTGGCGGCTCGACGCCGTCGGCCTCGACCTCGTCGTCGGGCTCGTGGTCGGCCGGCTCGTCGTCGGCCGTGCCGACCTCCTCGGGCTCCACGGTCAGCGCCCCGTCGGGTTCCGCCTCGGCCACCGGCGGCGGCTCTGACAGCTCCCTGGCCGCGTTGGTTCCCGCCGACCTGCGCAGCTCCACGGTCGCCGTCTTCGGTGACTGGGCCCCCGAGGAGTACGTCGAGAACGGTGAGGTGAAGGGCTGGAGCGTCGACCTGGTCAAGGCCATGGCCGATCGCCTCGGCGTCGACTTCCACTACGAGGCGACAGGTTTCGACGCCATCATCCCGGGCCTGGGCAACGGTCGCTACGCCGCCGCGGTGGCCTCTCTCGGGGTGACCCCGGAGCGGCTGCAGACGGTCGATTTCGTGCCGCTGCAGAAGGAGGGGACCGCGTTCGGCTGGAAGGCCGGCAGCGGCCTGACGGTCTCGGCCATCGAGGACGCCTGCGGCAGGTCGGTGGCGGTGCTCACCGGCGCGTTCGAGTACCAGTACCTGATGGACAACAACGCCACGGTGTGCGGCGACTCCCCGATGGACATCCAACAGTTCAAGGACCAGCCGTCCGCAGAACTCGCCGTGGCGTCGGGGCGGGTCCAGTTGGTGGCCGCTGGCTCCGGCAAGCTCAAGTACACCGCGAAGCAGACCGGGCAGCTCGAGGTCTCAGACCTGCTGATCAACGCGGTCTACAACGGGGTCGGCATCCCGAAGGGCAGCGAGATGGGCCCGGCGTTCGAGGCTGCGCTGCAGTCGGTGATCGACGACGGGACCTACGCTCGGATCCGCAGTGAATGGGGCGTGACCAGCCAGGGCGACCTGACGGACGCCGTCCTCATCACCGAGGCGAACCCCGAGGGTTGATCCCGACCCGCTGGGGTGCCGACATCCCAGCGGGTGGCCGGGGTGCGACCCGCCGTTCCGGGGGTCGCACCTCCGCCGTACCGCACCGTCCCGCCCACCCCCCCCGTACGGCCGCCGAGGAGCCCGAATGACCGTCACGTCGCCCGCTGCCGGGCAGCAGACCGATCCGCCGCAGTTCCGTAGCGCTGCCGGGGTGCACACCATCCCGGTGCGGCATCCGTGGTGGTGGGTCGGCGGCGCGGTCGTCGTCGTCGCCATCGCCCTGTTCGTCCGGTTGCTGGTGTCGAACGAGAACATGCGGTGGGGGGTCTTCCTCGACTACCTCTTCGATCCGGAGATCCTCGACGGTCTGCTCAAGACGTTGCAGCTGACCGCGCTGGCGATGGTGATCGGTCTGGCCATCGGCGTCGTGCTGGCGATGATGCGACTGTCGGCGAACCCGCTGTTCCGCGGCGTCAGCTGGCTCTGGATCTGGTTCTTCCGCGGGGTCCCGCCGCTGGTGCAGATGGTGTTCTGGTTCAACCTGGCCACCCTCATCCCCACCACCACGGTGTCGATCCCGTTCGGGCCGACGATCGCCGAGTGGGACACCAACTCGCTGATCTCCTCCTTCACCGCGGCGATCCTGGGGCTGGCGCTGACCGAGAGCGCTTACGCCGCCGAGATGATCCGCGCCGGCATCCAGGCGGTGCCGCGCGGCCAGACGGAGGCCAGCCTGGTGATCGGGATGTCCAGAGCGCAGACGATGCGGCGGGTGGTGCTGCCGCAGGCCCTGCGCATCATCATTCCGCCGATCGGCAACGACCTGATCTCGATGCTGAAGTTCACCTCGCTGGTGAGTGTGCTGGCCACGCCGGACCTGCTGTACAGCGCCCAGATGATCTACTCCCGCAACTACCAGACCATTCCACTGCTGCTCGTGGCGACGGCGTGGTACCTCGTGCTCGCCACCGTGTTCACCGTCGTCCAGCAGCAGATCGAGAAGCGGCTGACGTCGTCCCACGGCTCGTCCGTGGCGTCGACCTCGCGTCTGCGCTTCCTGCCGTCCTTCAAGAAGGGCTGAGATGTCCACCGACAGCACGCACTCCGTGGTCCCCACCGTGGCGGGCCGGCCGACCCGGCCGGCTGCGGGCGACGTCCCGCTGCTGCGCATCGAGAACGTGAACAAGAGCTTCGGCACGCACCAGGTGCTCTTCGACGTCTCCCTCGACGTGCGGTCCCGCCAGGTCCAGTGTGTGATCGGGCCCTCCGGATCGGGCAAGAGCACGCTGTTGCGGTGCGTGAACTGGCTTGAGGTGCCCGACTCCGGGCACATCTACCTCGAGGGCGAGCCCATCGGTCACTGTTGGCGCCACGACGAGCTCCGTCGGATGAAGTCGCGTGAGCTCGCGGTGCAGCGGGGGCGGATGGGGATGGTGTTCCAGGGGTTCCATCTGTTCCCGCACCGTAGGGTGCTCGACAACATCACCGAGGGCCCCGTCGTCGTCCGCGGCACCGACCGGCGCGCCGCCGAGGCCCAGGCCCGTGAACTCCTCGACCGGGTGGGCCTGGCCGCCAAGGCGGACGCCTACCCCGACCAGCTCTCCGGTGGCCAGCAGCAACGGGTCGCCATCGCGCGGTCGCTGGCGATGAAGCCACGCCTGATGCTCTTCGACGAGCCGACGTCGGCGCTGGATCCGGAGCTCGTGGGCGAGGTGCTCGACGTGATGCGCTCTCTCGCCGACGAGGGCATGACGATGGTCGTCGTGACCCACGAGATGAAGTTCGCCCGCGATGTCGCCGACCGGGTGGTGTTCATGGACGGTGGCCGGATCATCGAGTCCGGCAGTCCGGCCGCTGTGTTCGGCGACCCGCGCGAGGAGCGCACCCGCGCCTTCCTGTCGCGGGTGTTGTGACCCGTGCTGATCCTGTCCGACGGTGACATCCGGGCCGTACTGACGCCGGCGGCCGTCATCGCCTCGCAGGCCGCCGCCTACCGCCTCGCCGCGGACGGGACGGGGCCCGGCGGCGGCCACTTCCACTTCACCGGTCCGACCGAGAAGGATCTGGTCTTCGCGCACGGCGCTGTCATCCCGGCGGGTGGCGCCGTGTTCAAGACAGGGGTGCAGGTCCCGGCCAACACCGGCCGTGGCGTGGCCACCGTGCAGGCGACGGTGACCGTGCACGACCGCACGACCGGTGTGCCGGTCGCGTTGCTCAACGGCGCGACGGTGACCACTCTCCGGACCGCCGGGGGGCTGGTGGCCGCGGCTGCTGCCCTGATCGGGTCGGGACCGGTGCGACTCGGCATCTTCGGCACCGGCGCGCAGGCCGGTGAACTGGCCCGCCTGGCGGCGGCGGTGTTGCCCCTCGACGCCACCGCCGTGTGGAGCCCGTCGGAGGCGGGTCGACGCCGGGTGGCCACCGACAGTGGCTGGCAACGGTCGGGTGTCACCGTCGCATCCGGACCTGACCAACTCACCCGCGACAGCACGCTCATCGCGACCTGCACCTCCAGCGCCGAGCCGGTGCTGCAGGGCCGGTGGCTGGGTGCCGGAACGACCGTGCTGACCATGGGCTCCTACGCACCGGATCGACGGGAGATCGACCTCCCGGCCTCCATGCGGGCGGACCTGACGTTCGTCGACGGCCCCGGCGCGGAGCGTTCGGTCGGACCACTCGTCGCCGCGGCCGAGTCGGTCCGCGCGTCCCCGGGCGCGGTGGGCCTCGTCGGCACGGTGATCGACGGCGGTCCCGGCCGCACCGCGGACGATCAGATCGTGGTGTTCCACAGCTCCGGGCTCGGGGTGCAGGACGCCGCGCTGGCGCTGTCCGCCTACACTTCGGCGGCGGCCGCCGGTGTCGGTACCCACGTGGAGCTGTGAGCGCGCCGGCCGCCCGGACCGGGGGTGAACGATGAACAGGGCGACTCAGCACACCATCGTCGATGTCGCTGCGGCGGCGGGTGTTTCACGTGCGAGCGCGGCGCGGGCTCTGGGCGGGTACGGCTACACGTCCAAGGAGATCCAGGCCCGCGTGCAGGCTGCGGCGGAGCAGCTCGGCTACCGGCCGAGCCGGATCGCCCGCACCATGCGCAACGGGCGGTCGGACACCATCGGCTTCGTCTGCGCCGACATCTCCGACGCCTTCTTCTCCACCGCGATGCGCGGCATCTGCGATGTCGCCTCCGACCAGGGCTATCAGGTCTTCGTATCCAACAGCGACAACCGACTGGATCTCGAGAAGACGGCCACGGCTGCGATGTTGTCCCACCGGGTCGACGGACTCATCCTGTCCCCGATCTCGGTCCGCCAACACGAGCATCTCGACGCGATGGGGCACGACGGGCTGCCCATGGTGATGCTGGACCGGCAGCTGAAGGGTCTCGGTGTGGACAGCGTGGTGGCCGACAACGAGAGCGCCACCCGGACGGCCGTCGGCAGACTCGTCGCGCTGGGGCACCGGCGGATCGGCTTCCTGGTGTCGGTGCAACCGGAGGAGCCGCCCACCCTGAAGGTGTCATCGACCGGTACCCGCATCTCCGGCCCGTCGCGTCCCTCGGCGGACCGGGCGCGGGGCTATCTGAAGGCCCTCGCCGACGCCGGGATCCCCCCCGATCAGGACCTCGTCGCCTTCATCCCGCACAACGAGCCCGAGCTCAGACGGCAGGCGGTGCGGCGGATCCTGCAACTGGCGGTGCCGCCGACGGCGCTCTTCACCGCCGACAGCTACATGACCAGGAGCGCTTTCGTCGGACTGGCCGAGACCAGGCTTCGGATCCCGGAGGACATCTCGTTGCTCGGCTTCGACGACCTGGAGTGGACGACCTTCGTCACGCCCCCGGTGTCGGTGGTGGTGCAACCGGCGTACGAGATGGGACGGGTCGCTGCCGAGCGGCTGTTCGGGCGCATCCACGGCGACGACGGAGCCGACCGTCGGATCACGGTCGCCACCCGGTTCGTCGAACGCGAGAGCATGGGCGCGCCACCGACCTCCGGTGCGGTTCCTGCGCCGGTGTAACCGGCCGGGGGGTCGGGCGTCGAGCAGTTCGTCAGCCGGCGCCGGCTGAGAGGTGAGCGAGCAACTCCGGTTCCGGTAACGGCCGGCTGTACAGGTATCCCTGAGCCAGGACGCAGCCGTAGTCGACGAGGCGCTGCATCTGGACGGGGGATTCGACGCCTTCGGCGATGACGTCCAGGCCGAGCGCGTCACCGATGGCGAGGACGCCGCGGACGACGGCGGCGCACGCCGGGTCTGTCTCCATCCCGGCGACGAAACTCAGGTCGATCTTGAGGATGTCCACCGGCAGCTCGGTGATGCGGGTGAGGCTGCTGTATCCCGTGCCGAGGTCATCGATGGCGACCTTGACACCACGATCGCGGAGGGACTGCAGATCGGAGCGCAGCGAATCGGCGATCAGCGGCATGTGCGTCTCCGTCAGCTCCAACACCAGCCGCGACGGGGCGAGGCCGAAGTCCTCCAGGGCCTGGGTGACTTCCTGGTGCAGGCTGCCGGACTCCAGTTGCCGCCCGGAGACGTTGACGTGCACCGCCGGCGCGCCGGTACCTCCGACGTCTGCCCAGGCCGCTGCCATCCGGCAGGACTCCCGCAGCGCCCGGCGGCCGATCGGGAGCATCACGTCGGTGGCTTCGGCGACGTCCAGGAACGCCCCGGGTGTCAGGATCCCCAGTATCGGATGCGCCCAGCGGAGCAGTGTCTCGACGGCGACGACGGCGCCGTTGCGCAGGTCACGGACGGGCTGGCCGAACATCACCAACTCGTCCCGGGCAACGGCGAGATCGAGCTCCGCGGTGAGCCGCATGAACCGGGTCGCCCGGGCTGACTGCTCCAGGTGGGCGGGGTCCGCGACACCGCTGACCTCGACCCGGCCCTTCCCGGTCCCCTTGGCGACGTACATGGCCTGATCGGCCAACTGCAGCAGCTGACCCGGGCTCGAGCCGTGTTCGGACAGGGCGACACCGATACTGCCGCCCAGCGAGAACAGACCTCCGTCGATGGTCAGCGGAGTGCGGATCGCTCCCAGGACCCGCCCGGCGATCGCGATCGCGGCCTCGGCGGAGTCGAGGTTCTCGCACACCACCACGAACTCGTCACCGCCCAGACGGGCAACGGTGTCGCCGGGCCGCAGGACCGCCCGGATCTGGTGCGCCACGTGGACCAACGCGCGGTCGCCTGCGGCATGACCGGCGGTGTCGTTGATCGACTTGAAACCGTCGAGATCGATGTAGAGCACTCCCACGTGCCGGTCGATGCGGGTACTCACCGCCAGCGCGTGCTCGATGCGGTCCATCAACAGCAGACGGTTCGGCAGCCCCGTCAATCCGTCGTGGAGCGCCTGACGACGCAGGGTCGCCTCGGCCTGTTTGCGGGCGGTGATGTCCTCCACCTGACCAACGACGTACGCGCTGCCCGCGGTGGCATCGCCCGGGCTCAGATTGACCTGCACCCACAGATCGTCGCCGTCGGCGCGGATCCAGTGCCGCTCCACGGGACCGTCCAGAACCGGATTCTCGCGGAACATCTCGAGCCGCTCCCAGTAGCCTTCCAGGTCGTCCGGCGCGACCAGGTCGGCCATGGTCATGGCCAGGAGCTGCTGCTCGGTGTAGCCGGTGAGTCGGGTCATGGCCGGATTGACCTGGACGAAACGGCCCAGATTCCGTTTCCCGATACCGAACAGCATCATCCCGTTCGGCGCGAACCGGAACATGTCCCGGAACCGGGACTCGCTCTCCTGCAGCGCGACCTGCGCCTGCACCCGCTCGGTGATGTCGGTACCGACCTTGATGAAACCGGTGACCTCACCGCACGGCCCGTACATGGCGTTGACCGTGATCGACGCCAGCAACCGGCGGCCGTCCCGGGTGATGTAGGTCCATTCCCGGGTCTCGGCCTGCCCGTTCGCCGCGCGGACCAGGAACACGTCGAACCCCGGTTCCATGCCCAGCTCTGCGGCGCGGGCGCGGATCTCGGCGGCGTCGTGGAGACGCTCGGGGGTCGTGCCGATCATGTCCGCCGCGGTGTAGCCGAGCATGCGTTCCGCGCCGGTGTTGAAGACGGTGATGATGCCGTCAGGGTCGGTGGCGATGATGGACTGCTCGGTCGCGGCGTTGAGCACCCCCGCGAACAGGTCCCGGGAGCGGTTCATCTCCCGGGCGGCGGCTGTCAGTTCGGTGACGTCCTGGACGCTTCCGATCAACCGGACGGGACGCCCGGACGGATCGGTCTCAGCGCGCCCCCGGCCGCGGAGCTCCCTCACCTGGCCGTCCGGTCGGACGATGCGGTGGTCGACTTCGTACCTTCCGCCGGTGGCGGTCGCCTCCCGGATCGCCGACAGCACCCGCTCCCGGTCCTCGGGGTGCAACATCGACACGTACACGTCGTACACCGCCGGCGCGCCGGCGGGATCGGTGCCGAAGATCTGGTGGACGTGCTCGGACCAGGTCACCAAATCCGAGCCGACTTCCCAGATCCAACTGCCCAGCTGTGCGAGCTCCTCCGCAGCCCGCAACGCCCGCTCACGCTCCTGCACGGCGGCGAGCGCCCTCTGCAGCGCGCGTTCACGCTGCTCCACGGCGGAAAGCGCAGCTCCGACGCTTGCCCAGGTGTCCGCCGGTGCCTCCGGCCCAGGGCTGTGGGCGTGGCAGCACGTCCCGGCGCCGCCGACACACGAGCCACTCGGGAGGCGTCCCCGACCATCCCGTGCGACGTCAATGGATCCGTCCATCACAACTCCCAGACACCACCACAGACCGTCGTCGCCGTACCGCACTGTTTGACGAAACGTGACAGAGGTGGTGCTGAGAGTAATCGATGATGGCGATGTCGTGGGCCTCGGCAGTGCGACCTCGTCGGCGGTGATGCGGAGCCCGGCCGCTGTCGGGCCCGGGGGCACGGAACGCGGCGGGTCCGCTGTCGGTCCGCTCGGTCGATCGGGAGCCGCCGTTCGACGGCTGGTGTGAGGTCGTGGAGACGCGAGGTCAGGTCGTGGGACCAGCACTCGCAGGATTCGTGGTGAGTGGCCTGTCGGCGTCGAGGCCGCAGGTCCGGTCCGAGACCCGGCGTCGCGGTCTCGTTCGGGCGCTCGATCACCTCGCGGACGGCGGAAGGGCTGGTGCACATCCGAACGGAACCGCGGAGGTGCTGCTGCCCGCGTTGACGGTTCCGGCTATGCGTAGTAGCTTCTAGCTATATCCCGTAGCCATTGGAGACCGTCATGCTGGAGTATCTGAAGACCCCCGAAGGGACCATCGCCTACGAGGTCAGCGGTACCGGACCGCTCGTGGTGCTGGCGCACGGCATGGGGGACAGTCGGCATTCCTACCGGTTCGTGGTCCCGGAGCTCGTGGCGGCGGGCTACCGGGTCGCCAACGTCGACATCCGCGGCTGCGGGGACTCCAGCGCCGAATGGCCCAGCTATCAGCGCGCGGACATCGCGCGCGATCTCGTGGCGGTGGTCCGTCGCCTGGGCGGCCCTGCGGTCGTCGTCGGGCAGTCGATCAGCGGCGGTGCTGCGACCGTCGCGGCCGCGACGGCCCCGGATCTGGTCGTAGGCGTCGTCGAGCTCGCGCCGTTCACCCGCGCGCAATCGGTCGACCTGGTCGGGCTGGTCCGGAACAGCCGGCACCGGGCCGGGACGGTGCAGCTGGCCAAGGTGATGATGACGGGCAGCCTGCGGGGCTGGTTGGCCTACCTCGACGCCGCGATCCCGAACAAGCCGGCCGACTGGGACGCCGAGCGTGCCCGGATCGAGACCACGCTGCGCCGGCCGGAACGCATGGCGGCGCTGCGGGCGATGGCCAGGACCTCCCCGAAGGACGCCGGCGCCCGGCTGGCCGACGTGCGCTGCCCCGTCCTGGTCGTCGAAGGCAGCGCCGACCCGGACTGGGCCGACCCCCGGGCCGAAGGCGTGCGCATTCTCGGCGATCTCCCCGACGGGGTGGGCGAACTCGCCGTCATCGACGGCGCCGGACACTACCCACACACCGAGACCCCCGCGGAGCTGATCACCCTGTTGCTGCCGTTCCTGCGCCGGACCCTGCCCACCACTCCGGTCGACCATGCCTAGAGCGGGACTCGATCCTGCGGTCGTCACCGCCGCGGCGGCGGTGGTGGCGGACGAGGTCGGCCTGGCCCACCTGAGCATGAGCCTGGTCGCGGAACGCCTGGGCGTGCGCGCACCGTCGCTCTACAAGCACGTCGACGGGATGGCCGACCTCACCCATCGCGTCGCCGTCCTCGCCGCGACCGAGCTGGGCGACGAGCTCCGGGATGCGATGCAGGGCCGCGCCGGCCGGGACGCCCTCACCGCGGCGGCCGGGGCGGTCCGCAGCTACGTCACGAGGTACCCGGGCCGGTACGCCGCGACCGTCGGCGTCCGACTGACCGGCCCGCAGGACCCCCTCGCGGTCGCGTTGGAGCGCACCCTCGACTCCTTCGCCGCCGTGCTGCAGGGATACCGACCGGACCCCGGCGACCGCATCCACGCCCTGCGCATGCTGCGCAGCATCCTGCACGGCTTCGCCACCCTCGAAGCCTCCGACGGGTTCCAGATGGCCACCGACGTCGACACCAGCTTCACCTGGATGATCGCGTTCATCGACCGGGGCCTGCGCGCCTGAACCGCTCACCGGTGGCGTCGTCACCAGGCCTCGCCGGTGACGGGTGGCGACCGGGTCGATGCGTGAGCCGGCCGCCGCGGAGAAGCCCGCCGCCGGCGGGGCCGTCGTCGCCGTCACCGCTGTGCCCACCGTCAAACCCCTCGACCACGCTGCGGTCGCCCCTGCCGCCGACGGCGGCCGGCGCGTCGTCGCGCTCGAGAACCGCAGTAGCAGCGGAGGTCTCACCGCAGTCGCAACCAGCTTGATCCACGACACCGCCGGCGCGGCCACCCGCACCGTGCCGGCCGTCCGACGCGTCGGGCTGTCGGACGAGTCCTCAGCACCGGGGCGCTACCCCGCCTGTACGACCGGTACGGGCTGTGAACCACGGCGATCGCGAGATCCGTTCACCGATGGCTCGACCGATCGCCCGGTGCCACAGCGACATCACCGGTGCCCGCCGTATCGCAGCGGATTCACGACGGACGCGGGGCGTGGTGGCGGCCGGGACTTCAGCACACCGCAGCCGGCCGGCCGGGTGGACGCGGGCCGACGTACTCCGCGGCGCTCCTCGCAGCTGCGGCCAATCCCGTCCACGGCTCACCGCCACCACATCCCGGCCCGGCCGCCACGACTGGATGAAGCCGACGAGTGCTCCGCTCACCGAGCGGAGTGGGCCGGTCGGCGATGCGGTGATCTTCCGCGGTACCGCCGGCGCCCGTACGGGGCGGGGTTATCGTGAGAAACGCTCCACCTGCGCTCTGCCCGGGTGGGGCCTGTTCCTGCAGGCAGCGTCAGGAGCTCCTCGACCCGCCGGCTGGCCGGGTCGGTGACCAGCCTGCAGGAAGGAACCGGTGATGACGTCTGCGGTGTCCCGTCATTTCGCGCGGACGTTGGGTGTGCCGGACGGTCCCGTCGTGATGTTCGCCCACGGCTTCGGCTGTGACCAGAACATGTGGAACCGGCTGCTGCCGGCGTTCACCGACAAGTTTCGGGTGGTGGTGTTCGATCTGGTCGGGTCCGGACGGTCGGATCTGGCCGCCTACGATCCCGGGAAATACGCCGACCTGGACGGCTACGCGACCGACATCCTCGAGTTGTGCGACGAGATGGGCCTCGCCGACGTCGTTCTGGTCGGCCACAGCGTCAGCTCGATGATCGGTGTCGCGGCCGCCGTGCGTCGGCCGGACCTGTTCCGGCGACTCGTCCTCGTGTCACCGTCCCCCCGGTTCATCGACGACGACGGGTACGCCGGGGGTTTCAGCGAGGCGGACATCGAGGGCCTCCTCGAGTCGTTGGACAGCAACTACTTCGGCTGGGCGGCGGCGATGGCCCCCGCCGTGATGGGCGCGGGACAGCCGGGCGAGCTGCAGGACGAGCTCACCACGAGTTTCTGTCGGACCCGGCCCGACATCGCGTACAACTTCGCCCGCGTCACCTTCCTCAGCGACGCCCGGCGGCTGCTGGACCAGGTGTCGGTGCCGTCCCTGATCCTGCAGACCAGCGACGACATCCTCGCGCCCGTCGAGGTGGGGCTGTACGTGCACCGCCACCTCCGCGGCAGCGCCTTCGTCCAATTGGAGGCGACCGGCCACTGCCCACACGTCAGCGCACCGGACGAGACGGCACGGGCGGTCCTGGCCTACCTCGACGACGACCGCACACACGACGGTGCCCGCACGCCCGGCAATGTCACCGGATGACGACGACCGGGCCGGTGGCGAGGGAAGCAGGTAGGAGCGCGCGAGAACGACACGATTCGTCAACCCCGCGCTTCGGCCACGTCCACGACCAGCGCGGCAAGGCGCCTGCGACGAGCTGCCGGGTCGCGCCGACACCGTCGTCGGCGCACCACGCGGTCCGTCCGCTCTCGGCACCGTCGTGGGGTTCCCGTGGCCCGCTCCTGTGCGTCCGACACGGTGGTGGTGCCGCCGCCCGGTCGTGCCGCCGCCCGGTCGTGCCGCCGCCCGGTCGTGCCGCCGCCGCCGTGCCGACGTCGCCCGTGTGTGACGCCGCCGCCCCGGTCGTGCCGACGCCGCCGTGCCGCCCCGGTTCAGGGCAGTGCTCGCCCGGCGCCGGTCGGGTCGGACCGCCGGTGCCCGTCCCGCCCCGCCGGGTGGTCGCCCGAGCGCAGCCGGCGCCCGGGTGGAACGTCCCTACGCAGGACGCCGGGGTCGGCGCGCGCTACCGTGGGCGCATCCCGGCACAGTGGAGGGTCCCGTGGGTAAGGTCGTCATGTACGGCACGGTGTCGCTGGACGGCTTCATCGCCGACGAGAACGACCAGCCGGGACCGCTTTTCGAGTGGCTGACCGCCGGTGACGTGCCGCTCGACGCGGGCGGCGAGCTGACGGTGTCACAGACCTCGTACGACTACACCCGGCCCTACTGGGACGGGATCGGGGCGACGGTCGCCGGTCGTCGGGTCTTCGACCTGACGGACGGCTGGGACGGGGTGCCGCCGAGCGGGATCGACCATGTGGTCGTCGTGACGCACCGCCCGGCGCCGGCGGGATGGGATCCCGCCGCGCCGTTCCACTTCGTCGACGGTGTCGAATCCGCCGTGGCCAGGGCGCGGGAGCTGGCAGGCGACCGCACGGTGGAGGTCGCCGCCGGCGATGTCGGCGGCCAGGTGTTCGCGGCCGGCCTGGTCGACGAGGTGCGGATGGACGTCGTCCCTGTCGTCTTCGGGTCCGGCAGGCGCTACTTCGGCTCGGTCGCCACCCAGCACCTGCTGACCGATCCCGACGTGGTGATCCCCGGCGACCGCGTCCTGCACCTGCGCTTCCAGGTGCGCCGCTGACGTCGGGGTCTCCGGGCGGACGACCGATCCCCGATCCTCCATCCGCCTACCCCGCCGGCAGGTCCGCGGCCGATCCTGCCCGCCGGCCGAACACGTGCAGGTCGAGGTCGTCGGACAGATGCTCGGCGAGCAGACGGCCACGCACACTGGTGCCCTGCTCGTCCAGTGGCGGGCTGACGACGGCCGCACCCAGCACGCCGGGGGCGGAGAGGGCGATCGCCCCGGAGACGCTCGATTTCGCCGGCACGCCGACGCTGCGCATCCAGCGTCCCGACCCGTCGTACACCCCACAGGTCGCCATCACCGAGACCACGTCGCGGGCGACGTCGGGCGGTACGACCACGTCTCCGGTCACGGGGTTGGTGCCGCCGAACGCCAGTGTCGCGGCCATGACCGCCAGTGTCCGCGCATCGACGAGCACTGCGCACGCTCGCGCGTAGACGGCGACCGCGTCGTCCGCGCTCACGGTCAGGGTGCCTTCGGCGCGCATCAGATGGGCCAGGGCATGGTTGCGGTCGCCGCACAGATGTTCGCTGCGCGCCACCCCTTCGTCGATCTCCAGGTCGCGACCGGCGAACGCCGACAAGCCACGCAGGATGCGGTCGGTGCGCGCGTCGGTGTCCCCGCCGTCCACCAGCGCCGCGGTCAGCAGTGCGCCGGCGTTGACCATCGGGTTGGGCGGGCGCCCGGTGGAGGTCTCCAGCTTGATCGCGTCGAAAGCCTCACCGGTCGGTTCGATGCCGATGCGGTCGAGGGCTTGACCGCCGGTGTCCAGCAGCGCCAACGCGAACAGGAACGGCTTGACCGCCGACTGCACGCTGAACGGCACGTCGCTCTGGGTGCTCGCGTGAGTGCTGCCGTCGGCGAGCACCAGCGCGAGGCCGCACAGTTCCGGATCGGCGTCGGCGAGCTGCGGGATGCTGTCGTCGACCGCTCCGCCGCGTTCGGGCAGCACCCGTCGCCGCACTGCGTCCAGGTCGTACGTCCGGGGATCGGTGGCGGGGCTCATGCCGGACACCCTGCCACGCCCCGGCCGACGTGGTGGCGGTGCGTCGCGGCGCCGACCGTGGTCGACACGCCGCGGCACGGTCCCGTGGCGTCCCGGCGTCCCGGCGAGCCGCGGACATCGAGGATGTTGCGGGATCAGTGGTCTCGCGAACAGCGCGACCGGGCGGTTGTCGACCCGGGTGCGGTCAGGAGTCCGAGCGCGTGTCGGCGTCCTCGCCGGATCCGGTCACCCTGTCCTTCAGGTCCTCGGCGAGATCGGCGATCTTGTGACCGACGGTCTCGGCCACGTCCTTGGCCTTGTCCCAGGTCTCGGACGCGACCACGGCCGCGCTGACACCGACGGTCTCCGCGACGTCCTTGATCTTGTCGACCGCTTCGTCGGTGGTCTCCCGGGCTCGTTCGGTGAGGCTCATGTGGATCTCCCTGTGGTCGGTCTCGGTCATGGTGCGGGTGCGTGGGACGACCGCGGCGACAACCTACCGCGAACGCCGTGGATTCCCACCGACGACGATCGTGTCGTGCCGGGGCCATCGTCGCGCCGGCGTGGGCCGCACCGGACAGATCGGCCTGTGCCGCCGCCACCGGACGGCGTCCGTGCCACGGCGCCACCGCCGGAACGGCGTCCGTGCCACAGTGCCGCCAACGGGCGGCGTCCGTGCCCTAGTGCCGCCACCGGGCGACGTCCGTGCCACCACCGGCCGGCCCACCGCTCAACACCTCCCTTCGGGGGTAAGGCCCCGGGAGAAGGCCGGTTCGCCCGGCGCGTGACGCCCACACATCGGAGACCTGTCCGTGACTGACCAACGAACCCCCGAGCCGTCCCCCGAAACGGGCCTGAGCAGCGACGATGCCGCGACCGAGCCGACCACCGCGACGGCCGGAACCGACCCGGGCCACCCGGCCGGAACCGCCCCGGACGACCCGGCCGGGACCGACTTCGGCGACGTGGCCAGGACCGACCTGGGTGACCCGACCGGGACCGCCGTCGCGGACCAGCCGTCCGTCGGCGTCGCGGATCCCGCGTCCGGGACATCATCGGAGGGCTCCGGTGACGGCGCCGGGTCGGACGCCACGCCACCCCCGCTGACGCAGGGACCGCCTCCGGCGGCCGATCCGGGAACCGCCGCCACAAACCCGGCCGCGTCGGCCGCCCCGGCCGGCCGGTCGATGGCGACACCGGCCGCCCGGAGTCTGAGCTACGCGGTGGACATCGTGTTCTGCATCGACGTGACGGGCAGCATGAACCCGGTGCTGGACGCGGTGAAGACCAACGCCCTGAGGTTCTACGACGACGTGCAGACGAACCTGACCGACAAGGGCAAGCACGTCGACCAGCTGCGGGTGCGCGTCGTGGCGTTCCGCGACTTCTCGGTCAACACCGACAACGCGCTCATCGAGTCCGCGTTCTTCGGGTTGCCGGCCGAGCAGATCTTCTTCGACCAGTTCGTCAACGGACTGGTCGCCGAGGGCGGCGGGGACGCTCCGGAATCGGGGCTGGAGGCCGTGGCGCTGGCCATCACCTCCCCGTGGACCTCGGCGGGCGACCGCCGGCGCCAGGTGATCGTGGTGTGGACCGATCAGCCGGCGCATCCGCTGGACCGGTCGGTCCTGCCGCCCGACCTCGCGGGATCGGTGCCCGCCGACTTCGATGCGCTGACCGATCTGTGGGAGGACGCCCAGGGGCTCCTCGGGCCGAGCAGCAAGCGGCTCATCCTGTTCGCTCCGGACGGACCGGGTTGGAGCGACATCTCGGCCAACTGGGAGAACGTCGTGCACCACCCGTCGCAGGCCGGCGGTGGGCTGTCGGAGGTCGACTACGGCACCATCATCGACAGCATCGGCAACTCGGTGTGACCAGCGAGGTCCCGCCGCGCGACGCCCTCCCCGAACACGGCCCACCCGTGCGGCTGATCGACCCGGTGCCGGAGCCGGTGCCCGCGACGACCGCCCCCGAGGTGACCGCTGCCCCACAAGCGACGGTCGCCCTCGAAGGAACGGCCGCTGCAGAAGGGGCCGTCGCCCCTGAAGGGACGGCTGCTGCAGAAGGGGCCGTCGCCCCTGAGGCAATTGCTGCCCCGGACGTGACGGCTGCCGCCGAGGTGACGGCCGCCGCTGGAGGGACGGACCCCGCCGACGGTACGGCCGCTTCCGCGCCCGCGGCATCCGCTCCGGCGGCCACTGATCCCGGCGCGATGTCCGACGAGCCGCCCGCGACCGCTTCGGTGGTGGAGCGGGACTCCGACGGCGACGGATCCGCCCTCCGGCCCGATGGTGCCGCCGATGACGCGCACACCGACGACGTCGCCGGGACGGGCCGGGCGCCGGCGTTCCCGGTCACCGCCGACGGCACCGCGCCGGCCGACACCGTCGGTTTCGGCTTCAACCTGCACCGGGTCCTCGGTCAGGGCGAGGACGCGGACCCCCTGCTGCGTCGCGCGCGCGACCTCGTGGTCGTCGGCGTCTTCGACGGGATGGGCGGCGCCGGCGGCACCGTCTACGAGACCCCCGACGGCCCCCGGACCGGCGCGTACCTCGCGTCCCGGGTCGTCCGCGACGTGGTCGACCGCTCTCTGGACGACATCGTTTCCGGTGGTGGCGATCTCGACGGGCCCGGAGTGGCCGACCAGCTGCACGCCGCGATCGGCGCAGCCCTGAAGGAGACCCTCGCCGCGCTGCACGCACCCCGGTCCGCGCTGCGGTCCCGGTTGATCCGGGCGCTGCCGACCACGATGGCCGTGGCGGTCGTCAGGCGCCGCGCACCGGACTCGACCCGGTGGGACGGTCAGCTGTTCTGGGCGGGTGACTCCCGCGTCTACCTGCTGGAGCCGGCCCGGGGAGCCGCCCAACTGACCCCCGACGACCTCCGCGACCCCTCGGACGCGATGGCCAACCTGCGTGCCGATTCGGTGCTGAGCAACGCCATCTCGGCCGACGTGCCGTTCGTCGTGCACTCCCGGCGGGTCGACCTGACCGCTCCCTTCCTGCTGGTGGCCGCCACCGACGGAGCCTTCGGATACCTGCCGTCACCGATGCACTTCGAGCACCTGCTGCTCACCACCCTGCGGACCTCCGAGGACGTCGAGGACTGGTCGGTCGCGGTGCAACGGCAGATCGCCGCCGTGACCGGCGACGACGCCGCCCTCGCGGTGGTCGCGGTCGGCGCCGACCACACCGCGCTGCGCGACCTGTTCGCTGCACGCGGTCACGCGGTGGAGAACGACCACGTGCGCCCCCTCGACGCCGCGTCGATGGACCTGCGACGACTGGAGCTGGAGTTGGAGATCCTGCGCAACCGGCACGCCGAGTTGTCCGCCGAGCTGTGGTCGGCCTACCGGGGCGACTACGAGCGTCACCTGTCCGAGGCCCCGGCGGAGGAATCATGACCGTCGGTGACGTCATCGGCGGCTACACGCTGACCGAGGAGTTCCGCGTCGTCGGGGCCGGCCTCAGCGAGTGGACCTTCGCCGAGCGCGGTGGGCGAGAGTACTTCCTGAAGCGCTTCCTGAGCCCGACCTATCCCGACGACGACGCCCCGGGCGGTCCTCGCACCAAGGCGCGCAAGCGCTCCCGGTGTGCGGCCTTCGAGGCACACCACCGGGGCATCATGGCCGCCCTCGGTCCGGTGACCCGGTACGGCGGCAACCTGGTGGCGACCCTGGACTTCTTCCGGCACGGAGCGAAGTACTACAAGGTGACGGAGAAGATCGACGTCGCCGGGCTGGACGTCGCCCAGGTGGCGGCGCTGGACTTCCCGACCCGGTTGGTGCTGCTCAAGACCGTCGCCCACAGCCTGAAGATCCTGCACGACCTCGAGATCGTGCACAGCGACCTCAAGCCGGGCAACGTCCTCGTCAAGCGGACCGAACGCGGACACACCACCAAGCTCATCGACTTCGACAACTCCTACGTGCAGGGGAGTCCGCCGCCGGCCGACGAGATCGTCGGCACCATGAACTACTACTCGCCCGAGCTCGTCCGCTACATCCAGGGTGACGCCGACGGCGCTGCGCTGACGACCGCGTCGGACGTGTTCGCGCTGGGACTGATCTACGCCGAGTACCTCACCGGCGCGCTGCCGGCGTTCGACCCGGTCGATCGCGCTGCCGGGGTCGCCGTGCTCAACGGGACCACGTTGCGTCTGCAGCCCTCCCGGGCGCCGTCGTGGGCGGTGGAGCTGGTCGAGCGCATGATGGTCGCCGATCCCGCCGCCCGGCCGTCCATCGCCGACGTGCACGCCGCCCTGATGCGGGGCGCGTCGCCGCCGCCACCCACGACCGGCAGGCCGGTCGAACGGCCGACGCCGGCGGCGGCGCTGGCCGCCACCCGGTCGGCCGACACCCCCGGCGCGACAACGGGTTCGGCGCTACGCGGCCGTGGTCTCCGGGTCGCCGGCGGTCGACCCCGGCCGGTCGGTCACCCCGCGCCTGCGGGCGGTCAATCGTCTCCGACCGGTGGCCTCGTCGGCAGGCTCGTCAGCAGGATGACCAGGAGAGGTGACGGATGAGCGCACTCTGGCGCTGCGGCGTCTGCGAGACCGTGAACGACGGCGGCCGGACCTGCGTGGCCTGCGGCGCGGACCTCACCCGCCGGTCGGCGGTGACCACCGCGGTCCGGGCCCGGGTGACCCCACCGGCGCCCACCCTGCCCGTGCCCGCCCCGGTACCCGAGCCGGTGCGTCGGGCTGTCAACCGCGAGCCCGTCCCCGCGGAGGAATGGGAGGAGTACGAGGCGGAGAGCGACCTCCGGTTCGTGCCCCTGCCCGGAGGTTGCCTCGTCATCGGCGGTGGCGGCCGCGGCGGCTGGTGATCCGGACGCCCCGTCCGCGGTCGGCCGGGGCCGGTGCGGGCGGGTAGGCCGGTCATCCACCCGTCGACGCCGCGCGCCGATGACCCGGTCGTCCCGACGGACACATGGCCTCAGGGCAGGCGGGGGAGGGCGGTGTCCAGCCAGTGCTCGACCTGGCGTGTGGAGCGGAGCCGGACGACGGTCAGCTCCGGCCGCGTCGACGCCAGTGCCGGCACCCACCCGCGGTAGGCGTTCCGGGTGGCGATGGACCAGCGGAGGATGTGTTCGGGATCGGTGACGACGGTGCGCAACGGTGGCTCGACGTTGCCGTTCCACAGCGTCTCGCGGCGGAGGCGCCGTCGCAGCGTGCGCCGGACGAGACGTGGCAGGGTCACCGGCAGGAACGGGGGGTCGAGCCACACCAGCAGATCGGCGCGGGCGGCCAACAGTGGCCTGGCCGCCGGGTACAGCCATTCGGTCACCCAGCTGTCGGTTGCGGCCAGGGCGCGGACGTCGTCGAGGAACTGGGCGCGGGGCGTCCACCGCGGACCGTGGAACAGCGCGTCCAGTTCGACGTACGGGCGGTCGATCGCGGCCGAGATGCGCCTGGCCAGCGTGGATTTGCCGCAACCGGACACTCCGGCGACCAGCACGCGCCGCGGCGGGTGAGCCAGCCGTTCGTCGAAGCCGAGCACCGGATCACCCTAGCCCCGGACGCCGACGCCGGTGGTCGGCCGGGACCGTCGCCACCCGGTACGACGGTGGTCGAAGCGGACCGCTCCGGACCCGGACCGCTCCGGACCGGGATGTCCCGGCCCGGAGCGGTGAGGCTCGGATCGGTGCTTCAGGCGGCGCGCGCCGCGGCGATCAACCGCTCGCTGACCTCCCAGAGGCGCTGCGCGTCCTGCGGGTCCAGCGCGTGGGGGAGCACGCCGGTCAGGCCGTGCAGCGCCGGCACCACCTCGGCCTCCTGGCAGTCCTGGAAGTACCGGCCACCGGTGCCGGCGACCGACGGTGAGGTCGCGAGGAACACCGACGTCGCCGCTCCCTGCTCGGTCGACTTCATGTGGAACAGGCCGGCTTCCGCCGCGCCACGCGCCTGCTCCTCGGCGGCGGCACGTCGCTCGGCGCTCCAGTGTCGTTGCAGCGGGGTCCAGATCCCACCCGGGTCAAGCGAGTTCGCGGTGATCCCGTCGGCGGCCCACCGGCGGCTGGCCTCGACGGCGAACAGGGCGTCGGCCGTCTTGGACTGGCCGTAGGCCAGACCCGCGTCGTAGGGCCGGCGATCGAAGAACAGATCGTCGAAGACGACCGGCGAGGCGGCGTGACCGCTCGAGGACACCGCCACGATGCGGGCGTCACCCGCCGTGGCCAGTGCGTCGTGCAGTCCGAGAGCGAGCGCGAAATGACCGAGATGGTTCACGCCGAACTGGGTCTCGAAGCCTTGCGCGGTCCGCCCGTACGGGGTGTCCATCACCCCGGCGTTGTTCACCAGGATGTGCAGCGGCCCCCGCCAGGCCGCGGTGAACGCGTCGACGCTGGTCAGATCCGCGAGATCGAGCGGCGCCACGGCGATGTCGGTGCGGCCGCTGGTGGCGGCGATGTCGGCGGCCACGCGGTCGCCGGCGTCGGTGTCGCGCACGGCGAGGGTGACCTGGGCGCCGGCGTGGGCCAGGGCCCGAGCGGTCTCCACGCCGATACCGGACGACGCGCCGGTCACGACCGCCCGCCGTCCGGTCAGGTCGATGCCCTCGACGACCTGCAGGGCGGTGCTGTCGCTGTCGAAGTCACTGCTGATGCGTGTCATGCGGCCATAGTAACCAACTAGTTTGTTCTAGAGTAGGGGGATGGCGAGGGACGGCGCGGCGAGTCGGGTGCGGCTTTTGGCGGCGGCCGCGGTGGAGTTCGCCCAGCACGGCATCGTCGGCGCCCGGGTGGACCGCATCGCCGCGTCCTCCGGGGTGAACAAGGCGCAGATGTACGCCTGGTACGGCTCCAAGGACGGACTGTTCGACGCCGTGTTCGCCGCCCAGCTGCACGGCATCGTCGACGCGGTGCCGTTCGACGCCGACGACCTCCCGGGGTACGCCGTCCGCCTCTACGACTCCTACCTCCAGGCGCCGGAACTCGTCCGGCTGGCGAGCTGGAACCGCCTCGAGCGGATGCCCACCGGCGACCTGCTGGTCGGCCACGACGAGTTGTCCGAGCCCAAGTTCGCCGCGATCGCCCGGGCGCAGGCCGACGGTTCCATCCTGGCCGGTCTCCGTCCCGACGAGGTGTACTCGCTGGTCATCGCGCTCGCCGGGACCTGGTCGCCGGTCAGCGCCACCTTCACCGCCTCGGCCGCCGACAGCGAGGTCGACCACCAGCGGCGTCGGGCGGCGCTGCGGCTGGTCGTCGCGCGGGCGTTGGTGCCCTGACCCGACCCCCGGACGCCACGCCGACGGAGCGGTGCCTGGTCAGACGCCGATGGTCAACGACGTGATGCGGCCGGTGTGGTCGACGGCGAAGCGGAAGCGCAGCACCACCGGACTGCCGGGGAAGTCGCCACTGATGCGGACCCGCGCGGTGGTCCCGCCCTCCTCGGTGACGTCGAGGACGTCGGACCGGACGGGGACGGTGGCGCTGCGCCAGGCGCGGATGGCGTCGAGGCCGACGTGGGTGTGGCCGTCGTCGTGCACCACGGCGTCGGGGGCGAACAACGCGAGGTGGGCGTCGACGTCGTCCGCGGCGGCGCGTCGGAGGTAACGGTCGACGAAATCGGTGTGGGAGGTCATGCCGTCCACGGTGGTGTCTCCCGCCGGGGGAGGGTCAAGACTGTCCCCGTGGACACGTGGCTCACCATCGGACAGTTCTCGGCGATGACGCACCTGTCCATCAAGGCGCTGCGGCGTTACCACGACGGCGGGCTGCTGCAGCCGGCCGCCGTCGACGACCGCACCGGCTACCGGTACTACGACCCGGCGCAGATCACGACGGCCCAGACGATCCGCCGGCTCCGCGATCTGGACATGCCGCTGCCGGAGATCGCCGACCTGGTCGGCACCGTGGACGAGCGCCGCCGCCACGAGGTGCTCACCGCACACCTGCACCGCCTCGAGGATCGGCTCGCGCAGACGCAGAGCGCGGTGGCGACGCTGCGCCGGCTGCTGGCGCCCGACGACGTGGCGCCGGTGATCGAGCGCCGGGTGTCGCCGGCCGTGCCGGTCCTCGCCGTCACCGGTGTCGTCGACCAGACGGACGTGCCGACCTGGTACGCCGCCGCGATGACCGAACTCGACGAGGTGTTCGCCGCCGCCGGACGCGCTCCCGACGGGCCGCCGGGTGCGCTGATCGGCACGTCGCTGTTCACCGACGAACGCGGCGAAGTCACCGTGTTCCTGCCGGCCACCCCACCGCCCAACGGCGGGCGCACCCGGGCACGGACGCTGCCGGCGGCAGAGCTGGCGGTGACCGTCCACCACGGCGACCACGCCGACATCGACGTGACCTACGGACGGTTGGCCCGCTGGGCGCTCGATCACGGCCTGGACCCGTCCGGGCCGGTCCGGGAGACCTACCTCGTCGGACCCCGCGACACCCCCGACGCGCAACGGTGGCGCACCGAGATCGGCTGGCCGGTCACCCCGACGGCGCCCGGCCCGGGGTACGGTCCGACGCATGCCTGACCGACCGCGTGGATTCTGGACGTCCTGGCCGGTGTACGCCTTTCTCGCGGTGGCGTTCGCGCTGTGGGGCATCGTGAAACTGACGCGCGGCGACGACGGTGCGGACACCTTCTTCGGGATCGTGTACCTGGTCGTCGCGGTCGGCAACGCCGCCCGGGCGGTGGTCGCAGCGCGTCGTCCGACGGCCTGAACCGCGACGCGCGAGGGCCCGACGCGGGCGCGACCCCGGCCGGGCCACCTCAGCGGGTGAGTGCCACCACGGTGCACACCACGGCGGCGATCAGGGCGCCCGCACCGACGGCGCGCATGTACGTCGCGCCCCACCAGAACTGGTCGGTCGGACCTTCGGCCGGCACGTCCCAGCCCGCTCTGCGGCTGACCCGGCGGTTCCACCGTGACATCGGGCCGGCGAAGAACAGCAGTGGCACCCCGACGATGACGCCGCCGATGGCGAACCCCCACCAGGTGTCGGAGGTGTCCGACATCTACCGCAGCTTCCGGTGCTCGACCTCGGTACCCCGCGCCACCAGCACGTCGTGCACCAAATCCGGGGCGAAGATGCCGTGGGCGACGACCCCGGGGGTGGCGCCCAGCATCGCGGCCGTCCGGGCCGGGTCGGCGAGATCGGTGTGGAAATCCGCGATGACGCCGCCGTCCGGGGTCTCCGGGACGTCCCGCAGCACGGCGGTCCCCAACCGACGCAGGGTGGACGGCAGTCCGAAGGTCATCAGCTCGACGGGCACCGGCCAGGTCAGCGCCGGCACCGCCTTGGACGAATCGGCGATGACCACGAAGCGGTCGGCGGTCACCGCGACGATCTTCTCCCGGGTGTGTGCGGCCCCGCCGCCCTTGATCAGCCAGCCCTCGGGGGTGACCTCGTCGGCGCCGTCGATTGCGATGTCGAAACGGTCGATGGATCCGAATGTCTCGACCCGCAGTCCGAGGTTGCGGGCCGCGGACTCCGTGCGCGGTGACGTGGCCACGCACCGGACCGACAGGCCCCGCGCGGCGAGCGCGGGCAGCAGGTACGCCACGGTCGAACCGGTCCCGAGCCCGACGGTCATCCCGTCCTCCACCAGCTGCGCCCCGGCGACGCCGGCCGCGCGCTTCTCGACGTCGGCGGCACTGAGCCCGCTGAGGGTGGAGTCGCTCGTCATCGCAGTCCTTCTCCGTCGGCCGTGCCGCTGGTTCCGGCGTGAACGCGACTCAGTATGCCGGGCCGTGCCGTTCCGGGCGGCACGCGGTCACCGCAGCTCCAACCGCCCGTCGCGCACGGCGGCGGCGACCGCGGCGCGCAGCTGGAACTTCTGCACCTTGCCCGACACCGTCCGCGGCAGCTCGGACACCAGGTGCAGCGCCTCCGGGAACTTCTGCCGGGCCAGCCCCAGGCCGTCCAGGTGGGCGGCGAGCGCGCCGAGGGTGAGGTCACCGTCGGCCACGACCACCGCGCAGGCCTTCTCGCCCAGCCGCTCGTCGGCCATGGCGACCACGGCCACGTCGCGGACCGCGGGATGCGTGAGCAGCAGGTCCTCGACCTCCTTGGCGCTGATGTTCTCCCCGCCGCGGATGATCACGTCCTTCAGCCGCCCGACGATCGCGACCTCACCCGAGGCGCCGATCCGGGCGAGATCACCGGTGCGGAACCAACCGTCGTCGGTGAACGCGCCGACGTCGTCGGCCGGGTCGAGGTAGCCGACGAACAGCTCCGGGCCGGTGACCTCCAGCTCGCCGACGCCCGCGGTGCCGACAGGACCTCCCGCGACACGGGCGGCCGCGGCGCCGATCGGGCGACCCTCGGTCGACACCCGGGTGGCCGGGTCGTCGTCCGGGCGCACGATGCACAGCGTCGGCATCTCGGTGGAGCCGTAGGTGCGGGCCACCGTGGTGCCCATCGCCGCCTCTGCGGCGGTGACCAGCGCGGCCGGGATGTCGGCGCCCCCGCAGACGAACGTCCGCAGCGACGACCGGGTGCCACGGGCCCGGTGCACCTCGGTGAGGCCCCGCAGGAACGGCGTCGCCGACACGGTCATCGTGCAACCGTGGGTTTCGATGACGTCGACCGCACGGTCGGCGTCCCAGCGGGCCAGCAGGGCCACCGCGCCCCCGATGCCCAGCGGCATCAACACCCCGTAGAGCAGCCCGGTGATGTGTGTCAACGGTGACGGCATGAACACCGTGTCGCCGTCCAGCCCGCAGACGCCGGCGATCGACGCGGCCTCGTAGGCCAGCGTCCGGTGGGTGTGCAGGACGCCCTTGGGATGCCCGGTGGTCCCCGAGGTGTACATCAGCATCGCCACGGTGTCGAGATCCGCTGCGGCACAGACGTAGTCGTCCGTCGCGGCCGGGGCGTCGCGGTCGACGGGCAGCACCGCGGCGTGGTGACCGACGTCGGTCAGTGCGCCGGCCACCATCGCCGGGTAGTCGGTGTCGCCCCAGCTCCGCGGCACCACGACCGCCGCCGGCCGGGCCGAGCCGAGGATGCTGCGCAGTTCGTTGCCGCGGTAGATCGGGGTGACCGGATTGACCACCGCGCCCAGGCCCCAGACGGCGTACATCACCGCGACCGTCTCCCACCAGTTCGGCAGTTGCACGGTGACGACGTCACCGGCGCCGACACCGGCGTCGCGCAGCCGGCGTTGCACCGCGCCCGCCCGGGCGGCGACCTCGCGGTAGCCGAGTCGGCGGTCGCCGTCGATCACCAGGACATGGTCGGGACGGGACCCGACCGCATCGGCGAACAGCCGTTGCAGCGGACGGTCGAAGGCGGCTGCGGCCGGGTCGACCGGCCGCCGGCGGCTCGGCGTGATCATCAGTACGCCGCCGTCCGGCGGATCGCGTCGGCGATGTCGGCGTGCTGCGGCAGCCAGGCGCGCTCGAGGTTGGGCGCGTACGGGGCGGGGGAGAACCCCGCGCCGACCCGCAGCACCGGGGCGTCGAGCAACCAGAAGGCCTGCTCCACCACGGTCGCCACGATCTCCGCTCCCACCCCGAAGTCGGTGACCGCCTCCTGCACCACGACCAGACGCGAGGTCTTGGCCACCGAGGTCAGCACCGTCGCGCGGTCCAGCGGTGAGATCGTCCGCAGGTCGATCACCTCGGCGTCGACGCCTTCCGCCGCCAACGCCCCGGCCACCTCGAGGCACTCCACGGCCATCCGGGACCACGACACCACCGTCACCTGACTGCCGGGGCGGGTCACCTTCGCCCGGCCGATCGGGACGCGATGACCCGGGGACGGCGCGGGGGACCGCCGCCCGTACAGGTTGCGGTTCTCCAGGAACAGCACCGGGTTGGGGTCGTCGATGGCACTGCGCAGCAGACCGTAGGCGTCGGCGGCGTTGGACGGCATCACCACCGTCAGGCCCGGGATGTGCGCCAGCAGCGCCTCCAGGCTCTGGGAGTGCTGGCTGCCCGCCGACCGCCCGGCGCCGAACTGGGTCCGTACCACCAGTCCCATCGACGCCCGGCCGGCGGTCATGAACGGCAGCTTGGCCGCCTGGTTGAGCAACGCGTCGAAGGCGACCCCGAGGAAGTCCAGGTACATCAGCTCGACGACGGGCCGGCGGCCGGCCATCGCGGCGCCCACCGCCAGCCCGAGCACCGCCGACTCGGAGATGGGGGTGTCCAGCACCCGGTCCGGGAACCGTTCGTACAACCCGCGACTCACCGCGAACACCCCGCCCCCGGCGCCGACGTCGATCCCGGCCAGGAAGACCGTCGGGTCGTCGGCGAGCGCGTCACCGAGGGCGGCCCGGACCGACTCCAGGTACTTCGCCGGTGCGGCGTCGCCGGGGAGCTCGCTTTCCACCACATCGGGCCGGGCGGCGGTGACGTAGTCCCCGACCCCGTCGACGTCGGGCTCCGGATCGAGCCGGGCGGCGTCCGCGGCGGCCTGCACCTCGGCTGCCGCGTCGGCCTCCACGGCGTCGATCACGGCGGCGTCCACGCCCAGCGCCACGAGGCGTCGCCGGGCCACGGCCAGCGGGTCCCGGGCCAGACCGCTCTCCAGATGGGCGGGGTCGCGGTACTTCTGCTGGTCGCCCTCGTAGTGGCCGTGCCAGCGCGAGGTGTGCGCCTCCAGAACCACCGGTCCGTGCGCCCGCGCGTACCGCACCACCTGGGCGGTCCGGTCGGCCACCGCCCACACGTCGGTGCCGTCGACCTCGGCGTAGGGGACGCCGTAGCCGGCGGCGCGGACGGCCAGCGGCACGGGATGGCCGACGTCGGCCGCGGTGAACTCCGCGTAGCCGTTGTTCTCGCAGAAGAACACCACCGGCAACCGCCACAGGGCCGCGAGGTTCACCGCCTCGTGGAACATCCCCTGGGCCACCGCGCCGTCACCGAAGAAGGCGACGACGACGTCGTCGGTACCGGCCTGCCGGGACGCCAGCGCCGCGCCGACCGCGATGGGCAGGCCGGCCGCGACGATGCCGTTGGCGCCGAGGATCCCGAGTCCGGGGTCGGCGATGTGCATCGAGCCGCCGCGGCCCTGGACGGCGCCGGTGGCGCGGCCGAACAGCTCGGCGAACATCGGGCCGGGCGCCATGCCCTTGGCCAGGCAGTGCCCGTGGCCGCGGTGGTTGGAGGTGATGCGGTCCGAGCGTCGCAGCGGGGCGCAGGCGCCGACGGCGGACGCCTCCTGGCCGAGCGACACGTGCACGAACCCGGGGATCACGCCGTCCCGGTAGAGCTGGGACGTGAGCAGCTCGAACGAGCGGACCCGGCAGATCGCCCGGAACAGCGGCAGCAGGGCGTCGGGGTCGGCGGTCGGGACGTCGATGAGCTCTAGCGGGGGCACGTCCGGGCTCCTTCCGGCTGCGGCGGTGCAGGGATGAGAGGGCCATCGTGTCCAGTACGGCGCAACGCCGCAGGCACGAGTGGGTGGGGGCGGTACGGGACGGTTCACGGGGCCGGACGTCGTGACGGCAGGTGCGGCCGACGGAACCCGGGCGGGTGCGTCACCCTCACCCTCAACGCCGCCTACGTCCCTGTCAAGGCTCCACGGCAATCGTGAGCATCCCCTGTTGACCCAGACTGCACACGATTGCATACTCGAACCCATCAACCGGTCGGCCGGGTCCGGTCACGCGCCGCGCGTGCCGCCGGTGGACCGACAGGGTCGCTGGATCAAGGGAGATTCCGTGCGTCGCGACATCGCGTTCCAGAGCAACGGCGACACCGTCCGGGGATGGCTGTACACCCCCGACGACGGCGAGGGACCGTTCCCCACCGTGGTGATGGCCGGTGGCTGGTGTTACGTCAAGGAGATCGTCCAGCCGCACTACGCGCAGATGTTCGCCGACCACGGCATCGCCGCGGTGCTGTTCGACTACCGCAACTTCGGCGACAGCGACGGCTCACGCCGCCAGCACATCGACCCGCACATGCAGCTCGAGGACTACCGCAACGCGATCTCCTACGCCGAGACCGTCGACGAGGTCGACAACGACCGCATCGGGGTGTGGGGGTTGTCCTACAGTGGCGGCCACTCGCTGATCCTGGCCGCCACCGATTCGCGCATCAAGTGCGCGGTGTCCCAGATCCCGGTCGTCGAGGGCTATCTCAACATGCGGCTGGCCAACGGCACGGTCAACTTCCGTCGCCTGGAGAAGGCCATCCTGGAGGCGCGGCGGCACCGTTTCGCCACCGGTGAGGACATCATGGTCCCGCACTTCACGCTGGACACCGGCAACGAGATCTCGGCCTGGCCGTTCCCCGAGGGGTACGAGGTGTTCCACACCTTCCAGCAGACGGTGGCGCCCCACTACGACTTCGACGCCACGCTGGAATCGGTGGACCTGCTGATGTCCTACGACATCCGGCCGTTCCTGCACCGCATCGTCGACACCCCGACGCTGATGATCGTGGCCGAGAACGACGACATCACCCTGTGGGACGAGGCGATCGCGGCCTACAACGCCATCCCCACGAAGAAGAAGGATCTCGTCGTCATCGACAAGTCCGACCACCTCGCGCTGTACAGCAACCAGAGCCTGCTCATCCGGTGCGCCACCGCGGCGACGCAGTGGTTCGTCGAGCGGCTCGTCCCGATCGGTCGACCCACGGCCGGCTGATCCACCCCGAACCACGATCACCTCCAGGAGAACCCCATGCGGGCAGCTGTGTTCCACGACGCCAAGGACATCAGGGTCACCGACGTCCCGGCCCCGACCGAGGTCGGCCCCGGACAGGTGCTGGTGCGTCCGTACTGGTGCGGGATCTGCGGCACCGATCTGCACGAGTACGCCGTCGGGCCGATCGTCATCCCCACCACCCCGCACCCGCTGACCGGCGCCGCCGCACCGCAGATCCTCGGCCACGAGTTCTCCGCCGAGGTGCTGGAGGTGGGCGCCGGCGTGACCAACGTCGTTGCCGGTCAACGCGTCTCGATGATGCCCATCATCGCGTGCGGCGAGTGCTACTTCTGTCGGCGGGCGCTCGGGCACCTCTGCGTGCGGATGGCCTGCGTCGGGCTGAGCCACGACTGGGGCGGAATCGCCGAGCTCGCCGTGGTCCCGGCGTCGCAGGTGTACGCGCTGCCCGACGAGGTCAGCGACATCCAGGGCGCGCTCGTCGAACCCACCGCGGTGGCGGCCTACGGGGTCGACGCGGCGGGGGTCCGTCCCGGTGACACCGTGCTCATCACCGGTGCGGGCCCGATCGGTGCGCTGGCCTCGATCTACGCCGCGTCCCTGGGGGCGCGGGTGTTCGTCTCCGAGGTCAACCCGGTGCGGCGCGAGCTGGCCCGTTCGCTGGACGTCGGTGAGGTGCTCGATCCCACGCAGGTCGACCTGACCGAGGTGCTCCACGACGCCACCGAGGGCATCGGCGTGGACGCCGTGGTGGAGTGCTCCGGCAACGAACGGGCGCTGCAGAGTGCCTTCGCCGCCGTGCGTTCCGCCGGCCGGGTCACCCAGACCGGACTGCACACCAGGCCGGCGTCCATCGACCCGATGGTCATCGCCAACCGCGAGATCACCTACAACGGCACCTGGTGCTACCCGCTGCACGACTGGCCGCGGATCATCGACCTGATCGCCCGCCGGGGCCTGCCCGTGGAGAAGGTCGTCACCGCCGAGATCGATGCGGTCGATCTGGTCGAGAAGGGCTTCGAGACCCTGTTGTCGCCCACCGGCAACGAGGTCAAGGTGCTGGTGAATGCCCGCTGACGGAGGTGCCCCCGGCCCGGTCGCCCTGGTCACCGGGGCCAGCCGCGGCATCGGCTTCGCCGTCGCCCGGCGGCTGATCGCCGACGGCGCGTCCGTCTGCGTGACCGCGCGCAAGCCGGCCGCCCTCGAGGCGGCCGTCGCCGAACTCGGGCCGCGGGCCATCGGCGTCGCCGGCAACGCCGACGACCCGGACCACCGCGCCGAGGTGCTGGACCGCATCGCGGAGTCCCACGGGCGACTGGACGTGCTGGTCAGCGCGGCGGGGATGAACCCGTGGTTCGGCCCGCTGCTGGACCTCGACCTCGCGGCGGCCCGGAAGGTGCTGGAGGTCAACGTGATCAGCGCACTCGGCTGGGTGCAGGCGGTGGCTCACCATCCGGTGCTGCGGTTCGCCGACCGCGGCGGCTCGATCGTCACGCTGTCGTCGGTGACGGCCGAGACACCCTCCGAGGGCATCGGTTTCTACGGGGTCAGCAAAGCGGCGCTGAACCAGTTGACGCGCACGCTCGCGGTCGAGCTCGGTCCCCGCGTACGGGTCAACGCCGTCGCCCCGGCCGTCGTGCGCACCGGCTTCTCCCGGGCGCTGTACGACGGGCGCGAGGCGGAGGTCGCCGCCGCGTACCCGCTGCGCCGCCTCGGCGAGCCGGACGACATCGCCGCCGCCGTGGCCTTCCTCGCCTCGGCCGAGGCCTCGTGGATCACCGGCCAGGTACTGACCCTGGACGGTGGCCTCATCACGGCCGGCGGCACCGCATGAGCGGGATGGTGACGGCTGTCGAGGACTTCGTCCGGACGACGGTCATCCCCGCGGAGCCGCGACCGGGGACGGCGTTGGACCCCGGGGTGCTGAGCGGACTGCAGGCCGCCGCCCGGGAGCGCGGGGTGTTCGCGCCGCAGGTGCCGGGGCGCTGGGGCGGCGGCGGGCTGCCGCTGCGCGACTGGTCGCCGGTGTTCCAGGCCGCCGGGTACTCACCGATCGGGCCGTCGGTGCTCAACTGCATGGCCCCCGACGAGGGCAACATGCACCTCCTCGACCAGATCGCCACCCCCGCGCAGCAGCAGCGCTACCTGGCCCCGCTCGCGGCCGGGCGGATCCGGTCCTGTTTCGCGATGACCGAGCCGCACCCGGGGGCCGGCTCTGACCCCTCGGCGTTGACGACGACCGCCGTCCGGCGCGGCGGCGACTGGGTCATCTCCGGTGAGAAGCGTTTCATCAGTGGCGCCGTCGGCGCGTCGTTCGCCATCGTCATGGCCCGCACCGACGCCGACGGTGACGCCCCGGCCGGCGCCACCATGTTCCTCGTCGACACCGACGACCCGGGGTTCCGGCTCGGCCGCCGCATCCACGCCCTGGACTCGACGATCGCCGGCGGCCACCCGCACGTCCACTTCGACGACTGCGTGGTGCCCGACGACGCGGTGCTCGGCGCCGTCGGGGAGGGCTTCCGCTACGCGCAGGTCCGGCTGGGCCCGGCCCGGCTCACCCACTGCATGCGCTGGCTGGGGCTGGCCCGCCGGTCGCTGGACATCGCGCTCGACCGGGTGCAGCGCCGCGAGCTGTTCGGCTCCCGGCTGTCCGACCTCGGCCTCGCGCAGGAGCTGATCGCGCTGTCGGTCATCGATCTCGAGACGTCGGACGCGATCATCAGCCGCACCGCGCAGCTGCTCGAGAGCGACCCGCGGGCCGGCTCGGCACTGTCGTCCGTGGCCAAGGTGCACTGCTCGGAGGCGATCTGCCGGGTCATCGACCGGGCCATGCAGCTCTGCGGCGGGGACGGTATGACCGACGCGCTGCCGCTGGCGTCCTACCTGGACGAGGTGCGACCGTTCCGCGTGTACGACGGCTCCACCGAGACGCAGAAGTGGGCGATCGCGCGGCGTGCCGTGAAGGCCCGACGGACCGCGGTGGCCGCCGGGGCGCCCGATCTCGACGCGCTCGTCGCCGCCTGCCGGGACGATTGGTGAGTTCCGTGCCCGACGGTCGCGACGTCGTCCGGACCCGTACCGAGGCCGACCGGCTGGACCGGCCGCCGCTGCTCGTGCTCGACGCGCTGGCCGCGTTCCTCGACGAGAACCACATCGGCGCCGGTGATCTCGACGTCACGCCCATCGGCGAGGGGCAGTCCAACGTCACCTTCGCGGTGCGGCGCGGCGACACCCGGGTGGTCGTCCGCCGCGGGCCGCGGCCGCCACTGCCCCGGTCGACGCACGACATGGCGCGGGAGGCGCGGGTCCAGCAGTTCGTCGCCGGCCACGGCATCCCGGTGCCACGGATCCTCGCGGTCTGCACCGACGAATCGGTGCTCGGCGTCCCGTTCTACGTCATGGAGTACCTCGACGGTCTCGTCGTCACCGACGACATCCCGGACGTGCTGTCCGCACCCGCCGCCCGGCAGTCGACCGGCTGGGCGCTCGTCGACCTCCTGGTCCGGTTGCACCGGGTGCCGGTCGACTCCCCGGCGGCGCAGGCGCTGGGCCGCCCGGTCGGGTACCTGTCCCGGCAGGTCGAACGGTTCGGCGCGTTGTGGGGCGGCAACACCACCCGTGACCTGCCGGTGGTCGGCCGGCTCGGGACCTGGCTCGCGTCGACGCTGCCCGACTCGCAGGCCGCGGCGGTGGTGCACGGCGACTACCGGATGGGCAACGTGATGTTCGCGCCCGACGGCACCGTGCGGGCCCTGCTGGACTGGGAGATGGCCACCGTCGGAGATCCGCTCGCCGACCTGGGGTACCTGGTCGCGACCTACGCGGAGCCGGGCCGGCCGTCGTCGGTGATGGAGCTCACCTCGGCCACCCGGCAGCCGGGCTACCCGTCCCGCGGCGAGCTGGTCCAGCGCTACGCCGAGGGGTCGTCGCTCGATCTCGCCGCCCTGCCCTGGTACGAGACCCTCGCACTGTGGAAGGCGGCCATCTTCTGCGAGGCCATCCACACCCGCTGGCTCAACGGCGAACGGCCCGACGACACCCGGTTCGCGCCGGCCCTCACCGCCGGGGTGCCCCGGCTGCTGGAGCTCGCGGAGGCCAGCGCCGCCCGCCTGCCCTGAACCGGCCGGTCCGCCGGGGACCGGACACCCCCGTGCCGTGGGGAGGGGAGGAAGTGCCCGCCCGGCGGGCACATCCCTCCCCGACGTCGGAAGGGGAACGTTCAGCCGGACTGCCAGATCTCCAGCTGGATGCCGTCGGGGTCGCGCAGGTAGGCCCAGGTGCTGCCGGCGAAGGCGCCGTCGGTCAGCGTGATGGGGGGTGCGTTGAACACCGCCCCCTTGGCGGTCAGGTCGTCGTAGGCGGCGGCCACGTCGTCGACCTCCAGGCACACGTGGGCTGATCCGACATCACCGTTGGTGCGGTCGAAGTCGCGCCCGGGCGGCTCGTGGTACTGCAGGAACTCGACCCGGGTGCCGCCGATCTGCACCATCGCGAACGACAGCGTCACGCCGTCGACCTGCAGGGCGCGCGAGAGAGCTTCCCCCTCACCGTGGTTGACCGGTCCCGGCTCGAGATCGAACATCCTGCCGTACCAGTCGAGCGAGCGCCGGACGTCCCGCACGGTGAGGCCGACGTGGTGCACGCCGCTGACGGTGAAACTCATGGTGTCCTCCCGGACGACGGTGTCCTGCCGAGGTGGGTGCGGCACCGGCCGGCGCCGCCGTGGGGATCAGGGGATGATGCGGGCGTCCCGGTAGCGCCGCACCTTGTCGAAGAAGCTCTCGTCGGTGGCGCGGAAGTTCAGGAAGCCGGCCTTGCGGCTCTTGGTCATGTCGGTCAGGCACTCGATGGTGCGGCCGAGGTCGCCGTCGGTGTGCCACCAGGACGCGACCTTCGACAGCCGCGGTTCCACCAGGCCCTCGCGCTCGGCGATGGCGGCCCACTGCTCGGCGGCACCGTCCATCCGTGCCTCCAGCGGGCGGGGCTCGGTGTCGAAACCCTCCCACTCCAGGCCGAAGTGGGCGGCGATGCGCGGCCACAGCCAGCGCCAGCGGAAGACGTCGCCGTTGGCGATGTTGAACGCCTCGTTCGCGCCGGCCGGGTCGGTCGACGCCCACACCAGCTGCTCCCCGAGCAGGTCCGCGTCGGTGATGTCGGTCAGCCCGTTCCACTGCTCCTCGGAGCCGGGGAAGACGAACGTCTCACCGCGCTCGCGGCACAGCGTCGCGTACACCGACAGCGTCAGGGCCATGTTCATCGCGTTGCCGGTGGCGAACCCGAACACCGTGTGGGCGCGGTGCACGCTCCAGGTGTAGCCGGACTTCTCGGCGCCGGCGAAGAGTTCGTCCTCCTGCGCGTAGTAGAAGTTGGGGTAGGGCAGCCGCGGCTCGTCCTCGTGGAACGGGGTCTCGGCCTGCACGCCCTGCCCGTAGAACTCGAAGGGCCCGAGGTAGTGCTTGAGCCCGGTGACCAGGGCGATGTGCCGCACGCTGCCCTCCGGTTCGACGGCGGCGAGCACGTTGCGCACGATCGCGCTGTTGACCTCGATGTTCTCGGCCTCGGTGTCGTGGCGCATCCAGGCGGTGATGATGACGATCTCGGGTGCCGTGCCGGCGATCGCCTCGCGCAGCGCGCCCGCGTCGAGCAGGTCGGCGGTCAGGTCGCTCATGCCCTCGACGACGTGACTGCCGCTGCGGGACAGGCCGTAGGTCTTCCAGCCGAGCTCCACGAGCTGCCGCCCGACGGACTGCCCGGTGATGCCGGTCGCGCCGATCACCAGCGCGGTGCGGCCGGTTGCGTTGTCGCTCATCGCGGACCACCCTTCTCCCTGCGCGCCGTCGCGCATGCTGAATGTACATCGACACTGAACAATAAGGAATGGTAGCCGGTGGAACTGAACACAGCAGCCGCGTCCGGATGGTTGACCGACCTGGAGACGGCCGCCGGGCGGTCGCTGCCGGACTTCGTCGCCGGTTACTTCGCGATGACCGCCGGGGGCGGCACCACCCACCGGGAGGGACTGCGGGACTGGTCGGCCTCCCGCTTCGTGCCCCGGGTGCTGTCCGGTGTGGGCAGTCCGTCCACGGCGACGACCGTCCTGGGCACCGCGGTCAACACCCCGGTGCTGCTCGGCCCGGTGGCCCAGGCGACCGCCGCGCATCCGGACGGTGAGGTCGCCGTCGCCCGCGCCGCCGCCCGGGCCGGCTCGCTGCTCGGGGTCAGCACGCACGCCGGGGTGCCGTTCGCCGACGTCGCGGCCACCGGTGCGCCGTGGTGGCTGCAGGTGTACGTGATGACCGACCGTGACCTGACCGCCGCGCTGGTCCGCCGGGCGGTGGCGGCGGGCGCCCGGGCCCTGGTGCTGACCGTCGACCTGCCGACCCTGGACACCCGGCAGGCCGCGTTCGAGCCGTCGGGCTGGCCGGACCGGGCGCTGGCCGCCCGCGGCCTCAACCTCGACGATCTCGCGGATCCGGCGGACCCCGCCTCGAAGGCCCGCCGGACGACCGCGCCCGACGTCGGGCTCGACACCGTGGGCTGGCTCGCCGGCCTCAGCGGGTTGCCGGTGGTGGTCAAGGGCGTGCTGCACCCGGACGACGCCGTCGCCGCGGTCGGGGCCGGGGCGGCCGGTGTCCTCGTCTCCACCCACGGCGGACGTGCGCTGGACCGGTCGGTCACCTCGCGGCAGGCGCTCCCGGCGGTGGTGGCCGCGTTGGACGGCTCGGGTGCGCAGACCTTCGTCGACAGTGGCCTGCGGTCGGGGGCCGACGTGTTGACGGCACTGGCACTCGGCGCCCGGGCGGTGTTCGTGGGCCGGCCACAGCTCTGGGGGCTGGCCACCGGCGGCGCGGACGGCGTCGCCGGGGTCGTCGAGGGCCTGACGAACGAACTGCGCCGGACGATGGCGATGACCGGGGTCGCCGCGGCGACGGCGGTGCCACCGGGTGTGCTGGCCGCCGGTGGGTGGCCGGGAGGGCCGCCGTGACCTGGGCCGACCCGCTGCGTGCGTAGCGACGCGGGGGGCTCGGGTATGACAACGGCATGCCGCCCCCGGGCGACTGTCGATCGCACCTCCGCGACGGCCCTCCAGACGGAAGAAACCGCGTGGACATCACCGAGGCGTTCGTCGCCGCCTACGAACGGGCGGGACACTCCGACGGCGGGCGGGCCGAGCTCCTGCCCAGCCGGTTGACCCGGGCCTGTGCCGACGTGCTGCCGGTCTCCGGTGCCGGCATGGCCCTGTTCGCCGGATCGATCCGGGTTCCGCTGGGGGCCAGCGACCCCGCCGCGGCGGACGCCGAACGGCTGCAGTTCACCACCGGCGAGGGACCCTGCATCCACGCGCACATCACCGCGTCCACCGTCCAGGTCGACGAGGCCGAGATGGCGTTGCGGTGGCCGCTGTTCCACGCCGAGCTGCTCGCCAAGACCCGGGTGCGCTCGATCGTGGCGGTGCCGCTGGGTGCGCCGCTGACCGGGCTGGGCACCGTCGACCTGTTCTACCGCGACCCGCACGACGCCTTCACCGCCGACCTCGGTGACGTCGCCGCGGTGGTGGGTCGGATGGCGACCCTGCTGCTCGACGGGGTGCCGCTGCCGACGTCGGCCGCGCCGGATCTCGTCCCGCCGCACTGGTTGAGCCGGCCGATGGAATGGCGTTCCGAGGTGGTCGTCGCCGTCGGGATGCTCAACGCCGCCCTGGACCTCACCAGCCAGGAGGCGCTGGACGTGTTGCGCGGGCACGCCTGGGCCACCGACAGCACGCTGGACGACACGGCCCACGACGTGGTCACCCGGCGGCTGTCCGCGGAGGATCTCTCGCCCGCGCACGACTGCTGACGCCGACCACCCGATGCGCCGGGCCGGCGTCCGCCGGCGGTCCGGTCAGCCGGTGAGCTGCAGGCGGGTGCCCAGCCAGTCCATCGACCCGGCGAGCGCCGCGGCCCAGAACGGCGAGTCGTGACCGCCGGGGAGCTCCAGGTACCGCGCGTCGACGCCCGCAGCCAGCGCGGCGTCCCGGACAGCCCTGGTCTGCGGTCCGTAGGTGCCGTCCCGGGCGCCCGCCGCGAACACCGCCGCGCTGCCGGCGAAGGAGCGGGTCCGCAGCACGTCCAGGGGGTTGATCCGGACGAACGCCGCCTCGTCGCCGTCGAACAGGGTGGCCACCGTGTCGGCGCGGTCGGACAGCGTCGGCTCGGTCTGACCGGAGAAGAACAGGAACGTCGGGAACTGCGCCGGGTCGTTGACGGCCAGCTGCCCGGCGCACGTCGCCCCCGCCGAGAGCCCGCCGACCGCCCACCGGGTCGGCCGCGGGTCGACCTCGAGTTCGCCGCGGATCCAGTCGGGGACGTCGCGGGTCAGGTAGGTGTAGTCGGCGCCGGCGGCCGCTGAGTCCACGCACAGCGGGTTGCCCGCCGCCGTCCCGATCCAGTCCGGGACCACCACCACCGGCGCGAGCCCGCCGTGCCGGGCGGCCCAGGCGTCCATGATCTCGGGCACGTGGCTGCCGTCGAACCAGTTGCGCGGCTCTCCCGGCTGTCCCGAGAGCAGGATCAGCACCGGCAGCAGCGGGCGGGGATCGGCCTGATAGGCGGGCGGCAGGTAGATCCAGGCCGGGCGGGCCCGGAATCCGGACACCGTGCCGGGAATGGTCGCGGTGGTCACCTCGCCGTTCGTGGCGACGGGTGCGGCGGGACGCCACGAGGCGTCCAGCGGCCCGCCGTCGGCCACCGCGGCGACCGGGACGTCGTGGCCGAGGACGGTGGAGCTGTCGACCTGGCCGGGCAGCGGTTCCCCGAACGCCGCCGCGAGCGTCGGGTAGGTGCCGAACGAGGCGTTGACCTGGATGCCGCCGCAGACCGCGACGATCAACCCCAGCGCCACACCGGCGACCCGGGCCCGCCCGCTGCGGTGCAGCAGGGCCACGGCCATCGTCACCAGGGTCATCCCCGTCCACAGGACGACCACCCACGGCAGCGGGTCGGGGAACGGATGCCACACGTGATCGGCGTAGAGGGTCACGGCCGTCGTCACGGCGAGCCCGGCCAGCACCCCCGCGGGCAGTCTGCGCCGGTACCAGGACCGCCCGCGGCCCACGGCGACGACCAGCAGTGCCGCGGCGCCCGTGACCGCACCCAGCAGCACGAACCAGCCGGCGGCGATGGACAGCCCCACGTTCCTCCGATCGTCGGCGTCCGGTCCGGACGCACCGGGATGATGGGCGCCGCGGATGTGGGCGGCCTGGGACCGCCGTCCGAGAGTGTGGTGGCCGCGCGCGTTCCGGCCGGCTGCACGGAGGTTCTTGCGCCGGCCGCGGATGACCCGCGTCACGACCGGACAACCGTCCGGGCGGGAGGACGTCCCCCTAGCGCTGGAATCGACGCCGCGGCGTCCCCTGATCGCCCCGCGATCGGGCAGCCGACCGGGATCTCCGATCCGCGCGCTGCCCCCCACACCGGTGTGTTCCCCCGGTCCTGCCGTGCTCCGGGCGGCCGTTGCGGCCGCCCGGTCGCGCGGGCCCCACCTCTGATCCCTGTTGCAGGAGTTGCCGTGTTCCCCACCCGTTCCACCGTGCGCCCCGGACGCCGTCCGCCGCACACCAATCGTGCCGTCCCCGCCCCGGCCGACCTCACACCGTCGGCCGTGACACCCGCGGCTGTGACGCCGGCGGCCGTGACGCCGGCAGCCGTGACACCGCCGGGTGCCGCGACGCCGCCGGGTGCCACGCCACCGCCGGCCGCTGCGACGGCGTCGGGACCCGCTGCGCCACCCGCCGTCGCACCTGCCGGCCCGGCCCGGCCCGGTCGTGTCACCGGCGGTGCGGCCGTGTTGGCCCTGTTCGCCTTCGACGGCTTCGTGTTCGGCACCTGGGCGGCCCGCGTGCCCGACCTCAGTGCCTCCCTGCACCTGTCCGCCGCGGCGCTGGGTGCCGTGCTGCTGTGCGTGTCGTTCGGCGCGCTGGCGACCATGCAGCTCGCGGGTCGCTGGTGCACGCGCTACGGGGCGGGTGCGGTGGGTGTCGCGGGCGGCATCCTGCTCGGGCTGTCGCTGGTGCTGCCGGGGCTCGCCGGGTCGCCCGTCGAGCTCGGTGCGGCGCTGCTCGTGTTCGGGGGTGCCACCGGCGCGGTCAACGTCGCCGCCAACAGCCTCGGTGTCCGGCTCGAGCAGGCGCGCCGCAGGCCGTTGATGCCCATGTTGCACGCCGGGGTGAGCTTCGGGGCGCTGGCCGGCGCGGTGGTCGGCGGCGGGCTGGCCATTGTCGTCGGCGTGCTGCCGCACCTGGTCCTCGTCGGTGCCGCCGGGATCGCCGTGACCTGCGCTGTCGCCCGGCCGCTGGCCGCCGTCGACCCGCTGCCGCCCGAGTCCGCCCGGCGTCCGACGGCACGCCGCGGCCGCCGGGACGCCGGGGCGGGACCTGCGGTGCCGCACCGGTTGATCGTGGTGCTGCTCGGAGCCGTCGCCGGGTGCACGGCGTTCGCCGAAGGCACGCTGACCGACTGGGCGGCGCTGCACCTGCGCACCGGCCTGGGCGCCGGTCCCGTCGTCGCCGCCGCCGGGTTCGCCGGCTTCTCGCTGGCGATGGGCATCGGCCGGCTCGGCGGGGGGTGGGCGCTGCGTCGGTTCGGTGCCCGTCGCCTGGTCGTCCGGGGCGCGGCGCTGGCGGCGGGCGCGATGCTCGTCGCCGCGCTGACCCCGTCGGTGCCGGTGGCGCTGCTGGGGTTCCTGCTGGTCGGCTTCGGCCTCGCCAACGTCTTCCCGGTGGCGCTGGCCGCCGCTGGGTCGCTGGGCGGTCCGCAGGGTGTCGCACTGGCGGCCACGGTCGGCTACACCGGCCTGCTCGGCGGACCGCCGCTCGTCGGAGTGGTCGCCGAACACCTCGGTCTGCCGGTCGCGCTGACCGCCGTCGCGCTGTTCATCGCCTGCATCGCCCTGCTGGCCCTGACCGTCCGGACGTTGTCCGCCGGTGCGGGAACGCCCGTACTCGCCGACGGGCCGGCCGGGTCCGGGTGGTCCGTCGCCACCGTGGCGGGCTGGCGGCGCGCGGTCTCCGGCGGTCTGGCCGGCTACGTGACCGACCTGCAGGTGCTGCAACGGCCGTGACCGGGTCAGACACCCGTCAGGTGCCCGTAGAGCGCGTCGACGCCACCGGCGAGGCCCTGCTGCACGCGTCGGCTGACGTCGTCGAACAGCACCTCCGAGCGGCCGTCGGCGACGGCGTCGAGCAGTGCCCGGGCGACATCGGCCGGGTCGGACTTCGGTCCGTCCACGCCGGCGGTCATGTCGGTGTCCATGTAGCCCACGTGCAGGGCGGTCACCGGCACACCGTCGGGTGCCAGCGCGAGCCGGAGGCTGTTGGTCATCGACCATTCGGCGGCCTTGGCCGCGGAGTACGCACCGCTGCCGGGCATCGAGAACCAGCTCAGCGCGGACAGCACGTTGACGACCGCCCCGCGGCGGGCGACCAGCGAGGGCCGGAACGCGCGGGTGACCTGCAGGGTGCCGAAGAAGTGCGTCTCCATCTCGCGGCGGATGTCGTCCAGCGAGCCGGTCAGCAGGTCGGCGCCGCCGGAGGTGCCCGCGTTGTTGATCAGCAGGTCGACGTCCGGGGCGGCCGCGGCCGCGGCGGCGACCGACGCCGGGTCGGTGATGTCGAGCTGCACCGGGGTCACCCCGGGAACGGTGATCCGCCCGGGCCGGCGGGCGGCGGCGTAGACCGTGGCCCCGCGGGCCAGCAGCTCCCGGACGACGGCGGCACCCAGTCCGCGGTTGGCCCCGATGACGAGGGCGGTGGTGTGGGCGAGATCGCGGGCGGTGGTCACGGTGGCTCCTGTCGACGGCGGACGCTGGCTGAACTTCTGCTCAGTCAGGCCAGTGAAGCAGCTGGCTTAACACTTCACAAGCCAGCTAGCATGGGGCGATGAGCACGTCCACCGCATCCCCGCCGGCCCCGGCCGGGTCCTGTCCGATCGCGGCCACCTTCGACGTGGTCGGACCCCGGTCGGCGTTCCTGGTGCTGCGCGAGGCGTCGTTCGGCACGCGCCGGTTCGCCGACTTCGTGGCCCGGTCCGGCCTGAGCGAGCCGATCACCGCCGGCCGGCTCCGGCAGCTGGTGGCGGAGGGGCTGCTGGAACGCCACACCTACCGCGAACCCGGGCAGCGGGCCCGCGACGAGTACACCCTCACCGCGAAAGGCCGGGCGATCGTGCCGGTGCTCATCGCGCTGCGGGAGTGGGGCGAGCGGTACGCGCTCGAGCCCGGCGAGCCGGTCGGCCGGCTCGAGCACGTCGACTGCGGTGCGGGGGTCCGGACCGGTCTGCACTGCGACGCCGGGCACGCGGTCGAGGTGACCGACGCGTCCTTCGTCCGCGGCCCCGCGTGAGCTCCGCCCCGGCCTGGACCTTCGACCCGACGTGGCGGTCCTTCAGTGCGGTGCAGGGCGGCGTGATCGTGGGCAGCCTGCTGCGCGCCGCCCGGGGTGCGGTGATGGACCGCAGCGGACGCCCCGCCGTGGTGCGGACGGCCACCGCCCATTTCCTCGAGGCGGTGCTGCCCGACGAGCCGGTCGTCCCGTCGGTCCGGTTGAACCGGCTGGGCTCGACGTCCAGCGTCCACGCCGAGGCCTGGCAGGGGGACGCGTTGCGGGCGCTCGCCCAGGTGCTTGTGACGACCGCCCGGGATCAGGACGATCCGACGCCCGTGGTGGCCGACGCCGACCTCCCGACGGGTTTCCGGACGCCGGACGACGCCGAGCCCCTCGCGGTGCCGCCGGACTTCGTGCCCTTCACCCGGCACCTGGACGTCCGCGCCGTGGGAGCGGGGCGGCCGCTCGCCGGAGGTCCCGAACCCAGGCTGACCGCCTGGATCCGGCCGCGGGACAGGGCCGCGCTGGCCGGCCCGCTGGTGCAGCTGGGCGTCGTCGCCGATGCGCTGCCGCCGAGTCTGTACGCCACCCGGACGACGCCGATCGTCCTGCCGACCGTGGAGCTGACACTGCACCTGGTGCGCGCGGTTCCGCCGGTCGGGGCGTGGTTGCGGGTCGACCAGTGGACGTCCTGGCAGGACGCCCACGTCTGCATCGACGACGCCCTGCTGCACGACGCGCAGGGACGACTGGTGGCCCGGACACGCCAGACCCGGCGGGTGCTGCGCCGCTGATCCACTCCCGACCGGCCCGCACCCGGCGGCCGCGGTGTGCGGTCCAGGCGTTCCCGCCGCGCGTCGTCGGTCCGGCGCCCGCCGACCCGGGTGGTCCTGACGCCCGTGGGGTGCACCGCCGTCCCGGTAGCGTGGGTGCACGTGACCGTCGCCCCGCATCCCGCCGCCCGGCTGATCTTCCTCGACTTCGACGGCACCTACGCCCAGCACGGACTGGTGCCGGCCGGCCAGCTCGCGGCGGTGCGGGACGCCCGGGCCGCCGGTCACCGGGTGTTCCTGTGCACCGGACGTCCGAAGTCGATGATCCCCGACGGCGTCCTCGAGGAGCTGGACGGTTTCGTGGCCGCCGCCGGGGGATACGTCGAGATCGACGGCGAGGTACTGCTGGACCGGCGGTTCCCGGCGGCGCTCGCGACCGCGGCGGTCCGGGTGCTCGACGAGCACCGCATCGCCTACCTGCTGGAGGCCCCGGAGGCGGTCTACGGCCCGCCCGGGGTCGATCGTCGGCTGGCCGATCTGCTCGGGCACCTCTCGGCCCCCCGCACGCCCGAGCGGGAGGGCCCGGCCGACATCCTCGCCACGCTGGTGATGTCGGACGATCTGTCCACCACGTCGTTCGGCAAGATCACCTATTTCGCCTCCCCGCTCCCCGGCGGCGCGCTGATCGCCCGCATCGGTGACGGGCTCGGTGTGGTGCCGAGTTCCATCCCCGACATGGGCGACACCGCAGGCGAGATCCACCTGCGCTCGGTGCACAAGGCCGTCGGCCTGCAGGTGGTCGCCGATCACCTCGGCGTCGACGTCACCCGCACCGTGGCGGCCGGCGACGGGCTCAACGATCTGGAGATGCTGGCCTTCGCCGGCGTCGGGATCGCCATCGAGGGCAGCGATCCGCGGGTCCTCGCGGCGGCCGACACGGTCGCGCCGCGACCGCGGGACGACGGCCTGCGCGTGGCCTTCACCGCACTCGGACTGCTCGACCCGCTGGGCGCCACGGCGTCCTGACCGCGGACGTCGTCGGGGTCGGCGGCCGCCGCCCGGCCCACGGACCCCTCCGGTCACGACTCGCCGGACGCCGCCGGCGCGGCGCCGCGCTGCCCGTGATTGACTGAAAGCTGCGACGGCACGGCGGGTCTCGAAGCCCGCAGAGTTTCGATGTCCGTCGCGGGGCGCCGCCGTCCGGCCGGGCTCCCGCGGGGAGCCCGCACCGTATCGACGACAGGAGACATCCATGCCCTCACTCATCGGCTGCCACGCGCTGGTCTGGACGGGGGAGTTCGACGCCGCCGGCATCACCTCCTCGGTCGAGCGCACCAAGGCCGCGGGTTTCGACCTCGTCGAGTTCCCGTTGATGGACCCGTACACCTTCGACGCCGCGACGGCCCGGAAGGCGCTCGGCGACGCCGATCTCACCGGCAGCGCCAGCCTCGGACTGCCCGAGCACGCCGACATCAGCTCCGAGGACCCGGCCGTCGTGGCAGCCGGTGTCGACCTGCTGCGCACCGCGCTGGACCGGGTCGCCGAGATGGGCGGCACGCGGCTGTGCGGGGTGCTCTACGGCTCGATGCGCAAGCACATGGCCCCGTTGTCCGAGCGGGGACGGGCCAACAGCGTGGCGGCGATCCGCGACCTGGCCGGCCGCGCCGCCGCGGTGGGTGTGCACCTGTCGCTGGAGGTGGTCAACCGTTACGAGACCAACGTCTTCAACACCGGCCGCGGCGCTCTGGCCTACCTCGACGCGGTGGCCGACACCAACGTCTCGGTCCACCTGGACACCTACCACATGAACATCGAGGAATCGGATCTGTTCCAGCCGTTCCTGGACACGAGCGAGCGGCTCGGTTACGTGCACATCGGCGAGAGCCATCGCGGCTACCTGGGTACCGGCTCCGTCGACTTCGAGAGCACCTTCCGGGCTCTCGCGCGGACCGGTTACGACGGCCCCATCGTCTTCGAGTCCTTCTCCTCGGCGGTGGTGTCGCCGACCCTGAGCAACACGCTGGGCATCTGGCGCAACCTGTGGACCGACTCCGAGGATCTCGCCGCCCACGCCAACCGCTTCATCCGCGACCACATCGCCGCGGTGCGCACCATCGACCTGCACTGAGCGGACCCGTCCGGCCCGGAGCGCGGAGCGCGCGGGCCGGACGGCGCCTCAGCCGCTGACGAGGACGACGTGCAGGGTGCGCGGGCCGTGGACGCCCTCGACCCGGGACAGCTCGATGTCGCTGGTGGCCGACGGGCCGCTGATCATCGTCAACGGTGCGGTCGGCGTCAGGCGGGCGAAACCCTCGGGCACCGTCTCGACGACCTGGTCGGCGTGCAGCACGATGACGTGCCGGTCCGGCACCAGGGACAAGGCGCGGCGGCCCTGGTCGGGGCCGGCGTCGAGCACGATGGTGCCGGTCAGGGCGATGGCCACCCTGGCGCCGGTGACCACGGCGTCCAGCCGGTCCAGCTGGTCGGCGGTCAGGACGTCCGGTGCACCGTCGACGACGACGAGACGATCGCGGCGGCGCAGGGTCTCGTACAACTCGACCGGCAGTCCCGCCGGGGCGACCAGCGAGCGCACGGGTGCCAGCGCCTCGTCCAGCGCGGCGGGCAGGCCCGCCCGGTCGGTACGGGTGACGAGAGCCTTGTAGTCCAGCAGCCGGTCGACGAGCAGCTCGAGGACCTCGTCGTGGTCGGTCAGCACCCCGACCCGGGCGTAGTCCCGGGGAACGGGCGCGACGTCGGCGGGGCCGGCGCCGAGGGCGACCGCTTCCCGGATGGCCGCCAGCATCGTCTCGCGGGTGCTCATGCCGAACCCTCGCTGTCGCCGTGGGTCTCGGCGAACCACTGCCGGGACGTCTGTCTCGGAGGGGCGGCGATGTTGCGGCTGCCGGTCCACGCCGACATCGGAAACGGCAGGTTGGTGATCTGGCCCTTGCGGGCGATCAGCCGACCCGCGGCGAGACCCTTCTGGGCGGCGGCGAACCGCTTCTCGTCGCTCATCACCCAGGCGGCCGCCTTCATCGCACCGTCCCAGCCGGTGGGCAGCCCGTGGCCGCGGTCGGAGTCCACCGCCCGGCCGCGGAGTTCCACCAGCAGTGACGGGATGTCGATCTTGACCGGACAGGCGTCGAAGCACGCCCCGCACAGCGACGAGGCGTACGGCAACGTGGAGTTGACGTCGTCGTGCCCGTGGATGCCGGTGAGCTGCGGGGTGAGCACCGCGCCGATCGGACCGGGGTAGACCGAGCCGTAGGCGTGGCCGCCGGCGCGTTCGTAGACCGGACAGACGTTGAGGCAGGCGGAGCACCGGATGCAGTGCAGCGCGGCCCGGCCGACCTCGTCGGCCAGCGCGTTGGTCCGGCCGTTGTCCAGCAGCACGAGGTGGAACTCCTGCGGACCGTCGCCGGGGGTGACGCCGGTCCACAGCGACGTGTACGGGTTCATCCGCTCGCCGGTGGAGGAGCGCGGCAGCAGCTGCATGAACACCTCCAGATCGCTGAAGGTCGGCAGGATCTTCTCGATGCCCATGACGGTGATGAGGGTCTCGGGCAGTGTCAGGCACATCCGGCCGTTGCCCTCGGACTCCACGACCGACAGGGTGCCGGTGTCGGCGATGGCGAAGTTGGTGCCCGAGATCGCGACCTTGGCGGAGAGGAACTTCCGGCGCAGGTGGGTCCGGGCGGCCATCGCCAGTTCGCGCGGATCGTCGGTGAGACCGACCGCCACCCCGGTCATCTCGTTGAGGAAGATCTCCCGCACCTCGGCGCGGCCGCGGTGGATGGCCGGCACCAGGATGTGCGACGGCTTGTCGTGCCCCAGCTGCACGATGAGCTCGGCCAGATCGGTCTCCACGGCGGCGATGCCGTGCTCCTCGAGGTACTCGTTCAGGCCGATCTCCTGGGTGGCCATCGACTTGACCTTGACGACCTCGTCGACTTCCTTGGATTTCACGATCCCGGTGATGATCCGGTTGGCCTCCTCGGCGTCGGCCGCCCAGTGGACGACGCCGCCCCGGGCCGTCACGTTCGCCTCGAGCTGCTCCAGCAGTGCGGGCAGCTCGGCCATCACCCGCGCCTTGATCGCGGAGCCGCTGTCGCGCAACGCCTCCCAGTCGGGCAACTCGTCGACCACGGCCTGCCGCTTGCCGCGGATGGTCGCGGTGGCGCGGCCCAGGTTGCGACGCAACCGGGTGTCGTCGACCGCCCGTTTCGCCGCCTGCGGGAACGTCTCGGACCCTCGGATCGGTGACTCGGCGTCGCGGGAGCGGCGGATCGGCACACCCAGGAACGTGGTCATGCCGGCACCGGGCAGGTGCTCACCGAGGGACGACCGGCAGCGCCGATGGTGTTCATGCGTAGACCTTCTCCGTCGTCGAGGCCAGGATCTGGGCGAGGTGCACGGTGCGCACCCCGGTCTTGAGGCGGGACAGCCCACCGCCGATGTGCATCAGGCACGACGCGTCCCCGGCGGAGCACATCTCCGCCTTGGTGGCCAGCACGTTGCCCATCTTGTCGGCCAGCATCGCGGTGGACACGTCCGGGTTCTTCAGCGAGAAGGTGCCGCCGAAGCCGCAGCACTGGTCGGCCGCGGGCAGCTCCACCAGATCCATGCCGCCGACCGCACGCAGCAGTTGCAGCGGTTTGTCGCCGACCCGCAGCATCCGCAGCGAGTGGCAGGTCGGGTGGTAGGTCACCCGGTGCGGGAAGTAGGCGCCGACGTCGGTGACGCCGAGGACGTCGACCAGCAGCTCGGACAGTTCGTAGGTGCGGCCGGCGAGCGCGGTGGCGCGCTCGGCGAGGGCGGTGTCGCCGCCGCGGCGCGCGACCATCGCCTGCTGGTGCCGGATGGACCCGACGCAGGAACCCGACGGGGCCACGGCCACGTCGAACTCCGCGGCCTCGAAGGTCTCCACGTGATGGCGCACCACCGGCAGGGCTTCCTTGAGATAGCCGGTGTTGACGTGCATCTGACCGCAGCACACCTGGGCCCGGGGGAACACCACCGTGTGCCCGAGCCGCTCGAGCAGGCCGACGGTCGCCTTCAGGACGTCGGGGAACAGCGAGTCGGCCAGGCAGGTGGCCACCACCGCGATGCGCATGAGGGAACTCCAGGGGGAATGACGAGGCCAAGGTGCCGCGGCGAGCGTTACCCTGTGGTCCGACCACAGTATCGGCTGTGGTCAGACCACACAAGGGGAGCCGTGGCCGACAAGAGCTACCAGGTGGTCCTGGCCGGTATCGAGGCCGACCTCCGGTCGGGGACGCTGTCGGTCGGGCAGAAGCTGGCCGGTGAGCGGGCGCTCGCCGAACGGTTCGCGGTGAGCCGGTCCAGCGTGCGGGAGGCCGTGCGGATCCTCGAGGCCCTCGGCGTGGTCCGGACCGGCGTGGGATCCGGACCCGACGCCGGTGCCGTCATCACCGCCGAGCCCGCGTCACCGATCGCCGCCGCCCTGACCTGGCACCTGGCGAGCCGGCACGTGCCGGTCGCCGACATCGTCGGCGCCCGGCTGCTCATCGAGCGGTGGGCGGTACGGGAGGCGGCCGACGGCGCGAACGGGGCGGCGCTGGCCGCGGCGGCCGCGCTGGTGGACGCGATGGACGACGAGAGCCTGAGCCCCGCCGCCTATCTGGCGCTGGACACCCGCTTCCACGTCAGCCTCGCCGAGGCGGCCGGCAACGTCGTCATCGCCGCGGTGATGAGTGCGATGCGCACGGCCATCGAGGCCTACGTGACCGCCGCCGTCGGCCGCATCGACGACTGGCCCGCCATGGCCCGCCGGTTGACGGCGGAACACCGCGACGTGCTCGCCGCGGTCGGGGCCGGCCGCGGGGCCGACGCCGAGGCGGCGGTGTGTGCCCACATCGCCGGCTTCTACCAGGCCGCCGGGCTGCCCGGGGGCGGCTGAACGCAGGTGCCGGCCCGGGTCACCGTCCGTCGGGTGCCGCCCCCGGTCGGTAGGTGCGGGTGTGCACGGCCCGGCGGAGTTCGGCGCGCAGATCCCAGCGGTCGCCGGCCAGCACACCGGCGGTGCGGGCCTGCACGAGCAGGTTGCCCAGGGCGGTGGCCTCGACCGGGCCGGCCACCACGGGACGTTCGGTCGCGTCGGCGACCAGCTGGCAGAGCAGGGTGTTCTGCGATCCGCCGCCGACGATGTGGATCACCTCGATCCGGTTGCCCGACAGTCGTTCCGCGTCGGCGATCCGCTCGGCGAAGGTGGCCGCGAGGCTGTCCAGGATCGACCGGACGACCTGCGCGGGGCCGGCGGGCACCGGCCCGCCCGTCGCGGCGCACGACGCGGCGATCCGCGACGGCATGTCACCCGGCGGCAGGAACACCGGGTCGTCGGGATCGAACGTCGGGCCGCCGGCCGGCAGCGCTGCGGCCGCGGCGATCAGCTCGGTGAGCGGGGTGCTGTCGCCGTCGCGCTCCCAGGTCCGCACGCTCTCCGACAGCAGCCACAGCCCCATCACGTTGCGCAGGTAGCGGATGGTGCCGTCGATGCCGCGTTCGTTGGTGAAGTTCGCCGCCCGGCTCTCCTGGGTGAGCACCGGTGTCTCGAGCTCGACGCCGACGAGACCCCAGGTGCCGCACGAGATGTAGCCGAAGTGCGGGGTCTCGGCAGGCACCCCGAGCACCGCCGAAGCGGTGTCGTGGGAGCCGACGGTGGTCACCCGCACGTCGTCGCCGAGTCCGGTCTCGGTCCGTACCGCCGACGTCAGGCCGCCGACCACGCTGCCCGGAGCCGCGAGCTCCGGGAACAGCTCGGCCGTCCAGCCGAGCGCGGTGAACAGCTCCGCCGACCAGTCACCGGTACGGGCGTCGAGCAGGCCGGTGGTCGAGGCGTTCGTCTCCTCGATGACCCGCCGGCCGGTCAGCCAGTAGCCGAGCAGATCGGGGATCATCAGGGCCTGCGTGCCGGACGGCAGTGCCCCCTCGGCGGCGAGCTGGTACAGCGTGTTGAACGGCAGGTGCTGCAGACCGGTCACCCCGTACAGCCGCTCCGGTGACACCCGCCGGTGCACACCGTCGATGACCGTGGCGTCGGTGCGGCCGTCCCGGTAGTGCCGCGGGTTGCCGAGCAGCCGGTCGCCGGACACGAGACCGTAGTCCACCGCCCAGGAGTCGATCCCCACACCACGCACCGCCGGATCCTGCCGGGCCGCGTCGCGCAGCCCGTGCAGGACGTCGGTGTAGAGGCCGAGGACGTCCCAGTAGAGCCCGTCCGGCAGGTGGACGGGTCCGTTGCGGAACCGCCGGGTCTCGGTCATCGCGAGCGTCCCGGGTCCGACGTGGCCGAGGATGACCCGCCCGCTGGACGCCCCCAGATCGACCGCGGCGAACGCCGCAGGAGCCTGGGTCATCGGTGCTCGTTCCTCTTCGCGCGGGCGCTCATCGGTGCTCGTTCCCTCTTCGCGCGGGCGCTCATCGGTGTTCGTTCCTGTTCGCGCGGGCGCTCATCGGAGGAACGCGGCGGCGACCCCGGAGTCGACGGGGATGTGGAGTCCGGTGGTCTGGGACAGGTCGCCGGCGGTGAGGGCGTAGACGGCGTCGCCGATGTGGTCGGGGAGGACCTCCTTGCCCAGCAGGGTGCGCTTGGCGTAGTAGGCGCCGAGGTCCTCTTCCTTGACCCCGTACACGGCGGCGCGGGAGGCGCCCCAGCCGGAGGCGAAGATGCCGGAGCCGCGGACGACGCCGTCGGGGTTGATGCCGTTGACGCGGATGCCGTACTGGCCGAGTTCGGCGGCCAGCAGCCGGACCTGGTGGGCCTGGTCGGCCTTGGTGGCGGAGTAGGCGATGTTGTTGGGTCCGGCGAAGACGGCGTTCTTGGAGCTGATGTAGATGATGTCGCCGCCCATGCCCTGGGCGATCATCGCCCGCGCCGCCTCCCGGGACACCAGGAACGACCCCTTGGCCATCACGTCGTGCTGGAGGTCCCAGTCGCGGGCGGTGGTCTCCAGCAGCGGCTTGGACAGCGACAGGCCGGCGTTGTTGACGACGAGGTCCACGCCGCCGAACGCGAGCGAGGCGTCGGCGACGAGCGCGGCGACGGCGTCCTCGTCGGAGACGTCGGCGCGCAGCGCGACCGCCACGTCGGGACCGCCCAGTTGCGTGGCCACCTCCTGTGCGGCGTCGAGGTTGAGGTCGGCGATGACGACGCATCCGCCTTCGGCCGCGATGCGGGTGGCGATGGCCTTGCCGATGCCGGAGCCGGCCCCGGTGACCAGGGCGACGCGCGTGGCCAGCGCCTTGGCCTTGGGCATCCGGGACAGCTTGGCCTCCTCCAGCGCCCAGTACTCGATGGCGAACTTCTCGGCCTCGCTGATCGGGGCGTAGGTGGACACCGACTCCGCGCCGCGCATCACGTTGATGGCGTTGACGTAGAACTCACCGGCGACACGCGCGGTCTGCTTGTCCTTGCCGAAGGAGAACATGCCGACGCCGGGGACCAGCACGATCGCCGGGTCCGCACCGCGCATCGCGGGCGAGTCCGGGGTCGCGTTGCGCTCGTAGTAGCCGGCGTAGTCGGCCCGGTAGGCCTCGTGCAGGGCGGGCAGCGCGGCCAGGATGTCCTCGACCGAGGCGGTCGAGGGCAGGTTCACCACCATCGGCTTGACCTTGGTGCGCAGGAAGTGGTCGGGGCAGGAGGTGCCGAGTGCGGCCAGCGCGCCGAGCTTCTCGTGCGCCAGGAAGTCCAGCACCTCCGGGCTGTCGGTGAAGTGTCCGAGCTGCGGCTTGTCGGTGGACGCCAGCCCGCGCAGGGTCGGGAACAGCGCCGCGGCCTTCGCCCGCCGCTCGGACTCGGGCAGCGGCTCGTACCCGGCGACGGCCGGACCGAACGGCTCGGCCGAGCCGTGGTCGGCGAGGAACTGCTCGGCGGTGCGGATGATCTCCAGGGAGTTCGCCTCGGCCTCGGCGGAGGTGTCGCCCCAGGCGGTGATGCCGTGACCGCCGAGGATGACCCCGATGGCCTCCGGGTGGGCGGCCTTGATGGCCGCGATGTCCAGGCCGAGCTGGAACCCGGGGCGGCGCCAGTCCACCCACGCGACCCGGTCCCCGAACGCCTTGCGGGTCAGCTCCCGGCCGTCGGCCGCGGTGGCCAGCGCGATGCCGGAGTCGGGGTGCAGGTGGTCCACGTGCGCGGCGTCGACCAATCCGTGCATCGCGGTGTCGATGCTGGGTGCGGCGCCGCCCTTTCCGTGCAGGCAGTAGTCGAACGCGGCGACCATCTCGTCCTCGCGGTCCACCCCCGGGTACACGTCGACCAGCGCGCGGAGCCGGTCCAGCCGCACCACCGCCAGGTTCTGCGGCTTCAGGGTGCCCAGGTCACCGCCGGAACCCTTGACCCACAGCAGTTCGACCGGCTCGCCGGTCACCGGGTCCGTCTCGACGCCCTTCGCCGAGGTGTTCCCGCCGGCGTAATTGGTGTTGCGCGGATCCGCGCCCAGCCGGTTCGACCGGCCGATCAGGTCGCTGACCGCGGTGTTGGTGTCACTCATCTTCGAAGTCCCTGGAGGTCGGTGGGGCAGCGGGGTGGGTGGGGTCGCCGAGCGCGAGCTCAGGCGCCCCAGGAGGCCTGGGTGCCGCCGACGCGCTCGGTGGCGATGCGGTCGAGGTAGCCCGACGCGGCGAACGCGGCCAGCGGATCACGCGGCAGGCCCTTGGCCTCCCGGCGGTCGGCGAGCAGGCTGCGGACGTCGGTCTCGTAGGCGTCCATCAGCACGCCGTGGGCGCCGAGGACGTCACCGGAGTCCTGCGCGGCGGTCAGCGCGTCGGTGTCGACGAGCAGCGCCTTGGCGGTGGCGTGCTGCACGTTCATCACCGAGCGGATCTGACCGGGGATCTTGTCCTCGATGTTGTGGCACTGGTCGAGCATGAAGTTCACCCCGGCCGACGGCAGATGCGCACCCTGGGACACGATCTCGACCATGATCCGGAACAGCTGGAACGGATCCGCCGACCCGACGATGAGGTCGTCGTCTCCGTAGTAACGGGAGTTGAAGTCGAACGCCCCGAGCCGGTCCTGGCGCAGCAGCTGCATCACGATGAACTCGATGTTGGTGCTCGGCGCGTGGTGGCCGGTGTCCAGGATGACCTTCGCGCGCTCACCCAGGGCCAGGCACTGCAGCAGCGAACTGCCCCAGTCGGGCAGGTCCATCGTGTAGAAGTACGGCTCGTAGATCTTGTACTCCAGCAGGAGTCGCTGATCCGAGTCCATCGCGGCGTAGATCTGCTGCAGCGAGTCGGCCAGCCGGTCCTGCCGGCGGCGCAGCGAGTCCTGGCCGGCGTAGTTGGTGCCGTCGGGCAGCCAGATCTTGAGGTCCCTGGAGTTGGTCGCGCGCATGACGTCGAGGCACTCCAGGTGGTGCGCGATCGCCTTCGCCCGGATCCGCTCGTCGGCGTTGGTCAACGACCCCAGCTTGTAGTCGTCGTCCTGGAACAGGTTGGAGTTCACCGCGCCGATCGAGACCCCCAGCGACGCCGCGTGATCGGCCAGTGCCGACCAGTCCTCGACCGTGTCCCACGGGATGTGGATCGACACCCGCGGCGCCGCCCCGGTCAGCGCGTTCACCTGCGCGGCGTCGGCGAGCTTCTCGAACGGATCCCGGGGCACGCCACGGGTGGAGAACACCTTGAAGCGGGTGCCCGAGTTGCCGTACGCCCACGACGGCACCTCGATACCGAAGGTGTCGAGCGGGGCCAGGGCGTCAGAAATGGTCTGCGTCATCAGGGAAATCCTTCGTCGTGACGGTCGGATCGGGGAGCGGGTGTGGCCGTCAGGCCAGGTGGAAGTACTCGGTCAGTCGTTGCATGCGCTGGTCCGGCCGGGAGGCGTCCGCCTCCGGGAAGAACGGCGCCATCGCGGCCTGCCAGCGGTCGTTGACCTCGTGGGCGTCCATCCCGGCGAGCGCGGCGTCGAAGTCGTCGGTCTCGAGATAGCCGACGACGAGACCGTCGTCGGGCCGCACGAACAGCGAGTAGTTGTGCCAGCCGGTCTCGCGCAGCGCCTGCTGCATCTCCGGCCACACCGCCTCGTGCGCCGCGGTGTACTCGGCCAGCCGGTCGGTGCGCACGTGCATGAGGAAGCAGACCCGGTCGGTCATCTCGTTCCGCCGTACCGCCGGGTGGTGAGGCCGTTGAGCAGGGCCGCGAAGATCAGCACGGCGCCCAGCGCGAGGAGCTGGAACTGGGGGCCGTCGTTGCCCTCGATGGCGAGCGGGATACCGGCGTTGAGCCAGACCACCAGCAGGCCGGCCAGCACGACACCGGCGACCCGGGCGATCCCGCCGGTGATGGCGACGCCGCCGAGGACCGCGATGGTGATCGCGGGCAGGGCCATGCCGTTGCCGCTGGTTCCCGCGTCGGGACGGGCCGAGGCGAACTGCGCGGTGGTGACCACGGCGACCAGGCCGGCGATGACGCCTGCGAGGACGTAGGCCTTGAACCGGGTGTCGCGGACGTCGATGCCGGCGAAGTGTCCGGCGACGTCGTTGGTCCCGGTGGCGAACAGGCGCCGGCCGTAGGCGGTGCGCGCCATCACCAGGTACACCACGACGACCGTCGGCAGCAGGAAGTAGAAGACACCGACCGGGATGTCGGGCAGGTTCGCGCCGATGAGCGGCAGTTCGACCGACTGGGCGGCGCTGGAGTAGAGGCCCGCGATGTCGTCCCCGGTGACGGGCTTCTGGTCGTTGATGACCAGCGCGATCGACGCGTAGCCGTAGTAGGTCGCCAGCGTGGCGATCAACGCCGGGAACCCGAGGTAGGCGATCAGGAAGCCGTTGATCGCCCCGCACAGCCCACCGGCGACCATGGCGACCAGGATCGCCGGCAGCAGCGGGAGACCCCAGCTCTGGTAGGCGAACCCGAAGATCATCCCGGTCAGCGACACGGTGGACCCGATGGACAGGTCGATGCCGCCGCGTCCGGAGACGATGACGAGCATCTCGGCCAGCGCCAGCATGGCCAGCGGCACCAGGTTGATCAGCGCGGCCGCCAGGGTGTCGCCGTCGTAGGGGCCGGTCAGGTAGCCGCCGGCGTCCATCACCACGAAGGTGACCAGCACGGCGACCAGCAGCACCACGATCAGGACGGTGCGCTGGGTCAGCAGGGCGCGCAGCACCCTGCTGCCCACGGACTCTCCCGTGGCGGCCGGCGACGAGGCCTGCGGTGCGGGGGGTGTGGGGGTGGTGGTGCTCATCGCGCCCTCCGGCTCTTGTTCTTCCGTGCCCGCTCGCGCAGCAGATCCGCGCCGACGGCGATGACGATGGCGATCCCGACGAAGAGGTCCGACAGCTGTGACGGCCACTTCAACTGGGTGACGCCGGTGCTGACCGTCTGGACCAGCAGGGCGCCGAGGATGGTGCCCAGCACCGAACCGCGGCCGCCCATGATCGAGGTGCCACCGATGACCACGGCGGCGATGGCGGCGAGTTCGGTGCCGCTGCCGATGTTCTGCTGCACCGTCGAGGTGCCCAGGCCGATGGTGAAGCAGGCGGCCAGCCCGACCAGGGCGCCGGTGATGACGTAGGCCAGCATCTGGCGGCGCTGGACGCGCACGCCCGCCAGGCGCGCGGCGTGGGCGTCGCCACCGACGGCGTAGAAATGCCGGCCACCCGCGGTGTGCCGCAGGTACACCCAGGCCAGCGCGGCCAGCACGATGGTGATGACGAAGGCCAGCGGCAGGCCCAGGACCCGCCCCTCAGCACCGATGCCGAACACCTTCAGGTCCCGCGGGATCCCGTTGACGGTGTTGGAGCCGAAGATCTGCAGCCCGACGAACTGGAACAGGTTCGCGGTGCCGAAGGTGATGATGATGGCCTGCACCCGCCCGTAGGCGATGAGCACACCGTTGATCAGGCCGAGGACCGCCCCGACCGCGACGGCGATGAGCACGAGCACGGGGACCGAGGTCTCGTAGTTGACCATCGTCTTCGCCACGATGACCGCGCAGACCATGGTGCCGGCAGCGACGGACACGTCGATGCCGCCGGTGATGATGATGATCGTCATGCCGATACCGATGGCCGCGACGGGCGCCATGTAGCCCAGCAGCGAGATCAGCGTCAGCTCGGTGAAGAAACCGTTGGTGAACAGCCCCAGCAGCAGCCAGAGCGCGGCGATGACCCCGATCAGCACCAGCTCCTGGCCGGTGACGGGGGAGGGCAGGACCCGGCGGCGGATCTTCGCCGGGGGCGCGTCCGCGGCCGGGGCGGGCGGCAGCGTCGTGGTGCTCACGAGGCGGCTCCGTTCGTGATGGTGGTGGAGGACGCCGCGTCGGCGCCGGGTGCCGCGTCCGCGGTCGCGAGGTCACCGGCGGCGGCGGCGAGGACGTCGACCTGGGTGGCGTCGGGACCGAATTCGACGGTGGTGGTGCCGGCCCGGACGACGATCAACCGGTCCGAGATGCGCAGCGCCTCGGGCAGATCCGAGGTGACCACGAGGACTGCGGTGCCTTCGTCGGCCAGTTGGGTGATGATGCGGTGGATCTCCTCCTTGGCGCCGACGTCCACGCCCTGGGTGGGTTCGGCGAGGACCAGCACCTCGGGGCGCTCGACGAGCTGCCGGGCGAGCACCACCTTCTGGGCGTTGCCGCCCGACATCGCGCCGATGTTCTGCTTCTCGCTGGGGGTCTTCACGGCGAGCCGCTTGATCATGTCCCTGGCGACCGTGGTCTCGCGCTTGCGGTCGACCCAGCCGGCCCTGGACAGCAGCGACAGGTGGCCGGCGGAGATGTTGAAGGCGATGGGCTGGAAGGAGAACATCCCCTCGAGCTTGCGGTTCGCGGGCAGCAGGGCGATGCCGAGCTTCTGGGCGTGCCGCGGGGACTTCGGCCGGATGGCCCTGCCGTTGAGACGGATCTCCCCGCTGTCGGCGGTCTCGATGCCGTAGATGGTGGCGGCGATCTCGGAGACGCCGGAGCCGACGAGCCCGTAGAGGCCGACGATCTCACCCGGGCGGACGCTCACGTCGACGTCGTGGAACTGGCCGGTGAGGCCCAGCTTCTCCAGCTGCAGCTTGGCGGGCACGTCGGGGATCTCACGGGCCGGCTTGTCGTCGGCGATGATGCCGCCCACCATCAGCTCGACGATGCGGCGCACCGACAGCTCGCCGATGCCGAAGGTGCCCAGGGTGGTGCCGTCCCGCATGACCGTGACCTCGTCGGCGATGCGGAACAACTCGTCGAGGCGGTGCGAGATGTAGATGACCGACACCCCGGTGGAGGTGAGTCGGCGCACCACACCGAACAGCACCTCGATCTCGGCGTCGGTGAGGATGGCGCTGGGCTCGTCGAGGATGAGCACCTTGGCCTTGCCGGCCAGGGCCTTGGCGATCGAGACCTGCTGCTGCTCGGCGATCGACAGCGAGCCGACGACCGCGGTGGCGTAGCGGCCGGGCAGCCCGATGAGCTCGAGGAGCTCGACGACGCGCTCGTTCTGCGCCCGCCAGTCGATGCGGCCGCCGGTCTTGATCTCGCGGCCGGTGAAGATGTTCTCGCTCACGGTGAGCTCGCTGAACAACTGCGGCTCCTGGTACACCGTGGCGATACCGAGGTCGATGGCCTCGAGCGTGGTGCCGATCCTGACCGGGGCACCCTCGAAGAGGATGTCGCCGGTGTCGGCGGATTCCGCGCCGGCGATGATCTTGATGAGCGTGGACTTCCCGGCGCCGTTCTCGCCCACCAGGGCGTGCACCGAGCCGGCCTTGACGGTCATGTCGGCGTGCCGGATGGCCCGCACCGCGCCGAAGCGCTTGGAGATCCCGGTCAGGTGCAGCCGGGCTTCCCCGGTGTCGGGGATGATCACCGCGTCGGCGGCGTCGGTCGTGTTGTCAGTCATGCGCTCTCGGATTCCTGGCCGGCGGGCGGGTGGCACAGCGGGCCGGGTGGATGCGCTGTCGGGACGCGCATCCACCCGGCCGGGCGGGATCAGTAGTCGAACTGATCCACGTTCTCGGCGGTGATGGCCAGCGCCGGTCCGAGCAGCAGCGTCTTGGTCGACTCGTCGTACTCGACGGCCGGCAGGTCGGTGCTGACCTCGTTGGTGGCGGCGAAGGCGGTGCCCTCGGCGAGCTGCAGGCCGGCCCAGGCGGTCAGGTACCCGAGGTTCTCGACGTTCCACAGGATCGACGCGGACGACGAGCCGTCGGCCAGGTAGTCCTTCATCGACTGGGGGGTGCCCAGCCCGACGGTGAAGACGGTGCCGATCTTGTCGGCGTTGCGGACGGCCTCGGCGACACCGGGGGCCGACGACGTGCACTCGCCGACGAGACCGGTCAGGTCGGGGTTGGCGGCCATCAGGTTGGTGGCGAGCTCGGTGGCCTTGCCCTGGTCCTCACCGGCGTAGACGATGTCGACGATCTCGGCCTCGGGGTACTTCTCGGCGGTGTAGGCCTTCTGGACCTCGATCCAGGCGTTGAGGTTGGCGGCGGTCTCACCGCAGGAGACGATCGCGTACTTGCCCTTGCCGCCCATGGCGGTGAGCAGCGCGTCGGTCAGGCCCTGGCCGATGCCCTCGACGGACGCCTGGTTGACGAACGCCTCGCGCACCGAGTTCGGGGCGTCGGTGTCGGCGGTCGCGACGTGGATGCCCTTGTCCTTGGCCTCCTGCAGGATCGGCGCCATCGAGTCGGGGTCGTTCGGGGCGACGATCAGGGTGTCGACTCCCTGCTGGATGAAGCCACGGACGATGTCGGCCTGCTGAGCGGCGTCGGCGGCCACCGGGCCCTGGTACAGCCACTCGACGTTGCCGAGCTCCTCGGCGGCCTTCTGCCCGCCGGTGTTCATCGCCTCGAAGTACGGGACGCCCTGTAGCTTGGGCACGAAGGCGACCTTGTACTTCTCGCCGCTGCCGCCGGCCGCAGGGGCCGAGGACTCCGAGCCCGCGCCACCCTCGGTGGTGGCGGCGGTCGATCCGGCCTCGGCCGGGGCCGACGTCGCTGCCGGCGCGGCGGTCGTCGGGGTGGTGGCCGCCTCGTTCTTCTTGGTGCAGCCCGTGGTGACCAGGGCGATGGCGACGCTGCCGGCGATGATGCCGGTCAGTTTCCGGTTGAGTCTCATCGGTGAGGATCTCCTGATTTCCGGCTCGATCGAGCCATGGCGGCGGCGGTCCGGACGGACGCCGTGGACCCTCGCGGTGGTTCGCGGGGGGGATGTCGACCCGCTGCCGGATCGGCGGCGGTACGACACCGGCTGGGACAGCGCACATCCCAGGTCGGGGGCAGGGTTCACGCGGAGCGGGTGTGCTCCGCGGTGTGTTCGCCGGCGGCGTGCGGCACGGTGGTGACACCGACTCCCGCCCGTCGCCAGTCGGCGATGTCGGCGGCCGGCATACGGTCGTCGGTGTACAGCCCGGTGATCGACGCGACCGGCGCGAACGAGTGCAGGCCGAACCGGCCCACCTTCGACGAGTCGAACAGGCCGTACACCGAGGCGCACGAGGCGACCAGGTGCTTCTTGGCCTCGGCCTCCTCGATGGCCATCTCCATCAGCCCGTGCGTGACCGACAGGCCCTTCACGCCGAAGAACCCCTTGTCGATGGTCCCGCGGGCGGCCAGCACGTCACCGAACTGTCCGACCATGGATCCCGCCGAGCGGCGCAGCACACCGCCCGGCATCACGACCATCGCGCTGGACTTCTCCAGGAACAGCGTCGCCGTCTTGAGCCCGTTGGTGATGACGATGAGATCCCTGCGCTCCAGCAGCATCTCGGCCAGGTAGTAACAGGTCGTGGACGCGTCCAGGGCGAGGATCTCGCCGTTGCCGACGGTGTCGGCGACGACGGCGGCGATGCTCCGCTTGATCGCACGTCCCTGGCGGAGACGCATGTCGAACGAGCCCTCGTCCGCGCTGGTGATGCCGACCGCGCCGCCGCGGACCCGCCGGAGCATGGCGCGTTGCTCCAGCGACTCGAGGTCCTTGCGGACGGTGACGGCCGAGACGTTGAGCTGGCGGGTCAGCTCGCTCACGGACACCCGGCCGACGCGCTCGAGCAGAGCCAGGATGGCCTCTGCGCGGGCGAACTCGTCCATGGGGTCCCGTTTCGTCGTCGATGGCGGTGCGGTGCACTTCCGGTGGAACTCGGTGTCGCATCGGTGACCTCGGGTGGTGCAGGACCGCCCGGTGGCTCGATGCCCGCTGAAGTTACGGACAACGACAGCCAGACGTCAACGGGTGACAAGCAAACGAAAGCTGCGGACAACCAAACGAAAGTGAGACGGTTGCCACAATCGGCGTGAAGTTGTCACCTTTCGCGTTGTCGTCGCAGGTGGGCGCGCGCCGAGCGGCTGCGGGCTTGATCCAATTGTGATGCGTCCGACACTGTCCCGAAGGCGCCCGACGGTCATCGGCGGCGATCGGAGGCCTCCCGGGTTACGGCGACCCGCGATCACGCGTGGCCCACCCGCACCGCCCCGGAGCGCGCCGCCGTCAGAGCGACGCCCCCACCGCCGGTGCCGGCGCGGCACCGAGGTCGCGGTCGGTGTCCGCGGTGAGATGGACACCGTCGACGCCGTGGGTGGTGATCACCGAGCCGGCGTCGAAGAAAGCGACCCCCGAGGAGGCCGGCAGTCGCCGGCCGCCACGTTCCGGCGGCGCCCGGACACGGTGTCGGCACATTCGGGTGTGGTACCTCTGACGGACCCACCACGCGCCGGACCGGGTGTCCGCGACGGTGCCCACCCGCAGTCCGACCGGAGAACGCCCCGATGACGTCCACGCCCGACACCGCGCCGCCGTCGCGACCCGCCGGGCTCAAGGACGTCGCCGCCCTCGCCGGCGTCTCCCACCAGACGGTCTCGCGGGTGCTCAACGATCGACCCCGGGTGCGCGTGGAGACCCGGCAACGCGTGCTGGACGCGATCCGGACGCTCGGCTACCGGCCCAATCTGGCCGCCCGGGCGCTGGCCTCGCACCGGTCCGGGGTCATCGGGGTGCTGACCGCCTCGTCGCTGTTCCACGGGCAGGCCAGCATGGTGCTCGCCGTGCAGGCGGCGGCCCGCCGGGCCGGCTACTACGTCAACGTGGCGAGCATGGAACAGCCCGATCCGACCGAGGTCGTCTCGATCCTGGACCACTTCCGCACCCAACCCGTCGAGGGCGTCATCGTCGTCACCCCCGACGACTTCACCGTCGGCCGTGCCGCCGAACTCGCCGCGTCCGTCCCCGTCGTGCTGATCGCGGCGGAAACCCCGGCGATCCCCGGCATGGCGGCGGTGAACGTCGACCAGTACGCGGGAGCGACCCTGGCCGTCGAACACCTGGTGGCGGCGGGCCACCGGCGTATCGCGCACCTGTCGGGACCACTGGACCGCTTCGACGCCCAGGCCCGGCGGCGCGCCTGGGAGGACGTCCTGGCTGCGGCCGGACTTCCCGCCGACGCGCTGTACGAGGGTGACTGGACCGCTGCGGGCGGATACGCCGCCGGTCGCGCACTCGTCCGCGACGGACCCCCGGGCGCGGTGTTCGCGGCCAACGACGTGTCGGCGCTGGGTGTGATCCGCGCCCTGGCGGAGGCGGGACTCGCCGTCCCCGGGGACGTGTCGGTGGTGGGCTTCGACGACCTGCCGGAGTCGGCGTTCTACGCACCCCCGTTGACCACGGTGCACCAGGATTTCCGGGCCGTCGGTGTGCAGGCCGTGGACGCGCTACGGACCATGATCGACGGCCGTACCGTCGCCGTCCCCGCCATCACGATCGCGCCGGCCCTGGTGGCGCGGGGGAGTGTCGCGGACGTCCCCGGCTGAGCCGGGTGGGGCGCCGGCGCCGGTCGGGCGACCGCAGGATCGGCCGATCCGGATCGCACGGGTCCGTCCGGGTCGGCGGGTCCGGGTGGGGTGTCGGTGCCGGGACGGTCAGCCCGGCACCGCCACCGGCCGGCCGGCCGCCATGGCGGTGGCCGCGTCGAGGACCAGCTCGGCGCGTGAGCCCCAGCTCATCGTGGCGGCGGCGGCCCGTCCGGCGGGCGACGGCGGTGCCGCCACCGCGGCGCGGAAGGCGTCCCCGGCGTCACCGGCGCTGCGGTAGGTGTGCACGTCGGTCAGCCGGTGGGCCGTCAGTGCCGGTGTGGCCCGCGCGACGACCGCCAACCCGGCCGCCAGGTACTCGAACAACTTCATCGGGCTGCGTCCCTCGTTGGTCGGGTCGTCGTTGAGGGGCAGCAACCCCACCCGGTGCGCCGCGAGGATGCCCGGCACCCGGGCGTAGTCGACCGGTCCGTGCACCACCACGTTCGGCGGCAGTGCGGGACGCGACCCCGGGCCGGGTCCGTGGACGTCGACCGGTTCGTTCGGTGCGGCCCGGGCCACGGCCGCCACGGCGTCCCAGTCGAACCGGCCGTCCAGCGCCCCGACGTAGACCGCCCCGCGGCGCGCCGTGCCGGCGGCGGCGGCGTCGGCCGATCCGAAGAGTTCGAGGTCCACGCCGTTGGGTACCACGGCGGTCGGACCGCCGAACCCCTGCGCCAGCAACGGGTCCAGCACGGTCTGCGAGGTGGCGATCACCCCGTCGGCGCGCTGCAGGAGCCGTCGCTGCGCCTCGAGGGCCTGTCCGCCGGTGTGCAGGTCGGTCGGCCGGTAGACGACGGCACGCGCGCCCAGCGGCTCGATCAGGTGGCTCAGCAGCGGTTGGTCGACCAGGACGAGGTCGGGATCCAGGCAGTCCGCCCGCCGCAGCGCGTTCCGCAGCAACCGGGTCGATCCGAGCGTCAGCGGCCGCCCCAGGGGGTCGGGTGTCAGCGGGAACACACTCCACGGCACGCCGAACAGCGCGCCGTCGATGGGGTGCAACCGCAGCGGCACCGCCATCCGGGCCCGCCGTCGGACCTCGTCGTCGGAGAGCCGCGCGAGGTGCGCCACCGACAACGGATTGCTCAGGTGCACCACCCGGTGGCCGCGGCCGGCGAATTCACGGGCGAGATGGTGGCTGCCGACCCGGAACACACTCCGGCGGCTGGTGTGACTCAGGAAGAGAATGCGCACGGAAGCTCCTCGGTCACCGCGGCGGAACGGGTCGGGACGCGCAGAGGTCCGCGGCGGGCGAGCCCACTGTATGACCCGCGAGGTGAACGGGGAATACCATCCGCAAGTGCCGCGGGTACGGCCGTCCCGGTATGGTTCGAATTCATTTCACAATGATTTGGAATGAACTACGAACGGTTGTTCCGGGAATGCGTCGACCGCACCGGTGAACGTGTTCGTGATACCCCGGACAATGCAGACAGCGGCATCCGAATTGTGTACATTCGGTCCGATGTTCGGGATCAGGATCGCGGAGCGGCCGCCGGCCGTCGTCACCACGCCGACGGTCCCCCCACGAGCTCGCGCGGCGCGGATGCCGGTGCCGTCCGTGGCCGGCCCCCGGCGGGGCCGCCACCGGCGACCGGCGCCGCGACGGTGGTACCGCCCGGTGACCGGAACCCCCGCGCCCCGGCCGACCGCCGCCGGGCGCAGGCCCGCGCCCGAGAGGGCCACGGGCGTGGCCTCCGGCATCGCCACGACGGTGGCGGGCAACGCGGTGGCTCCGGCCGTCGCGCTGGTGACGATGCCGATCCTGGCGTACGTGCTCGGGGTGGAGGGGCGCGGACAGCTCGCCGCCGCCACCGCACCGCTCATCCTGGCCGCCACCGCGTCGACGTTCGGGGTACCCGAGGCCGTCACCCACCTCATCGCCCGCGCTCCCTCGACGATGTCGCGGGTGACCCGGCTGGGCACCCTCCTGATCGCGTCGTGCGGGCTCGTCGTCACCGCGACGTGCATCGCGATGGCGGGTGTCCTGGCGGGCTCCCACACCGGCGTCCGGCCGATGATCGTGGCCGCCATCCTCGCGTTGGTGCCCACCCTGATGGTGCTCGTGCTGCGGGGATGCGCCGCCGGCCTGCAGCGCTGGCGGTTGGTGGCGCTGGAGCAGGCGGGTGCCGCCCTGCTGCGGCTGGCCGGCGTCACGGTGCTGGCGGTCACGGGTGCGCTCACACCGTTCACTGCGACGATGGTCATCGCGCTGGCGCCGGTGGTCGCCGGGCTGGCCTACCTCCCGCTGCTCGGGCACGCCCGCCGCGCCCCGGCGGCCGGACCTCCCGGGCCCGCGGTCGCGCGGTCGCTGGCCGGCTTCGGCTCGCGGGTCTGGATCGGTTCGCTTTCCGGGGTGCTGCTGGCCCGCCTCGACCAGGTGCTGATGACGCCGTTGTCCGACGCCCGCCAGCTGGGGCTGTACGCGGTGGTGGTGGGCATCGCCGACGTGACCCTCATCATCCACATGGCCGTGCGGGACGTGACTTTCGCCGCCGATTCGGCCGCGGCGGACGACCGCCGGCTGTGCGCCGCGGCGCGCATCACCTCGCTGTGTTCGCTGCTGCTGGCGTGCGCCATCGCTGCTGCGCTTCCGCTCGGGCTGCCGCTGCTGTTCGGTGCGGGTTTCGCCGCCGCCCTGCCCGCCGGTCTCGTCCTGCTCGCCGCGGTCGTCGCGGCCGCACCCGGTTCGATCGCGGGCGCCGGTCTGAGCGCCCGGGGCCGGCCCGGCCTGCGGAGCCTGTCCCTGGCCGTGGCGGTGGTGGTGAACGTCGTGCTGCTGGTCCTGCTCGTGCCCGCGCACGGCGCGCTCGGCGCGGCGGTGGCCACCCTCGCCGGGAACCTGACCGCGAGTGCACTCAGCGTGTGGTGGATGTCCCGGTGCGGTGGCGTCCCCGTCACGAGCTTCCTCGGGATCCGGCGCTCGGACCTGCTGCTGCTGGCGGACCGGGCCCGCACGCTGGCGGGCGCCGTGCTCGTCGGTGCCCGGATGCGGCTGTCGTTCTCGCGATGAACCGACGTCACCGGCGCCGCCGCACCCTCGACGCCGTCGTCGTGGCGCTGGTCATCGCCGCGATCGGCGTCTTCGTCACCGGCGCCTCCACCGACGTCGGCACCGGTCCGGCAGACCTGATCGCCCGGTGCGCGGCGAAGGGCGCCACCGCCGAGCTGGAGGTGCCCGTCGTCGGGTTGCCCACCGACGGCCGGTCGGACGCGGCACCGTCCCTGCAGAGTGCCGTCCGGGCGGCCGTCCGGGCCGGTGGCGGGGTGGTCCGGCTCCCGGCCGGCCGGTTCGTCCTCGACGCGCCGCTGCGTCTGGGCCCCGGCGTGAAACTGGTCGGACAGGGCCCGGACACGGTTCTGCAGCGCGGATCCCGTTTCCTGGACACGCCGGGGCCCTACCTCGGGCACCCCATGATCACCACCGACAACGCCCCGGACGTCACCATCGCCGACCTCACCGTCGATCAGCGCGGCCAGGACGTCCGCGGGCCCATCGACCGTCGGCTGCACGAGTCGATGGTCGACGTGCGGCGCTCGTCCAACGCACTGGTCGACCGGGTGGTCACGGTCGACCCGTTCTCGTACTCCATCGGCGTGGCGGGCAGCACCGACTTCTGTGTGATGCGCAGCTCCACGTCGAGCACCTCGCGGGACCGCTACGACCAACTCGACGGCATTCACGTCCTCGACTCCACCGACGGTCTCGTGGTCGCCAACACCGTGGACCAGCGCCTGGGGTCCGACGGCGACGACGGACTCGCCGCCCACACCATCGGCGCTCCGGTGCGGGGGGTCGTCTTCGCCGACAACGTGGTCCGCGGTGGCGTGCACGGCAACGGCCTGCAACTGGCCGTGGGCGACTTCCCGATCACCGACGTCCTCGTCCTGCGCAACCGGTTCTGGGGCGCACCCAAGGGCGTCTACACCGGTTACTACGCCGGGGTCACCCCGATCAGCGAGATCGTCGTGTCCGACAACGTCTTCGTCGACGCCACCGCGTTCACCGTCGACTTCTCCGGAGCGGCGACGGGCGTCCAGGTGACGTCCAACCTGCTGTGCAACAGCGTGACCCCGAGACTGCTGCTCGGTGAGGGCAACACCGTGGCCGGTAACGCCGCCGGTTGCCTGACGGCCGACTGAGCCGCCCGGGCGGACCCGCCACCGCCTGACCGGTCCGACCCGCCGTACCCCGTCGCGGCTGTCCGATCGGGCCGGCGCACGGCTCGGCCGGCCCGGGCACCGCATGGGCTCCGCCGGCCCGGTCACCGCGTGGGCTCCGCCGGCCCGGCCACCGCGTGTGCTCCGCCGGCCCGGTCACCGCGTGGGCTCCGCCGGCCCGGTCACCGCATGGGCTCCGCCGGCCCGGCCACCGGTCCCGCCACCGGTCCCGCCACCGCCCCCCCCGGGCCGTCGCCGGGACGCCACGAGAGATCTTCCGGCGCCGGAATTCAATCCGCTGCGCGGTCTGTCGCACGGTAGGGGTCGGTTCGCCGCCCCCCGTACCCGGCCGCCCGCCGCTGAGATCACCCGGGCGGGGCGCGGGATGCGCGGGCCCGCTGTCAAGGCACTATCCGTAGTCGCCACCCTCCGCAACCGGAAATCACTTTCTGTGAAGCAGTTCACAGCGCGGCATGCGTGCAGTGCGTGATGAAGCACTTACGCTGGGTGAAGAACCGCAACGGGACGTGGCCCGCGGAGCCGCTTTCCGGCGTGCGTCGAGAACACTCCCCGCTCCTCCGCAGGAGCGGGTGATCCCACCCGCCGCCCCACCGGGGCGCGCAGAGGCTCGGTTGCACACAACTGCGGCTCGAAGTGCGCCGTCCGGCGCGTCACCCCTTCCGAGCTGTCCGGCGTTTCCCGCGGGCTGCCCGCATCCGAGGAGAAAACATGTCTTCGTCACGTCGTCTCAGCGCTCTCACCCTCGCGGTGGCCACCGCGGTGTCCGGACTTCTCGGCGCCGGGACCGCCGTCGCCGCAGTGGTTCCCGGCTGCGACATCAGTCAGGCGACCGGCGCCACCGCGACCACCGTCCACCGGGCCACCGGCGCGTCCCCCGACGACGGCACCGATGACCGCACCGCCATCCAGGCGGCCATCAACCGGGCCTCGGCGGCGGGCGGCGGTGTCGTGAGCCTCCCCGCGGGGACGTTCCTGGTCAGCGGAGCCCTGACGTTGAAGAGCAACGTCGCGCTGAAGGGCCAGGGACCCGCGACCGTGGTCAAGGCGGGCCCGAACTTCCTGTCGTCGGTCGGCCCGTACCGGGGGCGTCCGCTGATCACCACCAACCGGGCGGTCAACGTGACCGTCGCCGACCTGACCGCCGACCAGAGCGGAGACACGCTGAACGGCAACGTGAGTGGCAGACTCAACGAGTATCTGGTCGACGTCAGGTGGTCGACGAACGCGGTGATCTCCGGGGTGACCACGAAGAACCCGTTCACCTACTCGATCGTGGCCGCGTCCAGCAAGCGCTTCTGCATCGTCGGCAGCGCCACCAGCACCCGCACCCAGGGCCGCTACGACCAGCTCGACGGTATCCACATCCTCAACTCGAGCTTCGGCGACGTCGTGCGCAACACCGTGGACCAGGGCGCGGGCGGGGCCACCGGCGACGGCGACGACGGCCTGGTCGCCCACACGATGGACGGCGGCAGCGTCCACGACGTCCGCTACGTCGGCAACAAGGTCCGCGGGGGCCGGCACGGCCACGGCATGCAGTTCGCCCTGTCGACGTCGTCGGACGTGGTCTACAACGTCACGGTCGCGGGGAACGAGATCTGGGGTTCTCCGGCCGGCATCATCACCGGCTACTACAACTCCGATGGACTCGTCCGCGACGTGTCCATCACCGGTAACGATTTCCACGACAACGCGCGCAACGGCGTCCGCATCACCGGCCGCCCCGCCAACGTGAAGGTGACGAACAACCGGGCCTGCGCCACCGGATCGCTCACCGTGGTGGCCGGCACGGGCAACGTCGTGAGCGGGACGACGGGCTGCTGAGAGTCACCCACGACAGCGACGGGAATGGCGTCCGGATCCGTCGGGGCGCCATTCCCGTCCGCCGTTGTGCCCGATGGGCACGAGCGCGCACATGAGGGAGAATGGAATGACCGTCGACGGTCACCGGAAAAGGCTCCCGGTGGTCGCCGACTGATTCGGCGGTGGTGCCTGGAGAAATGGACGTGACCACGTGCGCAGTATCGTGATCGACGGTCGGATGCTGGGTCAGCCCCAGTGCTTCGGAATCGCCCGCGTCATTCTCGAGATGGTCTCGCACTTCCCGGCCACCGACGTGCCGGTCCGGCTGCTCCGGCCGCCGGTGCTGCCCGGCTGGATGTCGTTCGAGCGCCTCGACCCGGCCGTGGACGTGATCACCACCGACGTGCCGGTCACCGCCCCGTACCGGGTCGCCGGACTGGCCCGCCTGCTGCGGCGACTCGACGCGGGCGTCCTGTACGAGCCCTATCACGCCCTCGCCCCGCTGTGGGCGCCGTGCCCGACGGTGGTGACCGTGCACGACTGCATCTTCGAGGGTGACCTCCGGTTGACCGGCGGCCGGGCCCGGCAGTGGGCCTACCGGGCCAACACCAGCAGGGTCCTGCGCAGCGCCGCCGCGGTGACGGTGCCGTCGACCGCGACGGCGGCGGCCATCGGCGGTTTCTACCGCAGCGTCCCGGAGGTGACGGTGTGCCCCAACGGTGTGCAGAGCTCCGCGTTCGACACCGACGACGCCGCGGTCCGGCGCGCGCGGGCGGAGTTGGACCTCCCGGACCGCTTCGTCCTCAACGTGGGATCGCGGCGCCCGCACAAGAACCAGGCGGTCCTGGTCCGGGCACTGGCCCGGATGGATCCCGCGGTGTCGTTGGTGCTGGTCGGCCGGCCGGACCCGCGGGTACACGACGAGGTGGCGTCCGTGGTCGCCGCTCTCGGCCTGGCCGGTCGGGTCCGGGAGCTCGAGGCCGTCCCGGACCACCTGCTCGCCGCGACGTACCGGGCGGCCGGCGCCTTCGCCTTCCCGTCGGTCGCCGAGGGGTTCGGACTCCCGCTGCTGGAGGCGATGTCGGCCGGTACCCCGGTGGTCGCCAGTGCCATTCCGGTGGTCGCCGAGGTGACCGGCGACGCCGCCACCCTGGTGGCGCCGCACGACGTCGCGGCGTGGGCCAGGGCGCTGGACGCGGCCGTCGGCGATCCCGCGGTCCGCGCGACGATGATCGCCCGCGGGACGGCGGTCGCGGCGGACGCGGGATGGTCGCGCGGCGCGGACCGGTTGTACGGACTGCTCGCCGACGTCGCGGGCAGTGGCTCAGGCCGGTGACGGCCCGCCGGTCGCGGCGGCCGGCGAGGTCCACAGGCTGCCGAGCGCCGCGTCGAACTCCGGCGGCCGGAACCACACGTGGGCGTTGCCGTCGTGGTGGGTGATCTCGCCGAACCAGGCGCGGCCACGGGCGTGGTACAGATCGATCCGCGCGTAGTCGAAGTCCGCGGCGAGAGCCTCGGCCAGCGGCACCATCTCGCGCACCTCGGGCGGCAGCTGAAGGCCCGGCGCGGTCGGGAAGACCTGCCGGACGGGCACCGGACGGAGATCGGCGTCGAAGAAGTTCACCCGGTGGTCGCCGAACCTGCCGGTGTGCAGGCGGATGAGGGCGGTACGGCCGTGGAAGACCATGAACTTGTAATCGGCCGGCACGGCGCCGTCCCCGTCGGTCAGCAGCTCCTCGATCAGCAACCGCCGTGGGATCTCCCGGTACGCCCGTTCCCGGGACTCCTCGTAGTAGTTGGTGTGCAGCCACTTCTCGGCCGTGCGCAGCACCTCCCACCGGTCCAGGGAGTCCTTGTCGTGCACGATGAGGTTCATCATGCAGCCGTGTGCCCCCTTGAGCACGAACGACCGGGGCAACTCGTCCCACGGGATGTCGACCGCGCGTTCGTACACACCGATCAGCGGGATCAGCACGTCCGGACCGACCTTGGCCGCGACGTAGTCGCGGACGGCCACCTTGTCGGTGGTCAGTGGGATCAGCGGGTTGGGATCGTGGAGGATGCGCCAGGCGAGTTTCTCGTTGTAGGTGCGGGGGTTTCGCAGGTCGGGGCGGTAGCCGAGGGTGTGGTGCATCCGGCGCAGCAGGACCGCGGTGTCGTAGGCCCGGGCCAGGACCGGCAGCCGGTCCTGCTGCCACCGGACCAGTGATCGCGCGGCGGCGTCCAGCCCGGCACCGGTCCGTCGGGCGGCGCGGTGGTGCAGCGGCGGGGTCCGGGGTGGCGCGGTGCCGCCGGACGATGCCGGTGGATCCTGCACGGCGGTCAGCGCACGTCGGCCGCGGGACGGCCGCCGCGTCGTCATCGGATCGTCCCCGGGCGGCGGGCCGGGTGGGCGGACTCGTTCATCTGCACGACCTTTCGGTGCTCGGGAGGGGGAAGCGGAGGACGCGGCCGGGCGGGCGTCAGTCGGATTCGCCGATGTGCAGCGAGGCGCCGGCCTGGAGGTTCTCCCACGGGACCGACCAGAGGACGGTGCTCCCGTTGGTGGGGCCGTCGACCCTGATCAGCGGCTGCCCGTGGGATTCCAGCCAGGTCAGCATCTCGTGGGTGGCCCGTCCGTAGCCCTGCTGTGTGGGCAGTGCCTGGGTGAGGATGTAGGTGACCTTGTGTTCGACCATCGAGGCGGCCGACGGCCAGAGGCCGAAGCGGGGGTCGCGTCCGAAGGCCACGTAACCGGTGTCGTTGGTGACCGCGACCCTCACGTCCTGGGGCAGGTGCGCCGCCATCCAGTCCCGTACCTGCAGATAACCGTTGTCCGTGGTGGTCTCGGCGCGGACCCCGAGGGCCACCACCGCGACCAGGAAGGCGGCGGTCACGGCAGCGACCCGCGGGTACCAGACCGGGCGCCGCTCGAGGAGTTCGGCGGCCACCACAGCCGCCGCCGGGAGGCTGAGGATCAGGACCGGGTAGCCGTAGTTCTCCTCGAAGGTGCCGAAAGCCGCGCTGTACACCCCCAGCAGCCCCATGAACAGGGCCGCGAGACCGATCAGGCGCCGCTCGCGACGTCGGCTGAGGCAGGCCAGGGCGCCCGCGACGGGACACGCCAGCAGCAGCACGTAGCTGGTGCCGAACTGGGTGAGCTGGCTGATCAGCCGACCGAGGAGGCTGGGTGCGCCCTCGGCGTTGAAGCCGGTGTCCTGCTCCACCCCGATCATTCGCAGCAGACCGGACCACTTGGCCTGGGCCCAGTCGTCGATCGCGCCGTTGAGCAGCAATACCAGGAGGTACGTCGCGTACGGCAGCACCACGCCCGCGGCGGCGGCCGCAGCCTGACGTCGGGACAGGGTCGACCGCCACCCCACCGCGGCGAGCACCGGCACCAGCGACGCCACCACGAAGACGTCCTTGGTGAGGACGCCGTAGCCCATGGCCAGCCCGCCGACGGCCAGCCGGGCGAACCGGGGCGTCGTCCGGCGCAATTCCGTGACCAGCAGCAGGATGCCCACGAGAGTCGCCGTGGTGCCCAGGGTCTCCAGCATCAGGTGGCTGTTGTTGCGCAGCACGAACGGCTCGAACATGGCCACGACGGCCACCACGGCGGCCATCCCGGCCGTGGTGACGGCGCGGACGATGAGGAACAGCACCATGATGCCGACCGCCCCGACGAAGGCGTTGAGCCACCGCAGCTCGTAGACCAGGCTCATGCTGTCGCCGCCCAGCGCGAAGAGCCTGATGGTGACCGCTTCGGCGAGGAAGAACCCCGGTGGGTGCAGGAAGAACGGTCCGTCGGACAGATTGGGCAGCTGCCCGAGACTGACCGACCGGCCGAGCTCGGCGTACCGCATCTCGTCGACCCACAGCTCGAAGGACCGGCTCAGCCCGACGGCGCGCACGGCGAAGGCGGCCAGCAGGACGGCACCGGCCACGATCGCGACGCCGCGGCGACCGGTCGGCCACCACGGCGGGCGGGTGACCGGCTTCGCGTGGCGCGGGCCGGTGACGGCCGGACGACGCCCCGGGTCAGGGGCGATGGTGGCGGTGTTGCCAGGCGTCACGGTCGCTGGTTCCTTCGTCGGGGGTGAGGTGCACCGGCATGGCGATCACGTCGTTCTCGGCGCCGACGGCCATGGGGTAGCGGACGGGCTCGGCCCCGGTCTCCCAGTCGGCGCCGGCCGACATCATCAGCACCTCCTGTGGTCCCGCGACGGAGACGATCACCGGCTGGTCCTCGTCGCTGCCGACGACGCCCAGACGCTCCAGCAGCGCGGGGACCTCCTCGTGGTCGATGCCGTGCAGCAGCAACTGGAACCCGGTCGGCGTGGGCCGCAGCAGGTCACCGTCGCGGAGCCGGGGTGACCAGTCACCCACCGCGGCAGCGGGGACTTCGATGACGGTGGCCAGGTCGGTGCTGACGCTGCGGCGGTCGATCGCCTGCTCGCGGCGGGCCAGCTCCTGGCGCAGCATCGCACCGAGGTGCTCCGCGGTCCGCCGCCAGGTGAAGCGTGCCGACCAGCCGCGGGTCGCCGCCTCCCAGCGGTGGCTCTCGACCGGGTCGGCGAGTGTGGTGAGCGCCCGGGCGATCGTGGGGCCGAGTTCGCCGGGGGCGTCGACGAGCCAGCCGGTGACCCCGTCGACCACCGAATCCCGGATGCCGTCGACGCGCAGGGCGACGGTCGGCACGCCGTGCCGGTTCGCCTCCATGACCGACAGTCCCCATCCCTCGCCGCGGGTCGGGTTGACGGTGAGCCATGCCGACCCCAGCAGGTCGTCGCGCACGTGGTCGGGGACGCGACCATGGAACACGACCCGGTCCGACACGCCCCGGACGGCCGCGAGGGCCTCCAGGAACGGTCGGTCCGGGCCGTCCCCGACGAGGTGCAGCTCGACGTCGGGGACGGTGGCGGACACCACCGGCATCGCGTCGACGAGCAGCCGGAGCTGCTTGTGCGGCACCAACCGGCCCACGGTGACGATGCGAGGCGTCGCCGACCGGGCACGGTCGGCCGGCAGCTCGGTGGGCAGTCCGCACGGGGCGAGCCGGATGGGCCCGCGGAAGCGCAGCCGGCGCCGCACGGCCGCGCGGGTCGAGGGCGAGACCGCCGCCACCGGGCGGTGTCCGTACACCCGACGGGCGACCGTGGCCTCCAGCCACCGCCCGACCGCGGCGCCGAGCCGGCCGAAGTAGAGACCGAACTGGTCCTGGTGGACGTGGTGCATCAGGAGCACCACCGCCGTGCGACGACGGACCGCCAGGGGTGCGAAGAACGGGATGCCGTTCTGACTGTCGAGCACCGCGTCGACGCGGTTGCGGTGGATCAGCAGCCACCACAGGACCGCCGGGTACACGGTGAAACGGCCCCCGCGGCGCACGATCGTGTAGCCGTCCCGGTTCTCGCGTCCACGGGTGCGCTCGGGCCGGGAGGTCACGAGCACCACCCTGTGGCCGTCCGCCGCCAACTCGCGTGCCACCTCGTGGCAGTAGAGCTCGGCGCCGCCGGCCTCGGGATGGCGGAAGTCGCGCCAGTTGAGAATGGCGATCCTCATCCGACCCGCCGTTCCTCGAGCGACGCGTCGAGTGTCCGGTCGAGCGGGCCGTCCGGGCCGGTGGGGGCGGTGTCGATCACGGAGATCTCGGCGGACGCGCTGCTCTCCGCGGTGAGGGTGGGCGGGACCACCACGGTGGGCGGCGCGACGATCGCGACGTCGCCATCGGCGCTGCCGGTCGCGTCCAGGGTCCGCAGGTAGTGGACCTCGCGCAGCACGCGTAACGCCTGGTCCAGCACGCGCAGGGTCGAGCCCTCCTGGTCCGACCACTCGACGGGCACCTCGACCACCGGGACACCCAACCGGTGCGCGGCGGACAGCAGCTCCACGTCGAAGGCGAACCCGGTGGTCCACACCTGGGCGAACAGCCGCTGCGCGGTCGGTCGGTCGAAGAACTTGAAGCCGCACTGGGTGTCGGCGACCCCGAGGGCCACGGAACGGGTCAACCGGCGGAACGCCCAGCCCGCCGTGCGGCGCACGAGGGGTTGCTGCTGCCGGTAGCTCGCACCGGCGCACCGGCGGGATCCGATGACCACGCGGGAACCCGCCTCCAGCTCGCGCAGGACCTGCGCCAGGGTGGTGATCGGCGTGGACAGATCGGCGTCGCAGTAGCCCACCCAGCGGGCCCGCGAGGCCAGCACGCCGGCCTTGACCGCGGCGCCCTTGCCGGCGTGCCGACAGCCCATCAGCCGGACCGGGACGGCCGCGGAGTTCCAGCGCCGCACGACATCCGGAGTGCCGTCGGCACTCCCGTTGTCGACCACGATGACGGACGACCGGAAGGGCAGGGTGGCGAGGTAGCGGCAGACGGCGGCCAGCGTGGGCCCGATCCGCGTCTCCTCGTTCAGTGCGGGGATGACGATCTCGAGCTGGTGGTCGCCGACCGGGTGGTGGCCGTCCCCGGGTGCCGTCGGACCGGGAGCGACGGAGGCCGCGAGATCGGCGAGTGCGGAGTCGATCTCGCGATCATCCGGACGGAGTGGGACGGCCGTCATGCGTGCACCGCCGACGCGGCCGGGGTCGACTCGTCCGGCAGGGGGACGAGGGCGTGGCCCAGCGAGCCGCGGCCCAGTTCGAGGAGCAGCAGACCCAGATCGGTGCCCCGCGGCCCCAGCCCGCGGAACCGGCGCAGGATCGAGAGCTCGCGGCTGTAGACCACGCGCGGGCCGCCGAGATCCCGGCGGGCCGCTCCGATCGCGCGGGACAGCTCGGTGCGTCGCCGCACCGCGGTGACCAGCCACTCGTCGATCCGGTCGATCTCGACCCGGTACCGGTCAATCTCGTCCTGGTCCGTGGGGATCGGCAGCCCGCCGACCGGAACACCGGCCACCGGGGTGGCGTCGACGCCGCCCGGAATCACCGTTGTTGAATTCATTTCACGCTCCGATGAACATGCGTGCAGGCACGGAAAAGCAGACGGAAATCGTTGGGAGGTGTGAATGTCGACCGACGACTGGGCTTCGACAACGCTTTCCGATCGAGCCGAGGTACTTCATACCAATTGTCCGATGCGCCGTCAACGCGGTCGGTCGGCCGGTCCGGCGGACGCGGTGAACGGGTGAACGCGACGCCGCGCCGGGTGTTCCCGGTCGACACCGTCGGTCAGCCGCCGTTCCCGGAAGGGGAGATCCGTCGTATTCATCATGTTCGTTTACCGGTCCGAAGTGCCCGACGACGACCGGTACATGGCCGCAGCGGTCGTCGATCATGACGAGAAGATGTCGTATCGTGAATTTCCGTCGACGCACGGTCACTTCGCGTCACAGTGCGAATACTCGGCGTCTACAATTCAGGCGGTAATCCTCGTAATGCGAGAGCCGGCGGTAGCCCAGGTGCGCCGCCCGTGGTGACCAGCGCCCCCTTCTGAATGAACCATCCGGCGACCGGGTTGTCCGGGTTGCGCACAGTTCTCCGATTTGGTCTGCTGACGGCGGCTCCGATGGACCCCCCGTCGCCACCCGGGTGCCGCTCACCGCGTGCTCCCCGAGCGCCTGTCCGGTCGAGAGTGGATCCCCCTCCCGGCCCGGGCCCCGCTGCAGGAGAAGAGGATTCCGTTGCGTCAAAGAGCGAACATTCTCAGTCTGCCCCAGGCTGAGGTCACGAAACTGACGAATGCATTCAGGGCGTTGAAGACCAGTGGCGCCTACGACGATTTCATCCGTCGGCACATGACGGCCATGAACACGCCGACGCCCGCGGGTGCGGAGAGCAATGCGGGCCATTCCGGCCCGATATTCCTGCCGTGGCACCGGGCGTGCCTGTGGGAACTCGAGACGATGCTGATCGCGGCCGCGCCGGCCGGCACCACCCCCATCGCGGGCATTCCGTACTGGGCGTGGGAGGTCGAGGCGCGGCTGAACGCCGGAAATCCCCGGCGCTCGAAACTGTGGACGCCGGCGTATCTCGGCGGCGACGGCGACATGGCTGCCGGCAACCGCGTGCTGAACGGGCCCTTCGCCGACTGGCAGGCGTTGATCTGGAACAACTCGACACGGTCGTTCAACCGCCGGACCTCAGCCGGTCTGATCCGGCTGCTGGGACGGGACAGCGCCGGATCGTCCACGCTGCCCGACGAGAACCAGATCGCGGATCTGATGACATACACCACCTACGACCGGCCGCCGTACAACAAGTCGTCCACGTCCAGCTTCCGCAACCGGCTCGAGGGCTGGCTCGGGGGTCCCCGGCTGCACAACCAGGTCCACCGGTGGGTGGCCGGGGACATGCTCGTCGGCACGTCACCGAACGACCCGGTGTTCTGGCTGCACCACGCCAACGTGGACCGGCTGTGGTGGACCTGGCAGAGCGCCGCCACCCCGCGGCGCCCGTACGCACCGACCAACGCCAGCGCCGGTACCAGCTACGCCGGTCAGCGCGCCGACGACGTCATGACGTCCCTGCTCTGGTCCGGCTGGACACCCAACGGCGTCCAGGACATCTCCACGCTGCACGACGCGCAGACCGCCGGCACTCCCGGCTACTCGTACATCTGAGGGGACGACCATGGTGAACAGACGACAGGCGTTGACCGGGGTCGGCGGTGCCGGCATCGTCGCGGCACTGATGGCGGCCGGCTTCCGGCAGGAACCGGTCGCGATGGCCGCGGCCGGCGCGGGAGCCGCCGCGCCGCCACCGACCACGATCACCTTCACCTACCGCAACCACACCATCACCATCACGGTGAGCGGAGACATGGTGATGGCCAAGGTGGACAACCGGCCGGCGGTGCACGTCTCCCTGGACAGCCTGCGGCGCTACCACAGCCATCTGCTGCCGTTCTCCGACTACACCGATCTGCGGAAGATGCTGTCGGACCTGGTGGACATGCACGAGCGGAAGGTGCTGGCGCTGTGACGGCGCACCGCCACGGTGGGGTGCGGACGTGACCGTGATCGAACACCCGGCCCGGGGGGGCTACGCCGAACGCGGCGTCGGCAACCGCGCCGAGCAGATCGCCGAACGCATCGCCGAACTGGTCCGCGGGGCGCTGCCCGGTTCCCGGTTGGGTTACAAGCACGAGCTCCGGCATCTCTGCGGCGGCTCGGTCGGGACGTTCAACGAGGCGCTGCGACTCGCGCAGTCGCGGGGGCTGATCGTGGCGCGTCCGGGGCCCGGCGGCGGCGTGTTCGTGGCGGACCGCCCTACACCGTCGGGCCGGGCACGGGTGTCGTGGGACGGCGCCGCGGTGCCGGTCGCCGAGGCGGTCCGGATCCGGGACGCACTCGAGCCGCTCGTCGTCGAGGACGCCATCTGGCACGCCTCGCCGGCCGACATCGCGTCCCTGCGGACCGTGGTGCACCGGGCGGGTGAGGCGGCCGCCGGTCACGACGTCAGAATGTTCGTGCAGTGGGACCGGGACCTGCACGCCGCGATGGCCGACCTGAGTCCGCACGCCGCGCTGCGCGGGATGTACCGCCTGGTGCTGGACGCGGTGCTGCACGACGGTTCGGCCATGCTGCGGCTGCGCAAGGACACCGCCGGCCGGCTGCAGTCACGACACCAGGGGCAGGTCGAGCTGCTGGCGGCCCTGGAGGCCCGCGATCTGGCCGGCGCCCTCCACGCGCTGCGCGACGACGACACGGCCGATCCGGAGCTGCGGCGGCCGAGCTGACCCCGGTCGGCTGGCTGCGGTCGGTCAGACAGTGGCGTACCGGAACCGGATCCGTTGACCAGGTCGCGCCTGCGCGGCCCGGTCGACGTCGGCCGGATCGACGACCGCGACGACCGGGTAACCCCCGGTCACCGGGTGGTCGGCGAGGAACAGCACCGGCTGGCCGCCCGGGGGCACCTGGACAGCCCCGGACACCAGACCTTCGCTGGGGAGTTCTGCGTCGTCGACTCCGACGAGGCCGGGGGCGCCGTCGGCGCGGTCGAGTCGCAACCCGACCCGGTTGCTCTGCGGCGACACCACCCACTCGCCGGTCGCCAGCGCGCCGGGATCGACGAAGCGGTCGTCCCGCGGGCCCGCGGTGACCGTGAGGACGAGGGTGCCGCCGGTCGGGACCCGTTCCGCGGCAGCGGATTCCGGCGGAGTGGCATCGACTCCGCTGTGACCGTACCGGTTCTCGGCCGTGCCGACCGGGATCACGTCGCCGCGGCGGAGGGGCGACGTGCCGAGCCCCGACAGCAGGTCGGTGCTGGCCGATCCGAGGACGCGGGGGACGTCGAATCCACCGGCCACCGCGAGGTAGGTGCGCAGGCCGCTGGCGGGGGTGCGCAACGTCAGCCGGGCACCGTCGCGCAGCGGGAGGGCCCGCCCCGACGCGGCCGGCTCCCCGTCCACGGTGACCGGTGCCGGGGCGCCGGTCACCGCGACGACCAGGTCGCCGCGGGCCTGCACGCTCAGACCTCCGAAGGTCACCTCGACGGCGACGCCGGACGGCGGGTTGCCGACGAGTGTGTTGGCGTGCCGGAACGACGCCCGATCCGCCGCACCCGACCGGCCCACGCCCAGGTGTGACCAGCCGGGCCGTCCGTCGTCCTGCAGCAGACTCAGCGGCCCGGGGGAGACCACGATCAGACCCCGGGTCACCCCCTCACCGCTCCGCCCGTCCGCGCCACCTGCGCCGGCGCCGCTGCCAGCGCTGTCAGAGCCGTCCGTGCCGTCCGTGCCGTCCGTGCCGTCCGTGCCGTCCGCGCCGTCCGCCGGTACGGGGTCGGCCGGCTGGCGGATCACCGGACCGCCGCCGACGCCCCCGGCGGCGTCCCCGGAGGTCGCGATGTCGACGAAGCGGACCCGGGTGCCCGGGCGGATCAGGGCCGGCGGGTCGGCGGCGAGGTCCCACAGGACGCGGTCGGTGGTCCCGAGGATCTGCCAGCCGCCGGGGGACGCCACCGGGTAGACGCCGCCGTACCCCCCGGCGACGGCGACCGCACCGGCCGGGACCCGCGGCCGCGACCGGGCGCGACGCGGGACGCTGAGCCGGGGGTCGCCGCCGATCAGGTAGCAGAACCCCGGGACGAAGCCGGTGAACGCCGCCCGCCAGGGCCGTGACGTGTGCGCGGCCACGATCTCCGCCCGGGTCAAGCCGGTCAGCGCGGTCAGCTCGTCGAGATCGGGGCCGTCGTAGCGCACCGGGATGACCACCTCGTCGTCGACGTCGGCCTCGGCCGGGTCCGCCGTCGTCCCGGGCGGAGCCGTGACCACGCGCTCGATCAGCGCCCGCACGGGCTCGAGATCGCCGTCGGTGCCGACGAGGACCGTGGTGGCGGCGGGCACCACCTCGATCCTGCTGGGCGGGGCGGCGGCGGCGATCCGGGCGGCGAGGTCGGGCACCTCGGCCGGGTCCGCCACCTCGACGAGCAGCGCATGCCGGCCGGCCCGGCGGACGGAGACGATCATCGCCCGATCGTCCCGCACCAGCACCGGGTCCGCGGACCGGAACGGGGCAGGTGCACCGTGTTCGCCGGGATCATCGGCGGCACCCCCCTGTCGCCGACCATGACCACTCCGACGGGTGAAGGAGCCGGCTCGCGTCCGGCGCGTCGGTGGCGGCACGCCGACGTGCCGTCCGCCGTCCACAGCTCGGCCGGGGTGGGCCTGTGGTGGCCGGGTGACCGTCACCCGGCTGCTGACGGTTCCCCGCGCCGACGGACGGATCGACGGTGCAGCGGGCGGTCCCCGCCGCCGCCGTGCCGTGACCCGTGCTCCGGCAACGGGTACCGGGCGGAAGGGACCGAGACGTTCGGTCGCACCGCCGCCACGGCGGCGGCCCGTCAAGGGAAGGAGCCCACGATGGCTCTCGGGGACAAGATCGAGAACGCCGGCCAGCAGGCCGCCGGCAAGATCAAGGAAGGCGTCGGCAAGGCCACCGACGACAAGAGCCTGGAGGCCGAAGGTCACGGCGACCAGGCCGGCGCGAACGTCAAGCAGGCCGGCGAGAAGGCCAAGGACGCCGCGGGCAAGCTGCTCGACTGATCCTCCGGCCCGGCGCCGCCGCCCACATACGGCGGCGCCGGGTACGGCAGGCCCCCCCGGCGCCGCGGGTGCGTCACACGCCGGTCACTCGTCGCGGCCCGTTCGTGCCCTTGGCGCACCCGGACCTGTGCGCTCACCCGGGCCTGTCGTCGCTGCGTGCCGGTATCGGCCGGTGTGCCCGCCGGGGCCCGCTCTCACTGGGCGCCCGGGTCGACGGTGCGCCGCGTGGGCCTGCTGTCGCTGCAAGCATCGACCGATGCGCCCACCCGGGGCCTGTCGTCGCTGTGTGCCGGTCCCGATCGGTGCGCCCACCAGGAACTTGTCGTCGCTGTGTGCCGGTATCGGCCGGTGCGCCCACCCGGGGCCTGTCGTCGCTGGGCGCCGGGTCGACCGGTGCGCATCACGGTCCTGCTGTCGCTCCAAGCGTCGACCGATGCGCCCACCCGGGGCCTGCCGTCGCCGTGTGCCGGTCCCGATCGGTGCGCCCACCAGGAACTTGTCGTCGCTGCGTGCCGGTATCGGCCGGTGCGCCCGCCGGGGCCCGCTGCCGCTGGGTGACCGCGCGGACCGACGGGTTCCTACGGGTGTCAGTCGTCGCTGCGTGACCGTGCCGACCAATGTCCACCTGAGCGCCACCGGCGGACGGGTCTCCGGTCCGCACCGCCGCGTGCCCCTGCATCGCCGGGCCGTCATCCCGCCACGCGGCAGCCGCCCCGGACGACGGCGACTGCACATCGTGCGGGTCATCGACGCCCCGCCGTCCTCGGATCGACGACTTCGGCCGCGACGCCCTCTTGACGACCGTGGTGTTAGCGTTCACACTGTTCCCGGATGTGTCGTGCGCAACATCCGCAGCTTTGCTCCGACGAGGGAGCCGCAGCGCCGGCGGTGTCCGTCCCGGAACCGTCCGACCGCTCGTCCGTACCCGCCCGTCCGTCGTGTCTGTCCGACTCCGCCCGTCCGTGTCCGCCCGTCCGTGTCACCGCCGCAAAGGAGCGCCGGTCAGATCCGTCCTGAGCGTCACCGACCCTGCGCCGGCCCGTCCGGCGTTCCCCGAGTCGACTTCGGTCGACCCCTGCCCCGTCGCACCACCCCCCCCGTCGCTTGCACAGCGGTGCCGCTCCCGCGGCTCCGCTGGTGACGCGTGCGCCGCTGTACCGGTGCTGCCACCACGGCGGCCCCGGCGACGCGCAACCGTCACACCTCCCGCCCCATGTTCAGGAGCACGATGAGAATGCCCCCTCGGCGCCGGCCCGTGCCGGTCTGCCTCGCCACCGCGACGGTGATCGGCCTCGCCCTGTCCGGCCTCGGCGGCCTTCCCGCCGTCGCCGCGCCACCGACCTTCGCCGCCGCCGCCCCCGTGGGCGCGGTTCCCGCCGGCGCGACCACGGACGAGTTCGAAGCGGCGACCCTGGGTCCGCAGTGGTCGATCCTCAACGAATCGGGTGCGAACTGGTCGCTGACCAGCAATCCCGGCAACCTCACCGTGAAGTCACAGCCGGGCGACACCTACCAGGGCGACAACTCCGCGAAGAACGTCTTCCTGGTCGACGTGCCGGCCGGTGACTTCACCGCCGTCACGACGTTCCGGGGCCTGGTGACGCAGGACTTCCAGGGCGCTGGGTTGATCGCGATGAAGGACCTCGACAGCTACGTGCGGGCCGGACTGTCCCACGTGAGCTTCGCCCCCGGCGGCCCGACGGTCATCGAGAACGGTCTGGAGACCGACGCGGCGTACAGCTCCACCTTCACCCCCCGGGCCGGCTCCACCGGTGAGACGCTCAAGCTGCAGCGTGTCGGGAACGTCGTCACCACCAGCTATCTCGCCGACGGGATCTGGGTCCAGGCGGCTCAGGTCACGGTCTCGTTCGACACGACCAAGGTGGGCCTGTACGCCCTCGCGGCCGGCGCCGGCGCGTCCCACGAGGTCGTCTTCGACCACTTCTCGCTGACCGCCGCCGAGGGTCGCAGCGTCGTCCCGCAGGGCACCTTCACCCTGCGCGGGACCGCCGCGGGCACCTACCTGACGGGCGGCGCCGCCGGCTCCGCCCTCGCGTTGGTACCGGACCGGCCCGCCGGTGTCCTGGCCGTCACCGTCACCCCGCTGGCGGATTCGGCGTTCTCGCTGCGGACGTCCGGGAACGACCTGCCGATCGTGCTCGTAGGCGGCTCCGTCCGGGTCGGCGCTGCGGGCGAGGCGCCGGCGGCGCTGCGGCTGACCGACGCCGGGGGCGGCAGACTGTACCTGCGGACGGCCGATTCGACGGGTGACGCCGGGTACGTGGGCGTCGGTACCGGCGGTGCGCTCGTCGTCGGCGGCAAGGCCGCGGCGGTCACCGTCAACACCGAGACCATCGCCGGAGCCGGCACTCTCGCTGTCGACGGCGACGGGAAGACGGTCGACATCAGCAAGGACCTCTACGGCCTGTTCTACGAGGACATCAACTACGCCGCCGACGGCGGTCTCTACGCCGAGCTCGTCCGCAACCGCTCGTTCGAGTTCAACTCCGCCGACAACGGCTCGTTCAACGGCCTGACCGGCTGGCAGACCGTGGACGCCCCGGCCGCCGGGACGCCGACCACCACCGTGGTCAGCGACGCGGCGATGATGAACAAGAACAACCGCTTCTACCTCGACCTCGACGCCACGGCGGCCGGTGACGGCGTCCGCAACCTGTCGTACAACAGCGGGATCGCCGTCGAGTCCGGCAAGTCCTACGACGCGTCGCTCTGGGCCCGTTCCGCGGTCGCGCAGACCCTCACCGTCCGGGTGGCCGACGCCGCCGGCACCGTGTACGCCACGGGCACCGTCGCCGTCGACGGCAGCGACACCTGGAAGAAGTACGGGGTCACGGTGACCGCGACCGGCACCACCGCCGCCGGCCGGTACGCCGTCCTCGCCGGTGCGCCGGGCCGGATCAAGCTGGACATGGTGTCGCTGATGCCGCAGGACACCTGGGTCGGTCCGGTGAACGGGAAGACCGCGCTGCGCAAGGATCTCGCCCAGGCCGTCGACGACCTCAACCCCTCCTTCCTGCGGTTCCCGGGTGGCTGCGTCACCAACGTGGGCACCTTCTCCGGCTACGAGGAGAGCGGGTTCACCGAGCGCAAGCGCACCTACCAGTGGAAGGAGACCCTCGGCCCGGTCGAGGAACGGCCGACCAACTGGAACTTCTGGGGCTACAACCAGTCCTACGGCATCGGGTACCTGGAGTACTTCGAGCTGGCCGAGGACATGGGTGCCACCCCGCTGCCGGTGCTGTCGGTCGGCGCGAACGGTTGCGGTGGCGCGGGTCTGGCCGAGATGAAGAACGACGACCCCCGCTTCCAGCGCTGGGTCGACGACACCGTCGACCTCATCGAGTTCGCCAACGGTGACGCCGGCACCGAGTGGGGCGCCAAGCGGATCGCGCTGGGCCACCCGGAACCGTTCGGCATGCGCTACATCGGGCTGGGCAACGAGGAGAACACCGACACCTTCCAGGCCAACTTCGCGGCGTTCCGGGACGCGGTCAAGGCGAAGTACCCCGACATCCTGATCGTCTCGAACTCCGGTCCGGATTCCTCCGGTGCGCGCTTCGACCAGCTGTGGGAGTTCAACCGGGCGCAGAAGGTCGACCTGGTCGACGAGCACTACTACCGCGACCCGTCATGGTTCCTGTCCAACACCCACCGCTACGACTCCTACGACCGCAACGGGCCGAAGGTCTTCCTCGGTGAGTACGCCTCCCGTGGCAACACGCTGTACAACGCGTTGTCCGAGGCCGCCTACATGACCGCCCTGGAGCGCAACTCCGACGTGGTGAAGATGGCGTCCTACGCGCCGGTCTACGCCAACGAGGACTACATCCAGTGGAACCCGGACATGATCTGGTTCGACAACGACGAGCGCTGGCTGACGCCGAACTACCACGTCCAGCACATGTTCATGAACAACGTCGGGGACGAGGTCGTCCCGAGCACCTACGGCGGCGGGGCCAACACCGCCGCGCCGCTGGACGGCGGCATCTTCCTCTCCACCTGGAACACCGCCGCCACCTACGACAACGTGAAGGTCACCTCCGGCGCCGACGGCGCGACGCTGTTCGCCGACGACTTCGCCACCGCCGCGCAATGGCTCCCGCAGCGCGGGACCTGGGCCGCGACCGGCGGCCGGTACGTGCAGAGCGCCACCGACGTCACCGACGCCCGCAGCATCATCACCGGCGCCTACACCAAGGACTGGAACGACTACACCGTGGAGGTGGACGCCACCAAGACCGCCGGAGCCGAGGGCTTCCTCGTCGGCTTCGCCGCCGGCGGTGCCGACGACTACTACTGGTGGAACCTGGGCGGCTGGAACAACACCCGCTCCGTGTTGCAGAAGGCCGACGGCGGTGGCGCCACCGAGGTCAAGGCCCTGGAGAACCGCACCCTGACCACCGGTCAGACCTACAAGGTGAAGATCGAGGTCAAGGACCGCACCATCGACCTGTACCTCGACGGTGTGCTGCAGATGACCTACACCGAGCCGGCCGCGGAGAAGTTCTTCCAGGTCGCCACCCGCGACACCACCACCGGTGACCTGCTGGTCAAGGTGGTCAACACCACCACCGCCACCCAGCGCACCTCGGTCCAGGTGGCCGACGTCGCGCTGCAGGGCACCGCCACCGTCACCGAGCTCACCGATGACCCGGCGGCGCAGAACACCAAGGCGGCCAAGAACACGGTGACGCCCACGACCAGGACGCTGAGCGGCCTGGGCGGCACCTTCGCCTACGACTTCCCGGCGAGTTCCGTGACGTTCCTGCGGCTCCCGGTCGCAGCCGACGCCCCGGTGCCCACCTCGACGGCACCGGTGGCCGTGTCCACCGCGTCCGGCGTCGCCCCGGTGCTGCCGGCGACGGTCGCGGCGACCTACACCGACGGCGCCACCCGCCAGGTCGGCGTGACCTGGGCGGCCGTGGACCCGGCGTCCTACGCGAAGCCGGGAACCTTTCCGGTGTCCGGAGTCGTCGCAGGTTCCGCCACGGTCACCGCGACCGCCACGGTCACCGTGCTCGACGGCACCGCACCGGTGCTGACCGTCACGGTCGCCCCGGCGGCACCCGACGGTGCCGGCGGCTGGTGGAGGTCCGCGGTGGACGTCACCGCCACCGCGACCGACGACAGCGGCGCCGCCCCGGTCGTGCAGCTGTCCGAGGACGGCGGCACCACGTGGGACACCGCCACCGCGCGGCGCATCACCGACGGGACCCGCACCCTGTGGTTCCGTGCGGTGGACGCCGCCGGCATCATCAGCACCGTCGTCGAGAAGACCGTCAAGGTCGACGGTGTCGCACCGACCGCGACAGCCGCGGTCGACACCGCGGCCCGCACGGTCACCGTCGACGCGGCGGACGCCGCGTCGGGTTCGGGCGTGCAACGGCTGGAGTACCGCGTCGACGGCGGCGCCTGGACGACGGCGGACGGCGCCCGCGCCGTGGTGACCGTGGGCGCCGCCGCCGCGACGGTCGAGTACCGACCGGTCGACGTGGCCGGCAACGTCGGCAGCACCGGGTCGGCGTCCGTGCCGGCCACCGGCGGGGGCACCGGCACCGCCACCGTCACGCTGACCTCCGGGGACGAGCCGACGGACGACGGCTGGTACACCTCCGACGTCCTGGTGACCATGACGGCTCCGGCCGGCACGATCGCGCAGTACCGGCTCGACGGCGGGACCTGGCGCACCTACACCCGGGGCGTCACGGTGTCCGCCAACGGTTCCCACGTCCTCGATCACCGGCTGGTCCGCAGCAACCTCGTGGTGGCGAACTCGGCCGGCTCCGTGCCGGTCAAGGTCGACAAGGCCGTGCCGACCGCCACCGTCGTCCGGGTGCCCACCACCGGCAACGGCACGCCACGCAACCCGGTGACGCTGTCGTTCGGGGCCGCCGACACGCTGTCCGGGGTCGACCGCATCGAGTACATGGTCAACCGGTCGTCGTGGACGCCCATCGACGCCGGTCGCACCCTGACCTTCGGTACCGTCGGCGACCACCTGGTCAGCTACCGCTCCTACGACGTCGCCGGCAACGCCTCGGTGCTGCGGACCGTGACGGTGCGCATCACCGCGGACGTCGCGACCACGGTCAAGGCCAGCGTCACGACCGTCGCCCGCGGGGGGTTCGTGACGTTCTCGCTGGCCGGCTTCGACCGCTTCGACACGGTCGCGCTGTCCGCCGCGGGGCTCACCCTCGGCTCGGTGTTCACCGACCACAACGGTGCCGCCAGGGTCACCGTGAAGGTGCCCGCCGCGATGCCGGTCGGGGCGGCCACGGTCACCGCCCGGGGCAGTGACGGCGACCCGTCCGCGACGGTGAAGGTGACCGTCCGGTAACGGTGGGGAACGGCCGGGCCGACAGCACCACGGTGTCGTCGGCCCGGCCGTTCGCGCGTCCCGCCCCCGCCGATCGGCCTCCGGTGACGGGCTGCGCACCCGACGCACGGCAGCGGTGCCGCACCGCACCGGTGCGGGATCGACAGCACCGAGGGCGCCGACGACGCGCCGGTGCAGCAGGCGGCGACCGGCGGCACCGGGCATCCACCGCGGGCGGTTCGCTCCCGACCCGGCCACGCTGTCGCATCATGGGTTGTGGCCGTCAACGTGCAGCAGCTCAGCAGACAGGCGCTCGGGATCGGGCGGTTCGCCCGGGAGATCTACGCGATGCGGGCGCAGAACGCCTACCACGGGCTGGTCCGGGGCGACCCGCTCAGCCAGCTGCAGCTCGCCGCCGGCCGTGCCGACCCGCACGCCGTCCACGAGCGGATGCGCGCCCTGGGGCCCGTCCTGCCCACCCGGCTGGGCAACCTCAGCACCACCAGTCACGCCGTCTGCCAGCAGGTGCTGCGCAGCCGTGCCTTCGGGGTGGACGACCCGGCGGCGCCGCGTCCCGGTTCGGACATGCTGGACCTGTCGTTGCTGGCGCTGAACCCACCCGACCACACCCGGCTGCGGCGGCTCGCCGCGCCCGCGTTCACCCCGCGGCGGATGGCCGGCTACGAGGCGCTGGTCGAGACGGCCATCGACCGGCTCCTCGACCCCGTCGCCCGGCAGGGGCGGTCGTTCGACCTGATGGCGGCGTTCGCCTCGCCACTGCCGATCGCGGTGATCACCCGGATGCTCGGGCTGCCCGACGAGCCCGGCCGGCTGCGGCACATCGGCGCCACCGTGGCCTCGGCGCTGGACGGGGTGCGTTCCATCGGGCACGCCCTCACGCTGTATCTGGCCGACCGCGACCTCAAGCAGACCTTCGACGCCCTGCTGGTGCGCGCCGCCGCGGACCCGGGCGACGACCTGACGTCGGCGTTGCTGGCCCAGGAGGGCGACCAGATCACCCTGGAGGAGCTGTCGGCCCTGGTTGGCCTGCTGCTGTTGGCCGGTTTCGAGACGACGGTCAACGCGATCGGCAACGGTGTCCGCGCCCTGCTGGCCGACCGGGAACAGTGGCAGCTGCTGGTCGACGATCCCTCCCGGGCGGGCGCCGTCGTCGAGGAGGTCCTGCGGTACGACCCTCCGGTGCAGCAGACCGCGCGCGTGCTGCTCACCCCCGAACCGGTCCGGCTCGCCGGGGTCGAGGCGCGGCGTGGCCAGTGGGTGATGCTGCTGCTGGCCGCGGCCAACCGGGATCCCGACGTCTTCACCGACCCGCACCGGTTCGACGTGACCCGTCCCGACATGGGGGAGCACCTGGCGTTCTCCGGCGGCATCCACTACTGCCTGGGCGCGGCGCTGGCCCGGATGGAGCTGGCCGCGGCGTTCCGGGCGCTGGCCGTACGGTTCCCCGGGCTGCGGCCGGCCGGCCCGGTCGTGATGCGCCCCGGGACGGTGCTGCGCGGTCCGCGCCGGCTGCCGGTGACGTTCTGACCGTGGGCCGCGCCGGTGGGCGGTTGCCGAGGTGGGCCGCCGGGTAACCGGGCGAGCAGGCGTGGACGTGGACAGCACGTGGCCCGCCGGTTCCGCGAAGGGCACCAGCCATGACCGCCACCGACGACGACGCCGAGCTCGCCGAACGGTTGTTCACCGACGAGTTCGACGTGGACGTGGACGACCACGACGACGATCCCGTCCTGCTCGGCCCGGACGGCCGGCCGGTCGAGACCTGGCGGGAGGACTACCCGTACGACCAGCGGATGTCACGACGCGAGTACGAGCGGACCAAACGCACGCTGCAGATCGAGCTGCTGCGGTTGCAGCGGTGGGTGAAGGACACCGGCCAGCGGATCGTGATCCTGTTCGAGGGCCGCGACGCCGCCGGCAAGGGCGGCACCATCAAGCGTTTCACCGAGCATCTCAACCCGCGTGGCGCGACAGTCGTCGCACTGGAGAAGCCGTCGGAGCGGGAACGCACCCAGTGGTACTTCCAGCGGTACGTCGCCCACCTGCCCGGTGCGGGCGAGATCGTGCTGTTCGACCGCTCCTGGTACAACCGGGCCGGCGTCGAACGGGTCATGGGCTACTGCTCGCAACGCGAGTACGAGGAGTTCATGCGCGAGGTCCCCGCGCTGGAACGGATGCTGGCCGGCAGCGGCATCCACGTGATCAAGCTGTGGTTCTCCGTGACCCAGGCCGAGCAGCGCACCCGGTTCATGGTGCGCCACATCGACCCGGTACGGCAGTGGAAGCTGAGTCCGACCGACCTCGCCTCGCTGGACCGGTGGGACGCCTACACGGAGGCGAAGGAGGCGATGTTCTTCTACACCGACACCGACACCGAGCACGCGCCGTGGACCGTCGTGAAGAGCAACGACAAGAAGCGGGCACGGCTCAACGCCATGCGGCACGTGCTGAGCCGGTTCGACTACGCCGGCAAGGACCCGGCGGCGATCGGTGAGGTCGACCCGCTGATCGTCGGCTCGGCGGCCGGCCTGTTCGAGAACGGGAACGTGGAGCGGCGGGAGTTCCCCGCGCTCTGAGCACCCGCACCCGCCCACGGTCACCGCAACCGGCGGGCCCGCACCACGAGATCGTCCGTGTGGTGCGCTCCCGCACCGCCGTCGGGGATGACCCGCGGGCGCACCTCGTCGACCTCAATCGCCCAGCCGTCGTCCAGTGCGGCGGTGACCATCGACGGCCAGACGTAGGCCAGCGGGTCGAAACCCTCCCGCGGCTCGGCCGACTCCATGCCCGCGTGGTGCACCAGCAGCAGCACACCTCCCGGGGCGACCGCCCGGAGCAGTGCACGTTCCGCGGCGGCGTCCGGTGTGCGGGGGAGCGCGGGGTACTGGGCGGACACCAGGTCGAAGGACCCGGCGGCCAGCTCCGCCTCGGCCAGACCGGCGTGCACCCAGCGGATGTCGACGCCGGCGTCGCGGGCGTGTCCGCGCGCCCGGTCCAGGGCCACGCCCGACACCTCGAGGGCGGTGACGTCCCACCCCTGCCGGGCCAGCCACACCGCGTCGGCGCCCTCACCGCAACCCACGTCCAGCACCCGGCCCGGGGTGAGATCGGCGACCTCGGCCACCAGGGCGCCGTTGGGGTTGCCGCTCCACAGCCGCTCCCGGTCGGCGTACACGCCGTCCCAGTAGGTGCGGACGTCGGGATCGCCGACGTAGGCGTCGGCGGCGGCGGGAACGGTGGTCGGCGCGTGTTCGGTCATGGCTCCATCGTGGTCCGTGGGGTGCCGGCCCGGCGAGTCCTGTTGCCGTTCCGGCACGCCGGGCGGGCGCGGGCCACGGATCGACACGGGCCGGGGACGGCCGCCGGGCCGGTGCCGTGGTTCCGGACGCGGACCGCCGGAACCTCACTCCCGTTCGGTCACCGGGCTGTCGGCGACGTCGAGCTGCCAACCGGCGCCGGGCGTCCCGTTCAGCGACCAGCCCTGCCCGGGCCGGAGCAGTTGCAGTCGGGAGCCGTCAGCGGTGACCCGGTAGGCGAACCGGCGCTCCCAGCGCGAGACGCCGCCGCCGCCGGCGACCTCGAGTCCGACGGCGACCACCCCGGTGCCGCCGGCGATCCGGACGGTTCCGGTCGGCATTGGGCCGGGGTGGGACAGGGTGGTGAGTGTCCAGTCGAGATCGATGCTCCCGTCGAGCGGGATCCGGTGCTCGGTGGTGCCGTCGAAGAGGTACGCGGTCGCGGTGCCCCCGCGCGGGACCGACAGGGCCACGCGCACGTCCACGTCGTCGCCGGTGTCGACCGACAGCCGGTCCAGCACGACAGTGCCGCCGGTGGGCCGGCCGGGCGGCAGCTGCTGACTCAGCCGGTACAGGGCGCGGTCGGGGAAGCGGTCGATCAGCTCGAGGTCGGGCCCGCCCCGGGTCTCCGCGTAGAGCACCGGCTGGTCGAGGTCGGGCCGGTTCTCCAGGAACGGGGTGGTGCTGTCGAAGCCGAGATCCCCGCGGCCGGGCAGCAGGAGCACCGCCCGCCCGAGCGGTGCGTCGGCGACGAACCGCTGCAGGGAACGGAAGTCGTCGCGGACGGCGAGGTTGACCGCGACCTTGCCGGGCACCGCCACCACCGTCACGGCCACCATCGCGGCGACCACCGCGGTCAGCGCGGCCCGCGCCCACCGGGGCGCCGGTGACCGGACCCGGCGGGCCGCCTCGACCAGCGTGACCGCCGCGAACGCCACCAGCGGAACGAGCACGGCCAGGTGGTAGTACGGCCCGAAATGCGCGATGCCGTCCCACACCTCACTGATCGCCCACGGCCCCCAGAACGGCAGGTACCCGAGCGGCACCACCACCGCCAGCGCGGCCAGCGGGATCGCCGGACCCCGGGCGCGGCGGACGACGCCGACACCGGCCAGTGCGATCACCACGAGGCCGCCCGCGGTCCAGGCCGGCAGGGCCCCGAGATTGCCCACCGTGCCGGCGACGCCGTCCCCGGCGGTGAACAGGGAGGTGTACTGCGGGAAGACCCCACGCATCCCGAACCCGAAGCCGTCCTGCGGACCCGTGACGGTGTACGGCAGGCGCAGCGGGTCGCCGAGCACCGCGGCGTTCCAGGCGAGCATCACCAGCAGCACCGGTGCGGCACCGACGGCGACCCGGAGCAGCACCACCCACCAGCGCGGGCCGGTCGACGACGGCCGCCACCGGTGGATCACCACGTACACCAGGAACGGGACCAGGTCCAGGACGGCGTCGTAGGGCCGGGCCCAGGCCGCGACACCCATCACCGTGCCGGCGGCGACCGTGGTGGCGGCGGACGGCCGACGCACGCCCCGCAGGAGCAGGACGACAGCGGCGAGACCGAGCGCCAGCTGGAACAGGTACGGCAGGTAGGTGCCGCTCTGCAGCAGGATCGCCGGCGAGCACGCGGCCAGCACCCCGGCCACCAGGGCGGCGGCCCGGTCGGTGAACACCTCCGCGGTCACCGTCGCGGTGAGCACCACCACCGCGGCGGCGACCACGCCGAGCGCCACCCAGGACGCACCGCTGAGCGTCTCCGCGACGGCGAGGACCGCCGGCCACGGCGGGCTGTACTTCAGCACGATGCGGTCACCCACCGGAGCCGACGCCCACGGCCGGAACGGCGCGAAGTCCAACGGATAGGTGGCGTGCCCCTGCTGCAGCAGGCGCGACATCGCGACGTAGACCGAGTCGTCGCGGTTGAGCGAGTACAGCGGGAACAACCAGTGGTGGACCGCGACCGCCGCCGCGGCGGAACCCAGCGCGAGCAGCGCCAACGCGGCCCGGTAGCGACGATCGGTCATCGACCCGGAGTCTAGGGACGCCGTCGCCGGGCGCCACCGGGGGCGCCGACGGGCACCCCGCCGGGCCGGGGGTGAGGATGGAGCGACGGGCCCACCGGACGGTGGCGGACCCCGACGAGCACCGGGAGACGAGATGGCGACCTACGACGTGGCGGGACGATCGGCGATCGTGACCGGCGGTGGCTCCGGGATCGGCGCCGCGGTGGCGGAGGTACTGGCCGCGTCCGGCGCGGCGGTACTGGTGGTGGACCGTGACGAAGCGGGCGCCCGGCAGGTCACCGAGCGGATCACCGCAGCCGGCGGGACCGCCGAGACCCTCGGCGGCGACGTCACCGACGAGGCCGACGTGACCGCGATGGTCGCCGCAGCCGGTCGTCTGGGCCCACTGCGGATCGCGGTGAACAACGCCGGCATCGGTGGGGCCGCCGCCCCGGTCGCCGACCTGTCGGTCGCGGACTGGCGCAAGGTCCTCGACGTCAACCTCGACGCCGTGTTCCTGGGCATGCGGGCGCAGATCCCGGCGATGATCGCCGCCGGAGGTGGGGCTATCGTGAACATGGCGTCGATCCTGGGCAGCGTCGGGTTCGCGAACTCGTCGGCCTACGTCACCAGCAAGCACGGACTGATCGGACTGACCAGGAACGCCGCCCTGGAGTACGCGGCGCACGGCGTCCGGGTGGTCAGCGTGGGCCCCGGCTTCATCGCCACGCCCCTCGTCGAGCGCAGCCTCGACGAACCGACCCGCACCCATCTGGACGGCAAGCACGCGCTCGGCCGGATGGGCCGCCCGGACGAGGTGGCCGCCCTGGTGGCCTTCCTGGCCAGCGACGCGGCGTCGTTCATCACCGGCAGCTACCACCTGGTCGACGGCGGCTACACCGCGCAGTAGGGCGCAGGAGGCGCAGGAGGCGCAGGAGGCGCAGGAGGCGCGGTAGGGACGGTAGGGACGGTAGGGCGGTCAGCCGGTCAGCGTCGCCGCGTCCGGATGCCCGAAGAGCCCGGGCAGACCACCGCTGTGCAGCAGGACCGTGCGCTCGCCGGGGCTGACGGCGCCGGTCCGGACGGCGTCGACCAGACCGGCGGCGGCCCGCCCGGTGTACACCGGGTCCAGCACCACGCCCTCGGTGCGGGCCAGCAGGCGGAGGGCGGAACGCACGGCCGCGGTGAGGGTTCCGTAGCCGGCCCCCACCTGGTCACCGTCCCAGCGGAGGGCCTCGGGGTCGGCCGGGGTGCCCGAGAGCCCGGCGACCAGGCCGGCGACCCGGTCCGGGCCGTCGGACACCGCGCCGGTGTCGACCCCGAGAACGCGCCCCGCGCCGAGGGCGTGCACCAGACCGGCCATGGTGGCGCCCGACCCGACCGCGGTCACCACCGTGGTGAGCTCCGGCGCCTGGTCCAGGAGTTCCTCACCCGCCCGGACGTAGCCGTGGGCGCCCAGGACGCTCGAGCCGCCGAAGGGGATCACCGCGGCGGGCCGGCCGGCGGCGGTGCGCACGGTCGCCTCCTGCTCGACGCGGGCGGCGAGGGCAGCGGGCCCGACGTGCCCCGCCCAGACCAGTTCCGCCCCGAGAAGGCCGTCGAGCAGCAGGTTCCCGCGGACGTCGGTCGGGGCGTCACCCTCGAGGACCAGCACCGCGGTCAGGCCCTGCCGGGCCGCGGCCGCCGCGGTCAGCCGGGCGTGGTTGCTCTGGGGTGCGCCGCTGGTGACCACGGTGCGGGCGCCGTCGGCCACCGCGCCCCCGAGGGTGTACTCGAGTTTGCGGACCTTGTTGCCACCGCCGCCGAGCCCGATCAGGTCGTCGCGCTTGATCCACAGGTCGTCCGCGCCCAGGCCGAGGGCTGCGGCGAGTCGCGGAGCGGCCTCCAGCGGGGTGGGCCAGCTGCCCAGCCGCAGGCGCGGTCCGTCGCCGGTGCCCGCCCTCGGCGCTGCCTGCCGCTGCGACATGTGCGCTCCTCACCACGGGACTCCGCGAGGTCGCGGAGCCCCGACGATGCAAGCACACCGGCGGCGGGTGGGGACCACCGGTCCGGCGCGATGCCGATCAGCCGCCGATCAGCCGCCGATCGGCCGCCGATCAGCCGCCGATCGGCGTCGGCGCGGTCGGGTTCGGCGGCACCGGCAGCGAGCCGCGGATCTGGTTGCGGGCCTGGCACTGGCTGGTGCAGTTCGTCGCGCCGGCCGAGAGTTCCACGGCGTCCTCGCCGAGCACCCCGCCCATCCGGCCGCCGGAGGCGACCGACCAGCGGGTGACCGTGGCGTCCTGGAACGTCTTCGTCGCCACCTGCGGGCTGTCCTTGCCCAGCAGCATCTGGTGGGATCCGGCGACGGCGTCCACACCGTCGCCGAAGTTGACCTTGCCGGTGAACGGGTTGACGAAGTAGAAGAGCCCGGCGCCGAGGGTGTGCACGATCTCGACCGGCGCGGCGAACTCGGGCTCCATCTGGAAGATGCCGCCCTGCGCACCGTCCTTGGCCTGGATCTTGAGCTTGCCGCCGGCCGTCTGGAAGATCAGGACCAGGGTGTCGTCCCTGACCTGCAGTTCCCTGATCGACACTCCCGACCGCTGTGCGGCGGTCAGCGTCGGCACCTTGGACGCGAAGACCACGGTCGGTGCCGTGACCATGCGCTGGCTGTCGGGTGCACCGGTGAGGGTGTAGGCGTAGGCGCCCAGCGTCGCCGGATCGAGGTCGAAGCCCACGTTGCGGCCGCGGACGGCGATGGTGCCCCGCGGCGTCACGGACTTCACCGACACCGACTGGCCGGCCGCCGGGTTGTACACGGTGCCGTTCAGCGTGACCGCGAAATCACCGCCCGCCGAGGTCTTTCCGGAGGCCTGGGCGGTGCCGCCGGTGACCAGCGTGGTGGCGGCGACGGCGCCGACGAGCAGCGTCACCCGGGCGGCCCGGAGCAACGAACGGGATCGGGACATGGGGTCTCCTGGAGGAGTCGGGCGGCCGCGGCCGCAGGGGACCGCATCTGGCGGTACGTCGACTGTGGGGCGACGCAGGTCGGTCCCGCCATGAGACCTCGGTACTAGTACCGGTCCCGCCATGAAACCTCGGTGCCGGTACCGGTTCCGGTCACGCGGCCGCGGGGTCCGGCGCCGACGTCAGCGCCGGGCGTCCGGCAGGTGGTCCCGGGCCCACATCGCCGCGCTCGTCCGGTCGGCCACCCCGAGCCGCCGGAACAGGCTCCCCACATGGACCTTCACCGTCCGCTCGGCGATCCCGAGGTCGCGCCCGATCTGCCGGTTGGACAGGCCCCGGGTGAGCAGGACCAGTACCTGCCGCTCCCGGGCGCTCAGCTGTTCGCTCAGCGGCACCGCCGCGGTCGGCAGCAGCGCCGTGGCGATGCGCGGATCCAGGGGCGCGTGACCGCGGGCGGCCGACCGGATGGCCGACAGCAGCTGCGCCGGATCGCTGTCCTTGAGCAGGTAGCCGATCGCGCCCGCCCGCAGGGCCTCGGTGACGCGGGCGGTGTCGGAGAACGAGGTGAGCACGACGACCCGGGTCGCCGGGCGGACCGCCAGGACCCGCCGGGTGGCCTCGACGCCGTCGACGCCGGGCATCGACAGGTCCATCAGCACGACGTCGGGCCGGTGCTCGGCGGCGACGTCCGCGGCCGACTCACCGCCGGGCGCCTCGGCGACGACCTCGAGGTCGGGCGCGCCGGAGATCAACGCGGCCAGCCCGGCCCGGACCAGCGGGTGGTCGTCCACCAGCAGCACCCGGGTCGGTGTCGGGCGCGTCGTCATACCGGGAACCGTAGCTGCCAACGGGTACCGGCCCCCGGGGCGCTCGCCACCCGCAGTCCGGCGCCCGCGTCGCCGGCGACGTCGCCGAGCACCCGCAGCCCGAAATGACCCTCGGCGGGCCGGGCCAGCGCCGCCTCCACATCGAAACCGACCCCGTCGTCGGCGATCTCGAGGACATCGGCGCCGTCCTGCCGGGTCAGTCGGACGACGGCCGTGGTGGCGCCGGAGTGCCGGGAGACATTGCCCAGGCATTCCCGGGCCACCCGGTAGGCGAGCCGCTGCCGGTCGGGGTCGAGATCGACGGCGTCGACCTCGACGTCGACGCGGATGTCCCGGCTCCGCAGGCCGGCCGCCAGGTCGTCCAGCGCCGCGGCCAGCCCTCCGTCGGCGAGCCCCGGCGGGTAGATGTCGACGAGCAGCGAGCGCAGCCCGCCGATGCTGGTCCGGACCGTGGCGGCGGCCCGGCGCAGCTCGGCGGCCGGTCCCGTGCGGCCGTCGGTGGCCGCCTGCTCGGCCGCGCCGGCGACGGCGAACGACGTGGCCACCAGGTCCTGCACGACACCGTCGTGCAGGGTCCCGGCGATCCGGCGGCGTTCGTCCGCGGAGGCGTCCACGGCGCGCTGCAGCAACGACTCGCGTTGGGCCTGCGCCAGTCTCAGGCGGTCCAGCAGGCGCCAGAGCACCGGGAGCAACAGCACCACCAACAGCAGCAGGCTGCTCAGGGTGATGCCGGCGAAGCCGCGGAACAGCTGTCCGCTGCGGGCGGTGACCTCGTCGTAGCGGAAGTACGCCTCGAACAGCAACGGCTGCCCGGACGGCGCCCACACCGGGCGGTAGGTCTCGAGCAGTTGTCCGCGGCCGCGTTCGTAGACGTTCTCGGGGGCGTCGAGGTCGGACACCTCGGCCCGGGTCCGGGGGTCGGCGAAGACCTCCCGCTCGTCCTCGCCCAGGGCGAAGGTGGCGCCGATCAGCCGCGGTTCGTCCGAGTACAGGATCCGGCCCGCCGGATCCCACAGCTTGACCCGCACCACCGGCGGCCCGGCCAGGACGTGCGCACGGACGACGGCGTCCACCGCGTCCACCGCGGCCGCGTCACCGTCGAGGATCCCGTCCCGCAGGGCGGGTTGCACCAGCAGTTCGGCCAGCAGGTCCGCGGTCCCGGCCGCGTCGGACACCGCCTCGGCCTCGGCGAGCCGCCGGGCCGCGACCACACCGGCGATCGCGACCGCGACGATCACCACCAGGGCACCCAGGATGACCTGGAGGAAGACACGCCGGCGGCGCACCGGCCGCTCGGGAGCGACCGGTGCGCCGGAGGCGAGAACGACCCAGGCCGGGCCGTCGCGGTCGGTGACGTTCATCGACGGCCGGAGCCGTCCTCCCCTCCGCCGTGCCCGGATCCCGTGCCGCCGTCGCCGCCGTGGGAGCCCGTGCCGTCATCGCCGCCGTCGTCCCCACCGCGGTCGCGGTCGCCGCCGTGGTCGTCGGCCGGTGCGGTGGTGCGGTCGCCGCCGTGGTCGTCGGCCGGCTCGGTGGTGCGGTCGCCGCCGTGGTCGTCGGCCGGCTCGGTGGTGCGGTCGCCGCCGTGGTCGTCGGCCGGCTCGGTGGTGCGGTCGCCGCCGTGGTCGTCGGATGTCGGCGCGGTCGGCGCGGTCGGAGTGGTGGGCGCGGTCGGCGCCGCGGTGCTCGATCCGCTTCCCGCCGGGCCGCCGGGCGAGCTGGTGACCGGGCCGACCGGGCCGACCGGGTCGTTCGACGTCCGGGACGACGACGTGCTGGTGGCGGTGTCGCCGGTGGTGGGTGTGGCACCGGTCGTCCCCGGAGCCGGGTCGGTCGACGACACCACCGACGTGCCGGGGGTGCCGGTGCTCCCGCCCGTGGTCCGCGTGCCGCCGGTCGCAGGGCCGTCGTCGTCCAGGAGGGTGAGACCGCCCCGGTCGTCGAGCGGCCCGGTGGTCAGCACCGCCGACGTCGGCACCCGCACCGGGACGCTGTCACCGAAGGACGCGTTGCCGACGAGACCCGCGATCGCCGGCACACACGCCGCGACGATCAGGCCGCCCAGGATGGCGATCCGCTTCATGTCCGTTCTCCTCACTGTCGACCTCCTTTGTCCCCCGGAAGGTGTGCAGTGCGGTATCCGACCTTGGTACTAGTACCGGATCAGACGACCGGCCCGGGTCCGGTCGGCGGGACGTCGCCGGCGGCCTTCTCGCGGGCCAGGGCGGCCCGGGTGGGTCGTTCGACCCGGAACCGGGGCTCGGTCCTGTTCGCCGGGTGCACTCCACCCTTGTCGCGGTAGAAGTCGCGCAGCACCTGCATGTCGGCGGCGACGTCGCCGGTGACGTGCAGGGTCGGGCCCCAGCCCGCCGTCTTCGTCGCCCGGTCGATGAAGCCGAGCGTCACGGGCAGGCCGGTGTCCTCGGCGAGCCGGTAGAAGCCGGACTTCCAGTAGTCCTTCTTCGCCCGGGTGCCCTCGGGTGCGATCACCAGGAAGAACTCGTCGCCGTGGCGCACCAGCTCGACGAGTTCGGAGACCAGGGCGTGCGGATTGTCGCGGTCCACCGGGATGCCGCCGCTGAGGCGGGCCAGGACGCCCATGGGCCCGCTGAACAGTTCCTTCTTGCCGAGGAACTTCGGTGCGATGCCGGACCGCCAGCAGATGGCCAGCATCGCGACGTAGTCCCAGTTGGACGTGTGCGGTGCGCCGATCAGGATGCCCGCCCGGCTCTCGGTGGGCTGACCGACGAAACGCCAGCCGAACACCCGCCACAGCCCGGCGGTCAGGTTCCGTCGGATAGCCCATCTCTTCACGAGGCGACCCTACGGCGTCAGGGTGGCCTGCGGGCATCTCCCGAACCACCGGCAAGCGGGCCGCAGGCGACGCGCCGGAACGACCGATCTTGGCGACACCGAGAACGTTGTGCGCTGACGGTGGTGAGAAGTCCGGCGCACGATCGTTACCGGTGGAAACGTGAGCGAAACGAGCCCTTGCCAATCTTGATCACGTCAAGATTCGAGCGCCGTTCAGCGTGGCCCGGCCGCCCGCCCGTCCATCCCCGAGGAGTCCCCATGGACCGTCGTGCCTTCCTGCGCACCAGCATCGCCGCATCCGGCCTCGTGGTCGGCGCCCCGCTGCTGTCCGCCTGCGGCAGCAGTTCCTCCGCCGCCGCGCCCTCGAGTTCCGCCGGCGGTGCCACCGCGATGGCGTACCAGCTGAGCTGGATCAAGAACTTCCAGTTCGCCGGCGAGTACATCGCCGACGACAAGGGCTACTACCGGGACGCCGGCCTCGCCGTCGACCTGCTGGCCGGCGGTCCCAACGTGGCCACCGACGCGGTGGCCGAGTCCGGCAAGGCCCTGGTCACCCAGAGCTCGCCTGACTTCACCGCAAACGCGGTCGCCGCCGGGGCGGACCTCAAGATCATCGGTGCCAGCTACCAGAAGAGCCCGTTCTCCATCATCTCGATGGCCGATCCGATCACCTCGCCCGCCGATCTGGCCGGCAAGAAGATCGGCATCCAGGCGGTGAACCAGGTGGCCTGGGACGCCTTCCTGAAGTTGAGCGGCATCGACGCGGGCACCTTCACCCAGGTGCCGGTCCAGCACGACCTCACTCCGCTGGTGTCCGGTGAGGTCGACGGCTTCTGGGGCTACTCCAACGACGACGCCGTCCAGCTGCGCGAGAAGGGCAACGACATCACCGTCATGCTCCTCGCCGACCACGGCTACCTGCTGCCCACCGGTACCTACACCGTCCGCACCGCCGCCCTGGCCGACCCGACCACCCGTGCCCAGATCGTGGCGTTCATGAAGGCCGACGTGAAGGGCTGGACCGACGCGATCGCCGACCCGGCCCTGGGGGCCAAGCTCGCCGTCGAGACCTACGGCAAGGACAACGGTCTCGACCTCGGGGGGCAGACCGCGTCGTGCAAGGCGTCCAACGATCTGATGGTCACCCCCGACACCACGGCCAACGGCCTGTTCACCATGACCCCGGCGCTGATCAGCGAGTCGATCGCGACGCTGGCGGCCGGCGGGATCACCGCTTCCGAGGACCTGTTCGACATGAGCGTGCTGGCCGAGGTCCACGCCGCCTGAGGCGGTCCCGTCCCACCGAACCGAGGAGATCGCCCGTGCCCCAACCCGAACAGAACGCCGACATCTGGAGCCGCGCCGTCACCGTCGGCGGATTCCGGGTCGACGAGGTCCGCTCCGTCCTGCAGAAGTCCATCCGCCGCGGGCTGATCGAGGAGGCCACGCTGGCCGCGTACGAACTGTTCCGGACCGGCGTGCAGACCGAGGAACTGCTGTGGCGACGGCTGGAGATCATCGCCGTCGAGGACGTCGGTGAGGGCCTGCCGAACGCTCCCGCCCTGCTGTACGCGATGAACGAACAGCGCACCCGCCAGACCACCGACCTGGAGCGCTGGATGTACTCCGCGCACGCCGTGAAGCTGCTCGCCGGCGCGGCCAAGGACCGCAGCACGATGGAGCTCGCCTTCTGGGCCTCCACGCTGGTGGACAGCGGCGAGCGCGCCGTCGTGGTGCGGGAGATGCACGTGGACCACCACACCCGGCGTGGCGTCCAGCTGGGTCGTGACACCGACTTCTGGTGGGCCGCCGGTGGCCACCGGCTGGCCGGTGAGCTGCACCCCGAGGGCTCGCCCTGGTCGGCCTACGTCCGGACGCTGCTCGGCGGCGACGGTCTGGACCCGGACACCGAGGACCGGTACACCGCCCCGGCGCCGCGGGAGTCCGTCGACGCGGCGCTGGACACCATGTCGTGAACCCGTTGCGCCGACCACGGGTCGCCGGTGCCATCGGCACCGCGGTGATCCTGCTGCTGTGGCAGCTCGCCTCGGTCACGGTGCTGCGCGCCGGCGGCACCGTCCCCGGGCCGGTGCAGATCATCGCCCAGATGGTCAGGGACGGAGCCGGGCTGTACGCGACCAACTCCTGGGTGACGGTGTCGGCCGCCGCGCAGGGCTACCTGTGGGGCAACCTGGCCGCCGTCGCGCTGGCGGTGGTGGCGCTGGTCGTGCCGGCTCTCGCGCGGCCGATCATGCACATCGGGGTGTTCTCCTACTGCCTCCCGGTGGTGGCGATCGGTCCGCTCTTTGCGATCGTCTTCGCCGAGGGCACCGCGCGGATCGTGCTGGCCGCGCTGTCGGTCTTCTTCACCACCCTGGTCGGCGCCGCCGCGGGCCTGCGGGCCGCGGACCCGACGAGCGTGGACCTGATCGTCGCGCAGGGCGGCGGCCGGTGGATGACGCTGCGGAAGGTCCGCAGCATCGCCGCCCTGCCCGCGCTGTTCACCGGGCTCCAGATCGCCGCCCCGGCGGCGCTCCTCGGGGCGATCATCGGCGAGTACATCGGCGCCGACAGCGGTCTCGGGGTGTTGATGATCAGTTCACAGCAGTCCATGCAGATCCCGCGGACGTGGGCGGTCGCCCTGGTGGGGGCGGCGCTGGCGGGGGTCGCCTACGGCGTGCTCGGGTGGGTCTCCCGGCTGCTGGTGCCGTGGTCGCGCGAGCTGACCGCCCAGGCGGTGGCCGGCGCCGCGCGGCCGCCGGTGCGCCGGGTGCCGGCGCTGGTGTCCGGGACCCTCGGCGCGCTGGCCGGTCTCGCCGCCGTACTGCTGGCGTGGACCGCCTTCTTGTCCGTCACCGGCGTCTCGTCGTTCATCGGGCGGTCGCCGCTGGACGTGTGGACGTTCCTGACCACCAGCCCGGCGGCCGGGCCCGACCGCCGGGCGCGGTTGTTCGAGCTGTCCGTCGCGACGCTGGGGGACGCGCTGATCGGACTGGTCACCGGGGTGGTCGCGGCCATCGTGGTGGCGTCGGCGTTCGCGCTGTCCCGGACCCTGCGGGCGGCCTTCATGGGCGTGGTGCTGGCGCTGCGCACCGTGCCGATGGTGGCGATGGCACCGCTCATCGTGCTGGTGGCCGGGCGCGGCGTCGGCAGCGTGGCGGTGATCGGTGGCCTGGTCACGTTCTTCCCGACCCTGGTCACGGTGCTGCTCGCGCTGGAGCGGATCCCCCGGGACTCCGCCGACCTGATGGCCGCCTACGCCGCGAGCCGGTGGCGGACCTTCGTGCTCGTCCAGGCCCCGGTGGCCCTGAGCGGGCTGCTGTCGTCGCTGCGCATCGCGGCCCCGTTGGCCTTCACCGGGGCGCTGCTGGCCGAGTGGCTGGCCACCGGCGACGGGCTCGGGTACGACATGATCCTGTCCATGACGTCGGCGCGCTACGACCTGCTGTGGACGGAGGTCGTCATCGTCACGCTGTTGTCCTTCGCCGTGTACGCGGGTGTCGGGCTCCTCGAGAAACTGGCCGCCCGCCGCTACCGCGGCCGGGTCACGGGGGCCGCCCAGGACGTCCCCGACGCCGGTGACTCCGCCTGGGCGCCCGCGGCGGCGACCGTATGACGCTCACCCCCGCCGTCGGCACCGATCTCGGCGCCACCATCCGCTCGATGCGCCAGGTACAGGGGCTCACCCTGGTGCAGCTGGCCGGCCTCACCGGGCTGTCCAATCCCTTCCTGAGCCAGATCGAACGCAGCAAGGCGCAACCGAGCATGCAGTCGCTGCAACGGATCGCGTCGGCGCTGGGCACCACCATGGCCGTCCTGACGGCCAGCGCGCAGGCCTCGGCGGGCGAGTCCGACACCGACATCTCGATCGTGCGCGCCGACGATCCGCTGGTCAGCGTCCACGAGATGGGCTACACCCGGCCGTTGGTCCGCGGTGTGCGCAGTCTCAACCCGCTCGAGTTCCACGTGACGTCGGACCGCTACGAGACCGTCTACTGGCGGCACGCGGTGGCCGAGTTCCTGCACGTGCTGTCGGGCACGCTCCTGGTCGACCTCGACGACCGCGGGGTGCACACCCTGCAGGCGGGCGACTCGATGTACGTCCCGGAACTCCTCCACCACCGCTGGCGCATCCCGACGAAGTGGCCCAGTCGCGTCCTCGTCGTCCAGGCCGGACCGCACGACGACGCCGACCTGGAGGCCCGCTCCGTCCACGACCGAGAGGAACCACCGCAATGAGGATCTCGCGGATCACCCCGCTGCCGATGACCACCCGGTCGGCCAACGGGCCGATGACCTTCTTCGCGGTGCGGATCGAGACCGACACCGGTCTGGTCGGCCACGGGGAGGCGTGCGACTGCTTCGGCATCTCCTATCCCACCGTGCACGCCGCGATCGTCCGGGACGCCTTCGGTCCGCTGCTGGAAGGGCAGGAGCTGACCGCGGTCGCCCCGCTGATCGGTCGGCTGCGCCGCGCCACCCGCCGCGAACTGGGGGAGAGCTGGGCCAGTGCCCAGGCCCGGAGCGCGATCGAGATCGCGCTGTGGGACCTCGTCGGCCAGGAGCGGCAGCGGTCGGTCTCGTCGCTGCTGGGGCGGGTGCGCGACAGCATCCCGGTCTACGCCGGCAGCAGCCCGTTCCTCGACGATCACGACGCCGCCTTCCACCTCGGACGGCTGCAGCCGATGCTGGACCGCGGCGTCCGGCACGTGAAGCTGCGCACCGGGCCGCGTCCCGACCGCGCGGTCGACGTCCTCGGGGACCTGCGGACGCTGCTCGGCCGCGACATCGAGATGATGGTCGACGCCAGCGAGTCGCTGGACCTGCCGACGACTGCGCGGCTGGCCGACCGGATGGCGGAACTGGACATCCGATGGCTCGAGGAGCCGCTGCTGCAGAGCCGGCACGGCGCGATGGCCCGGGCCGCCGCCCGCAGCCGGGTGCCGCTGGCGTCCGGTGAGCACCTGTTCAGTGCCGAGGAGGCGCTGGCCGCGCTGACCGCGGGGGAGATCTCGGTGGTCCAGCCGGATCCGTGCATCTCCGGTGGTATCGCGGAGGCGTGCGAGATCGCCCGGATGGCCGCCGGTCTCGGGGTCCGGGCGGTGCTGCACTACCACGCCGGGTTGATCGGGCTGGGTGCGGTGCTGCAGGCCGCCGCCGCCGCTCCCGAGGTGGATCTGCTCGAATACCCGGTGCACCTGGACACCGTGCTGCGCACCCAGTCGGGCGGCGACGAGTTCGGTATCGCGTCCATCGAGGACGGGCGGCTGCCCATCCCGGACCGGCCGGGGCTCGGGGTGACGCTGACACCCGCGGTGGTCGAGGCGAGCCGGTTGCCGTGAGGGTCCTCGTCACCGGGGCGCGGGGCAAGGTGGGCCGGTCCGCGGTCGAGGCCCTGACCGCCGCCGGCCACGCCGTCGTCGGCCTCGACCTCGCGGTCCCGGACTACGACGGAGCCCCGTACGTGCGGGCCGACGTCACCGATGCCGGCGACATGTTCGCCGCCGTCACCGGTGTGGACGCCGTCGTGCACACCGCGGGCATCCCGGAACCGACCCGCGACCCGGCCCACCGGGTGTTCGCGGTCAACGCCGTCGGTACCTTCAACGTCGCCGAGGCGTGTGTGCGGGCCGGGGTGCGCCGACTGGTGAACCTGTCCAGCGACAGCGTCACCGGCTACACCTGGTCCGGTGGGGCCCTGCGACCGGCGTCCTTCCCCATCGACGACTCGCACCCGCTGACGCCGGTCGACCCCTACGGACAGTCCAAGCTGGTCGGTGAACAGCTCTGCGCCGCGGCCTGCCGGCGGTCCGGCATGGCGGCGGTGTCGATCCGGGCGACCTGGGTCATCACCCCGGACACCTACCGCCGGCATCTCGGTCCGTTCGTCGACGACCCGACCCTGACCACCGCGGTGTTCTGGTCCTACCTCGACGTCCGGGATCTGGCCGACCTCATCGTGCGTGCCGTGGAGTCCGACAGCACCGGCCACGAAGCGGTCTTCGCCGCCGCTGCGGACAACATCGGCGGCCGCGACATCCGGGCGGCCCTGGCGGCGCACCATCCGGATGTCCGGGTCGACGCGGTCAGCCGGGCCGATGCCGGTGGTTACGCGATCCACCGGGCCCGGGAACTCTTCGGCTGGGAGCCTCGGCACTCGTGGCGGGATCAGCTCGGCTGACGGTCCGCGTCGGCAGCGACAGCACGAACGCCGCTCCCGTCCACGGAGCCGGCGGCTCGACGCACAGGAGATCGCCGCCGTGGGCCCGGGCGATCCCGCGGGCGATCGACAGGCCCAGCCCCGACCCGGAGGTGCTGCCGGTGACCGTCTCCTGGACGCGCGCACGGTCGAGCCGCACCAGCCGGTCGAAGATCCGCTCGCGATCGGCCGCGGGGACCCCGGGGCCGTCGTCGACGACGAGCACCCGGACCCCGTCGGGGTCGCGGTCCAGGTGCACGCGGACCCGTCCGGGCCGGTCGGTGTAGCGACGGGCGTTGTCCAGCAGGTTGGCCACGACCTGCCCGAGGCGAACCGGATCCGCTGGCACGGTGCACGGACGGGCGTCGAGCTCGACACCGAGACCCGCCCGTCCGACGAGGCGGGTCCGCTCGACCTCGGCGGCCAGCAGGGCCGACAGCTCCACCGGCTCCACCCGCAGCGCCAGGCCCGACTCGATCCCGGCCAGCGACAGCAGGTCCTCGACGAGGCGGCCGGCGCGCCGCGCCTCCCGGACCACCAGCAGCTCCAGCCGCTCCCGCTCCTGCGCGGCGACGTCCGCGCCCGCCGACAGGACCGCCTCGGCCGCCGCCCGCACCCCGGCGATCGGCGTCCGCAGCTCATGCGCGGCGTCGGCGACGAACTGCCTGGTCCGTCGCTCCGACTGCCGCGCCGCCGCCTCCGCGCCCTCCAGGGCGTCCAACATCCCGTCGAATGCGGCCGCGGTGCGACCCAGCTCGGTGTCCGTCCGCGACGGGCCGAGGCGGCGGCCGCGTTGTCCGCCGGTGATGGAGCCGGCCAGTGCGGTCATCCGGTCCAGTGGCCGCAACGCGGTGCGCGTCGCGACCAGCAGCAGCAGCCCGGCCAGCACCAGGGCGCCGATCAGCAGGGGGTAGAGCACGGCCCGCAGCTGGCCCCGCACCTGGCCGATCCCGGCGGTGTCGACCGCGACGGTCAGCAGGGTCCCGTCGCTGAGCCGGCGGGTCAGGGTCTCGCGGTCGGCGGACAGGGTGTCGGCCGCGACGGGCGGGACCGGGCCGGCCGGGCCACCGGGTCCGGGTGGCGCCGGCCGTACCGCCGGGTCACCGACGACGCGGCCGTCCCCCCGCAGCAACGACACGGTGACGCCGTCGCCCTTGGCCGCGGCCACGATCTCTCCTGCGTCGGCGCCGTCGGTGAGGGCCTGCTGCGCCAGATCGGCCCGGCTCGTGAGCCGGTTCATCGCGTCGGAGCGCAACTGGGCACCCACCAGTACGTCGGTGAGGATGCCGGCGGCGCCCAGCACCAGCATCAACACGGTCAGTGAGGAGAGCAGCACCCGACGGGTCAGCGACGTGGTCCTCAGCGCTCGTCCGGGGCGTGGCGCGGTCATCCGCGGAGCACGTAACCGAGGCCGCGGACGGTGTGCAGAATCCGGTCGCCGTGCGCCTCCAGCTTGCGCCGCAGCGCGCTGACGTGGACCTCGACCAGGTTCGGGTCGTAGTCGTCGTAACCCCAGACCGACGTCAGGATCTGCACCTTGCTCACCGTCCGCCCGCGCTGGGCGGCGAGATAGCCCAGCAGCCGCAGCTCCGTGGCGGTGAGGTCCAGCGGCACGTTCCCACGCAGCGCGGTACCCGCTCCGGCGTCGATCACCACGTTCCCCACCTGCACGACGCTGGGCACCCGGCCCAGCCGGCGCAGCAGCGCCGACACCCGGGCCAGCAGCTCGGCCAGCGCGAACGGTTTGCCGACGTAGTCGTCGGCGCCCGCGCCGAAGCCGGTCAGCCGATCCGGGACAGCGTCCCGGGCGGTGACCAGGATGACCCCGGCGTCGGTGCCCGACCGGGTCACCTGCAGCAGGGCGAGCCCGTCCCTGCCGGGCAGCATCACGTCCAGCAGCACCAGATCGGGCCGGAAGCCGGCCAGGTGCTCCTCGAACCGCTCGCCGTCGGGCAGCGCCAGGGTCTCGTAGCCGGCACCGGTCAAGGCGGCCTCGACGGGGATCCGGATGGCGTCCGCGTCCTCGACGAGCAGCACCCGGGGGCGCGCGGCGGCGGTGGCGGATCGGGGTGGGCTCACCCGCTCCATTGTGGTGAGCCCGCCGGCGGGGCGGCTGCGCCGGACCTGAGCGTTTCCTGAAGTCTGCCCGCGGTGGCCGCCGCCTTCAGGTCCGCTTCAGGTGCGCCCGGCAGCGTCGTCGTCGAGCACCCGGTCGACTCCGGGTGACCGATCCGAGGAGCCAGCGTGAACCACCCGTTCGACCACACCCCCCGCTCCACCGACGTCCCGCCGGCCGTCGACACGGCCGCCGTCGCCCCGGCGCGCCGCCGCCGGCTGCCGGTCACCGCGCTGATCGGTGGCGTGCTGGGCGCCGGTCTGCTGCTCACCACCACGGCCGCCGCCGACGACGGCGCCACCGGCACTCCCACCGCACCGTCGGTCCCGGCGGCGTCCGCCGCCGCCGGCCCGGCTCCCGACGGCTCCGCCGTGACCCCGCCGGTCGACGGTGCGGCGCCCACGCCGCCGGTCGACGGCTCGGCACCCACGCCGCCGGTCGACGGCACGCCGCCGACCCCGCCGGTCGACGGCTCGGCGCCCACCCCGCCGGTCGACGGCTCGGCGCCCACCCCGCCGGTCGACGGCTCGGCGCCCACCCCGCCTGTTACACCCCCCGGGGGTCCCGGCCGTGTCGCCCCCGGCGGCCCGACGGCCGGGCCCGCCGCCGACGGCTCGACCGCGACGGTCGGGGTCGTCGTCGACTCGAGTGACACGGGGCTCACCGTCCGGTCCGACAGCGGTGACAGCGTCAGCGCGACGTTCACCGACGACACCCGGTTCGGCCCCGCCGGCCCGAAGCCGGCGGACGGCGACGCGGCACCGGTCCGGACCACCGCTGCCGAGCTCGTGCCCGGCTCCCGGGTCGAGATCCGGGTCCTCGGCGGCGAGATCCTGAGCGCGCGCATCGTCGTCGCCCATGTCGACGGCACGGTCACCGCGCTCTCGTCGACCGTCGCCACCGTGACGAACCGGGAGGGTCTGCGCATCGCCGTCGACCTGTCCGGCGTCACCACCACCGCCGCTGTGGGGGATCAGGTGCGGATCACCGGGTCCGTCGACGCTGCCGGCACGACCGTGGTCGCCACGTCGGCAGCCGTGCTGCCCACGACGTGATCCGCCCGGGGCCGCCGGTCGACTGCCGGCGGCCCCGGTGGGCCCGGTGTCGACGCGCGGTGCATCGCCCGGCCGGCGGTCCCGCCGGACGTACGTGGCGTGAGGGTGTTTCGCGCTCCGTCACCGGGGGCATCGCAGGAAGCAGCTGAGACAGACACGGCTTGGGACACACCTCCGGGAACCGACAATGACCAGCAGCTCCCCCCGTACCACCGGCGACACCCATTCCCTGCTGCGCACCGCAGCGAGAATCGTCGGCATCGTCTTCCTGCTCGTCGGTGTCCTCGGGTTCATCCCCGGGATCACCAGCGACTACGACACCCTCAGCTTCGCCGGGCACGAGTCCGACGCGAAACTGCTCGGCATCTTCCAGGTGTCGATCCTGCACAACATCGTCCACCTGTTGTTCGGCGTCGCCGGGCTGGCGATGTCGCGCCGGTCCTCCTCGGCGAAGACGTACCTGATCGGCGGCGGCGCCATCTACCTGGTGCTGTGGATCTACGGTCTGGTGATCGACCACGACAGCTCGGCCAACTTCGTCCCCGTCAACAACGCGGACAACTGGCTGCACCTGGTGCTCGGTATCGGCATGATCGCGCTCGGCGCGATCCTCGGCCGTTCCCACGCGGCTGCCGCTCCGCGCAGCCGCTGACCGGACGCACTCCCCGCCGGGGCGACCCGGCACCTGTCCGTCGACACGTGCGGCGGACCGCGATCCGCCTGCCCGACCGCCCGCCAGCCGCGGGCGGCGGGTGGGCGCGTCGCCCTGCTCACGATCCCGTCTGATCCCGGACACGAAGGAGCGCCATGTTTCTCCATCGCCAGGAACTGCAACACCAGGCCAAGCCCGACCGCCCCGACGCCGTCTACGCCCGCAAGCTGCAGGAGGTGCTGGGCGGCCAGTACGGCGAGATCACCATCGCCATGCAGTACGGGTTTCAGGCCTGGAACTCCCACATCCCCGGCAAGTACCGGGACCTGCTGTACGGCATCGCCTCCGAGGAGTTCGGACACGTGGAGATGCTGGCCACGATGATCGCCCAGCTGTTGGAGAAGGCACCGATCGGCATCACCGACGACGGGCTGCAGGCGGACCCGGCGGTCGCCGCGGTCGTGGGTGGTATGGATGTCCAGCACGCGATCGTGGCCGGCGCCGGAGCGCGCGCCGTGGACAGCAACGGCAACCCGTGGATGGGCAGCTACATCACCGCCAGCGGCAACCTGCTCGCCGACTTCACCGCCAACGCCAACGGTGAGATGCAGGGCCGGCTGCAGGCCGCCCGGCTCTACCACATGACCGACGACCACGGTGTGCGAGACCTGTTGGGGTTCCTCATCGCCCGCGACACCATGCACCAGAACCAGTGGCTCGCCGCGATCCAGGACCTGCAGGAGAACGGGGTCGAGGAGTTCCCGGTACCGGGCAAGTTCCCGCAGTCCCACGAGGACCAGGACGTGCACTACCAGTACATCAACTTCTCCGACGGGGCCGCCGCCGCGGACGGGAAATGGGCCAGTGGGCCGACTCCCGACGGCAAGGGCGAGTTCAGCTATGTGGCGGAGCCCCCCGCCGGCGTCCCGATGCCGGCGCCCACCCATCCGGATTCCCGCTTCTACGGGACCACGGAACGGCCCGACCTCATCGAGAAGGCCGGCGCGACGATCAAGGACACGTTCAACATCGGCTGAGCGATCCGCGGGCGCGGTCCGGTCCACGGCAGGTCTGCCGTAGTGCCGGACCGTCCGGGACGGCGATGTGACGACCCACGCTGCGGCGTGGGTCGTCGGCGTTCCGGGTCTCCCACGGGGTCGGCGGGCTGGGGCCCGCGCGAGCGGTCAGCGGTCGCTGCCGGGATCCGGTGCGAGGGGGCAGCTCGCGGCTGACCAGCCGTGCCGCGATGTCGTCGACCGTGGTGTCCGCGCTGAACGCGTGCGCGGGACGTCCAGCGCCGGCGCGGCGGTCACCCCGAGGGCCACGTCGAGCATGCCGATCGCCGTCAGAACGCGGATTCGCGGAGAGCCGACCGCGCCACCCACCCATGCCGGTTCGACGTCGGCGTCGTCACGAGCAGCAGGGTCCGGATGTGCCGGAGGACGGCACCCGTCTCCGCCCGGTCGAGCATGCCGAACGCGGCGTCGTCGACGAGGCACAGATCCCCGCAACCCATCCCGTGCGGATGAGCGCTCATCGGCGGCGACATGGCGCGGCACGGAGTGCGGCTGACCGGCTGCAGGTGGAACTCGGGCCACCGGCGCCATCGCCGCCCCGCTCGCCTCCACGGGCTTGCCGGTGTCGTGGGCATTCAGGCAGGACCGGCGCCGAGGGTGAACTGGAGGCGCTCGGCCACCGACGCGCCAACGTCGCTCGCACCCGCCGGAAACCGGTAATCGTCCGGGGAGAACAACTGACCCCGGCGGCGGCGGCGGGCAGGATCGACACGCACGCCCGGGCGAGCCGGTCCGCCGCCAGCTCGGGTCGGTCGACCGAGATTCGTCGGAGGCGAGCCACTTCCGCGCCCAGCCGGGCGGTGAGATCCATCGGTTCCTCCGGTCGGGGCGGGGGGCGGGGGACCGCCGTCGGTCACGCCGACAGGTCGGGTCCGAGCCGCGGCGGAGGAGGTGGGCGGCGTGATGCCGGAGCTGCTCCACATCGCGAATGCCGGGCGGACCCGGTCGATCGTGCCCCCCGACGTCGGCTCGCCGACGACGGTCATCAGGTTCCGGACGGCCGGGGCGGCGGGTCGCCGGGCAGTGATCGACACCGGTGCGGGGCGGCGACGGTGGCGTCCGCGGCCGGGGACGTGGCCGGCGACAGGCCGTCGTGCCGGTGCCACGTCCCACGATCGCTCGGAGGCCGTGGTTCGACCTGACGGCCGAATGCCCCCGTTCTCGGGTGCGGCGAACCAGGTCCCCGGTACCCGGCGGGTGTTTGCCACGGCAGTCATCGGGTCACTCCTTCCGGTGTACCGACCGGCCTGACCCAGGCGGCGGTACGAACTGCGCTGCCGGGAGCTGCCATGACCATGACCTCGCCTCTGTTCGCCACGACCGTCAAGCGCGTGGAGCAGGCCACGGTCCTCGACCGCCCCGCCGACGCGGTGGCCGCCGCACTCGACTCCGCGCTGCGGCCGCCGGTCTGGGCGGCCCTGCACGGCACCTGGTTGGGACATCCCGTGCACCCGCTGCTCATCACGCTGCCGATCGGGTGCTGGGCCTCCGCCAGCCTGCTCGACGTGAGCGGCCGCAGCCCGCGGGCGGCGCAGCAGCTCGTCGGGGCGGGCATCATCGGGGCCGTCGGTGCCGCGGTGACCGGACTGGCCGATTGGCGTACGACCACCGGGGCCGGGCGTCGCGTCGGTCTGGTGCACGCCGCCTCGAACTCGGTGGCGCTCGGTGCCTACGTCGCGTCCTGGCGTCTGCGCGCCGCCGGCAAGCACCGTGCGGGTGCCGTGGTGGCGGTGGCCGGCGCGGTGGCCCTCGCGGCCGGGGGCTACCTCGGCGGGCACCTGTCCTACGCGCTCGGCGCCAACGTCGCCGGCAACGACCCGGCGAGGATCGCCGCGCGCTGACACCCGTGCGCTCGAGCTGAGATCCTCGCGCTCGCGCGTCGGTGGGCGTCGGGCGTCGGGCGTCGGGCTGCGTCAGCGGCCGTTGCCCTGACCCCGGCCGCCGCCGTTCCCGTTGCCCTGGCTGCCGGTACCGTCCCCGCCCTGACCCCGCCCGCCGCCCTGGTTGTCGCCGCCCTGGTTGCCGCCGCCCTGGTTGCCGCCGCCGCCCTGGTTGCCATTGCCCTGGTTGCCGCCGTTGCCGTTGTTGCCGGCGCCGTTGCCGGTGTCGGCAGGTTCCACGTCCGGCGTGGTGGCGTCGGGAGCCGGCGGCACCGTGGATGCGTCGGCGGGTGCCGTGGTCGGCACCGCGGTGGCCGGCCGGTCCGGGACCACTTCGACCGGTACCGGTTCGGCCGCGCCGGCCGCGGTCGGCTCCGCCGGCGGCGTGCCGACCGGTGACGTCGCCGACCCGGAAGACCCTGCCGACCCTGCCGACCCTGTCGACGTTGCCGACCCTGTCGACGTTGCCGACCCTGTCGGTCCGGCCGAGCCCGTCGACGACGCGGTCACCGGTACGACGGCTCCGTCCGGGGTCGAGGAGGCGGGGGCCGGCGGAACGACCACGGTCGAGGTGATCGGCGCGGTCGACGCGGCCGCCCCCCCGGTGCCGGTGGGAGTGCCCGCCGTGCTGCCTGACGTCGTCGCGGGCTCGTCGGCGATCACAGCCGGCTGATCGGCGACCGCGGCCGGCGGCGGTGCACCGGGGTCGCCGGGGCCGACGAGCGTCGCGATCACGGTGGCGGTGATCGCGGCGAGGGATCCGGCGGTGGCGAGGATGCCGATCCGACGCCGCCGCCGGCTCGGGGCGTGGTCGTCGGCGGTGAAGAGCGCCTCCAACGACGGCGGCCAGACCGCGACGGTGTCGGAACCGGCGGTGAGGACCCGCAGGACGGTCGCGGCGTCCGGCCGCCGTTCCGGATCCCGGGCGGTCATCGCGCCGAGCAGGCGCGGCCACGGCGCCGGCAGATCGTCGGGAACGTCGGGCGAGCGCAGCAGCCGGGCCAGCGCCGAGCTGATCGCCTCGCCCGGGTACTCACGGCGCCCGGTCAGGCATTCGAGCAGCACGAGCCCGAGGGCGTAGACATCCGTGGGAGGTCCGACCGGGTCGCTCGCGGCCTGCTCCGGGCTGAGGTACGCCGGGGTGCCGACCACGTCGGGCCCGGGGGTGATGCGCGCGTCGGCGTGCAGCGAGCGGGCCAGCCCGAAGTCACCCAGCTTGACTCCGTCGGCCGGGCCCAGCAGCACGTTCGCCGGTTTGACGTCGCGGTGGACCAGGCCGGCCGCATGGACGTCGGCGAGAGCGCCGGCCAACGTGACGGCCCACGACCGAACGAGGGGCTCGGGCACCGCGCCGTCGGCGAGTCGGTCGGCGAGGGTGCTGCCGGCCACCAGCTCCATCACGAGGTAGGTCGTCGCGTCGGGATCGGCCGGGTCGGCGACCGTGGCGTCGTAGACCGACACCAGGCCGGGGTGGTCCACCGCCGCCAGTGCCTGCATCTCGCGGAGCCGGTCGTCGCGGTGTGCGGGGCCGGGGGCCGCCCACGGCTCGAAGACCTTGACCGCGACCTCACGGTGGAGCAGGCCGTCCCAGGCCCGGTGGACGGTGGCGGTCCCGCCGCGGCCGATCCGTTCGCGCAGCCGGTACCGCGTGCCCAGCACCCGGGTGTCCGGTGCGGTCGCCCCTGCAGGCGCCGGACTCCACGGTCGGGTTGCGGCGGCGTCCGTGCCGGTGTCCGCGCCGGTCCGGTCGGTGGTGGCTGCGGTCGGGGAGGTGGCGGTGTCGCTCGATTCGTCCATCGGCGGGCCTTTTACCCGGTTCGGTCCGGTCCGGCGCATGTGCAGCGGACCGGTTGCTCCGGGTGACCGCGACGGTGGTGCCCGGCCTCCCGATGCGCCGGCGGCCACGGCGGACACCGATGGACGGGGCCGGCGGCCGGGGCCCGGCGGGCGACTGATTCGCGTCCGGTGAATAGCGGTGTTCACCGGTCGTTCACCTGTCGAGACGGAAGGTGACCGGCGATCTGACGGCGCGTGACCCAGTTCACCGGCGAATCGGGTAACATCCGGTGCGGTTCCGGCGTCGTACCCAGTGACGCCGCCGGGGCGTCCACCACCAGGGTTCGGCAGTCTGCACCACCGGTACGTCACGGTCCGCACAGCGCCGGAGAGAAAGGTTCGATCATGAGCAACGTCGCACGCACCATCCGCAATCACCGGATCGCCGCTCGCAACCGGCGCGCGGTGAACCGAGCCATCGACGAGGCCTCGACGCCCGCGATGCGCAACGAGTTGATCGTCATCGCCCAGAACCAGGGCGTCATCGGTCGCTGACCGCACCGACCGCCGCTCGACCGCCGCGCCCGGACCGTCCAGGTCCGGGCGCTTCTGCGTTCGGGAATCGTTCCGCGCCGACGGGCACGCGCCGCCCCCCGGGCCACGGGATCAGCCGGGGCCCTCCACCTGGCACTGCGTCTCGGCGTCACGGAACCCGATGGCCCGGTAGAGGTGGACGGCGACGTCGTCGGAGTCGGCCACGATGACCAGCGTCCGCGCGCCGAGACGCTCGAGTCCGTGCCGCCCTGCGTCGTGCAGCAGGCCGGTGGCCAACCCGCGCCGGCGGAACGCGGGATCGGTCTCGACCGACTGGTAGCGGGCGAGTCCCGCCCCGGTCCGCACCAGGCCCAGCTGGGCCACGAGGTGCCCGTCGACGAAGGCGCCGAACCACACGCCGGGGCCGTCGGTCACCAGCCGTCGCTGCGTCGCGGCGTGGGCGGTGACGAACATCCGGTCGTACGAAGGATCGTCGGTGTTGCAGCGCAGGCGCAGCTCGACGCTCTGTGCCCAGTCCGCGTCGTCGCGTAGGGGCCGGAACTCGGCCGCGGGGTCGCGCCGTCCGGGCGGCCGTACCTCGGTGGCGGTCAGGACGGCCTGCGCCTCGGCGGAGCAGCCACGCGCCGTGAAGGCGGCGAGATCGGCCACCGTGCCGTCGGTGCCGTCGAACCCCAGCGTCAGCCGCCCGGCCCCGGGGAAGGTGGCGGCGAACCGGTCCACCCACCGGTCGACGTCCGTCGGGGCCGGGACGGCGTCCAGCAGCAGGAAGTTGCCCCAGAAATGGTGCGGGTTGTGCAGGCTCCGCACCACCAGGTGGTCGCCGCGGTCGTCGACGACCGACCCGCCCAGCCGCAGCAGCGCGAGGTCGGTCCGGTACCCCAGGGAGCGGATCTGCACGGTGCAGCAGTGTGGCAGCAGCCGAGCCCCGCGGCCAGTGGGTTCCGCGGTCAGGCGGGGGAGGAGCCCCGCGCGTCACCCGTCGGCACCTCGGACGCGTCGATCCCGGCGGCGTCCTCGGTCAGGTCACCCACGTCCTCGACATCCCGCGGACCGCTGTCGGCGGGGTCCTCGCGGTCGCGCATCGTCGATCCCGACGGGCCGGTGTCGGGGTCCTGCCGCGTCTTGGTGTCGACGTCCTCGCGGGTGCTGTCGCCCTCGGGCTCGAGGTTGTCCGCGGCCCGTTCGGGCGCTTCGTCCAGATGCCCGTCGACGGCCTCCGACCGGCGCTCCAGCAACGCCTCCTCCAGGTCGAGGTCGCGCTGCATCTCCGCCAGCACCTCCTCGGTGAGCTCGCTGTCGTTGCGCATCTGCACGATCACCGACCGTTCGATGGCGAGCAGCCGCAGCCGCCAGTCCGACACGACGCTGAGTCGCCGGCCGAACTCACGGGACGCCGCGTCGTCGTCCCAGTTGCGCCAGTCGCGCATGGACGCCCAGCGGCGCATCAGGTCCGCCTGGTGGTCGGAGACCTCGCCGGCGGCCAGCATCGCGTCCACCCGGGAGTTGACCTCCTCGGCGGCGCGGGCGTGCGCGTCGGTGCGTTGCTGCAGGTCGTCGGCGCGGTGGTCCTCGACGACGCCGAGCCGGCGGATCACCCACGGCAGGCTCAGGCCCTGCAGCACGAGGGTCCCGATGATCACCGTCGTGGTGCAGACCAGCAGCAGCGCCCGGTACGGGGTGTCCACGGGCAGGGTCTGCGCAGCGGCCAGCGAGACCACGCCGCGCATCCCCGCCCAGGACAGTGCGGCGACCCCGCGAGGACCGACCGTGGTGGAGCCGGGGCCGAGCCGGGTCAGCAGGTGGATCACCGACAGCCACAGCGGCCGGCTCACCAGCACCGTCGCCACCACCGCGAAGATGGCGAGGAAGACGTGGTACTGGTTCGTGTCGAGGTCGTTGACGATCTCCCACAGCTGCAGACCGATGAGCGCGAACACCAGTCCCTCGAGCGCGAAGCGCAGCGCCGCCCAGTTCGCGGCCTCCGTCAACCGCACCGAGGCCGCCACCTCCAGCGGCGACCGGTGCCCGAGGATGAGCCCCACGACCACCACCACGATGACGCCGGAGACGTGGGCCTCCTCGCCGATCGCATAGGCCGCGAACGGCGACACGAGCGACAGCACGGTGACGGTCAACGGCGAGCCGGCGATCCGCCGGACGAAGGACAGCAGGTAGCCCAGAGCGGTGCCGATCGCCAGGCCGCCGAGCGCTGCCCAGCCGAACTCGCCCAGAGCCGATCCCCACGACAGGGAGGTGGCGCCGATCGCGGCGATGGCGACCTTGAGGGTCACCAGTGACGTCGCGTCGTTGAACAGCGACTCGCCCTCGAGCACCGTGACCAGCCGCCGTGGCAGTCCGACCTTGCGGCCCACCGCGACCGCGGCCACCGCGTCCGGCGGGGCGACGATGGCGCCGAGCGCCACGGCCGCGGCGAACGGCAGGTCCGGCAGCACCAGCTTCAACACCGCCGCCACGGTGAACGCCGTGAGCAGCACCAGCACCACCGACATCTGCAGGATCGGCCGGATCAGCTGCCGGATGGCCACCGCCGACGACTCGAACGCGGCGCTGAACAGCAGCGGCGGGAGCAGCACGTACAGCACCAGGTCGGGGCTGGCCGCGAAGGTCGGCACCCCGGGGATGAACGAGACCGCGAACCCGACCACCACCAGGACGATGGGGGCGGGCGCGTTGTACCGGGCCGCGAGGGTGGTCACCATCAGCACGCCGACGATGAGTCCGATCACCGGGAGCAGGGATTCCATGCTGTCACCGGTCCTTCCGCTGGAGTCCGGGCGACGACGCGATCGAGGGGAGCGCGCGACCGTCCAGGTGTGAAACACCGCCCGTCCATGCGGTCGCCGTCGGTGAGTGTCTGCCCGTTTCCGTCGTCGACGTGACAGCCGGGGCCGCACCGGGGGGCGGGATCAGCGTCGACCGGAGGCGATCTCGTCGAGAAAGCCCACCGAATCGTCCTCCGACAGCGCCATCGACAGCAGCATCCCGACGTCACGGACGTAACGGTCGACCTCCTTCTCGCCGTCGACGAACGAGATCCGGGTCTTGTTCTCCAGGTAGACGACGTCGGGCGCGCCGGTCGCACGTGACTCGAGCAGCGAGAACGACCCGGCGCTGACCGGTGGGATCCCGGCGCTGAACGGCAGCACCCGCAGCGAGACGGCCGGCCAGCGAGACACCGTCATCAGGTGCCGCAGCTGCTCGACCCGGGCCGGCTCGGCGATGGGGTCGTCCGCCGGACCCAGCGCCCGCCGCAGCACCGCCTCGTCGAGGACCGCCGTGAACGCCAGCGCGGCGTCGGCGCCGGTACGGCCGTCACCCAGGACGGCCTGCCGTCGCAGGCACACCCGCACTCGGCGCTCGACCTCCGCGGGTGGCGGCACCTGCCACGTCGCGGTGATGACCCTCCGGATGTAGTGCGGCGTCATCAGCAGGGCGTGCGGCACCACCGCGCAGTAGGTGCGCAGCGCCCGCGACCCGGCCTCCAGCCGGAGCAGCCCCGCGTACCCGGGGGACAGCGACTCGGCGTAGGCGTCCCACCAGCCGCGGGCACGGGCCGCCGGAGCCAGCCGCCGCAGGAACTCGGCGTGCCGCTCGGGCACCGCGTACAGCGCCAGCAGGCGGTCGAGATCGGCCGCGTTGACGCCGATCCGGCCGGTCTCGATGCGCGAGACCTTCGACGCCGACCAGCCCAGTTCGCGTGCGGCGCGGTCACCGGTGAGCTGCGCGCCGACCCGCGCCTCCCGCAGCTCGCGCGCGAGCCGGCGTTCCCGGACGGACGGTGGGACGGGATCGGTCATGGTGACTCTCTGCCGGGTTGCCTGCAAGATTGCAATCAGCCTTTCATGGATCTCCCTGGTGTCGCACGCTCCGGGTACGACCGGAACGCATCGTCGGTGGCCCGCCGGGCCGCTCGTCCGGGTCCGACGGGAGGGCGGTCCGATGACCGCATTCGTGGTGGTGGCGGCAGTGATCGTGGTGGTCGCGGTGATCCTCGGATCGAGGCGCTCGTCGTCGTCGCGGCGGCGCTCCTGGACCGCCGGCGGTGGTTCCGCCGGCGCGTGGGGAGGCGCCACCTACGGCGGCTGGGGCGGCGACGGCGGCGGCGGGGGTTGGGGCGGCGACTGCGGTGGTGGGGGCGGTGGTGGTGACGGCGGCGGTGGCGGCTGCTGAGCCGCCGCCCGGTCCGGCAGGCTGAGCGGTATGGACAGTGCCTTGCTGTTCCTGGTGGTGGCGGCCCTGGTCGTCGGGCTGGGGCTGTGGTGGGGTCGCTCGACAGGCGCCGGCTCCCCGGGCCTCGCCCGCCGGCGGACCGGTGGGTCCGCCGGAGACGGCGGTGGTGGGGACGGCGGCTCCTGGGGGGACCCGGGTGACGGCGGGGGTGGGGGAGACGGCGGTGGTGGCGGCGGTGGTGACTGAGTGCTGACGGGGACCGCACCGAGCGGTGCTGACGGGGACCGCACCGAGCGGTGCTGACGGGGACCGCACCGAGCGGTGCTGACGGGGACCGCACCGAGCGGTGCTGACCGGCACCGCCGACGACGCGGTCCACATCGCTGAGCACGTGGTCGGCACCGCAGCCGTCCGCGAGGTGACGTCGCGGTCGCGGATGGACTCTGGGGCGGGCCTGGGTCGTCGCTCAGGATCGGCACAGCGCGGCTGCCTAGAACTGACCGCATGGAACCCACCACCCCGCCGGGAGCTCCCGACGTCTCCCGCCGCCGGTTCCTCCGGCGGGCTCTCCTCGGCGGCGCGGTCGCCGCCGGCGTCTCGGCCGGCGGAGCGACCGCCTGGGCCCTGGACCGCTTCGTCATCGACCACGTCGAGGTCTCCGACGTCAGTGCCCTGCAGTCCACCTACACCGCTCCGGCGACCGGCGCGTCGGCGACATCGTCGGTCGCGGCGGTCCCGACGACGGATGCGGGCAGCGCCCCGGTCGTCGGTGCCACGTCCTACGTCTCCGACGCCGCGTCGGTCAGCATCTCGACCGTGACCACGGGATCGGGCGCGGAGAAGGTCACCTACTTCGTCGCCGATCTCATCCTGAGCGACATGACCGTACTGCGATCGGCTTTCGCCGACGACAGCTTCGGCGAGAACATCGTCGAGAACACCTCCGACATCGCCAGGGACAACAACGCGATCTTCGCCGTCAACGGTGACTACTACGGCTTCCGCGACACCGGAATCGTCATCCGCAACGGTATCGCCTTCCGAAATGCCGGAGCCCGCGCCGGATTGGCCCTCCACCGTGACGGGTCGATGACGGTCTACGACGAGACCACCACCACCGCCGACCGTCTCGTCGCCGAGGGGGTCTGGCACACCCTGTCGTTCGGACCCGCACTGCTCGTCGACGGCCGCATCGTGGACGGCATCGACGACGTCGAGGTCGACACCAACGTCGGCAACCACTCCATCCAGGGGCGGCAGCCGCGCACCGGTGTCGGGCTCCTCGACCGCAACCACCTCGTGCTGGTCGTCGTCGACGGCCGCAGCGACGGTTACAGCGCCGGGGTGACGATGACCGGGTTCGCCGCCCTCTTCCAGGAGCTCGGGGCGACCGTCGCGTACAACATCGACGGTGGCGGGTCGTCCACCATGTACTTCGACGGTCGGCTGGTCAACAACCCGCTCGGCAGGAACTCCGAACGCGGCACCTCCGACATCCTCTGGCTCGCGGGGCCGTCGTGACGGCCGCGGTGGTGCTGGTCCCGGCCTACGAACCCGGCCCCGAGCTGCTGACGCTGATCCGCGGTCTGCACGCCGCCGACCCCGACCTGGTCGTGGTCGTCGTCGACGACGGCAGCGGCCCGGGCTCCGGCGAGATCTTCGCCACCGCAGCCGGCCTCGGTTGCCTGCTGCTGACGTTGCCGGACAACCGCGGCAAGGGTCAGGCGCTCAAGACCGGCTTCGCCGAGATCGCCCACCGGTTGCCGGGCCGCACGATCGTCTGCGCCGACGCCGACGGTCAGCACCGCGTCAGCGACATCCTGCGGGTCGCCGACGCCGTCGGGAGCACCGGTGCCGACATGGTGCTCGGGGAACGCCGGTTCACCGGCGTCGTCCCGCTGCGCAGCCGTCTGGGCAACGGCGCCACGCGGCTGCTGTTCCGGCTGACCACGGGACGGCGCCTGCACGACACCCAGACCGGCCTGCGTGGCTACCCGCCCGCGATGCTGGGCTGGCTCCGGTCGGTCCGGGGTGACCGCTACGAGTACGAGCTGAACCTGCTGCTGCAGGCGTGCCGCGACGGGCGGTCCATCGCCGGCGTCGACATCGCCACCGTCTACCTCGACGACAACCGCTCGTCGCACTTCCGGCCGGTGGTCGACTCGGTGCGCATCTGGGCGCCGCTGCTGCGGTTCGCCGGCTCCTCCCTCACCGCCTTCGCCATCGACGCCGTCGCGCTGCTGGCGCTGACCGCGCTCACCGGATCGCTGCTGCTGTCGGTGCTGGGAGCACGGTTGCTCAGCGCCACGGTCAACTTCGCGGTCAACCGGCGGGTCGTCTTCGACCGGGAGGGGCGCCGGCCGGTCGGTCCCGCCGCGGTGCGCTACGCCGCCCTGGTCGCCGTCCTGCTGACCGTGAACTACAGCGTGCTGGCCGGTCTCACCGCGCTGGCCGTACCCCTCCCGGTGGCCAAGGTCGCCACCGAGATCGCCCTCGCCGTCCTCGGCTACACCGCGCAGAGCCGGTACGTCTTCGCCGGCCGGCTCGGCGTCTCGCCGTCACCCGCGCCCGCACCGGACGCGGGCCCGCCCGCCGCCCGGCCCTCCGTCCCCGCCCGACCCCACCCCTGACAAGGACCTCCACCATGCGTCTCCGCTCCCTCGTCGCCTCTCTCGCCACCGGCGCCGTGCTCACCCTGAGCGCCTGCTCGGCCGCGACCACCACCACCGCCGAGAGCTCGCAGATCAGCTCCACCGGCGCCGGTACCAGCGCGTCCTCGTCGACGACCGCGGCCACTTCGTCGTCCGCCACCGGGACGTCGTCGGCCGGTACCGCGGCGACCGCGGCCGTCGTCACGACCGTGGCCGCCGACATCGCCGCGGCCACCCATTTCGACGGCGACGACCTCACCTGGGACACCGCCTCCGAGGTCGCGGTGACCCTGGCCGACGACGCCTCCACCCCCGCCGCGGGGGTCACCGTCGACGCCGACACCGTCACCATCTCCGCCGCCGGCACCTACCGCCTCAGCGGCAGCCTGACCGACGGCCGGATCGTGGTGGCCGCCGGCGAGGAGGACGTCGTGCGCGTCATCCTGGACGGGGTGTCGGTGTCCAGCTCCACCGGATCGGCGTTCGTGGTGACCAGCGCGGACGAAGCGATCCTGTACCTGGCCGACGGCAGCGCCAACAGCCTCGACGACGCCGCGTCCTACGCCGACACCGCCGACGACGCGCCGGATGCCGCGCTGTACTCGATGGCGGACCTGACCATCGCCGGCGGCGGCGCGTTGACCGTCCAGGGCCGGTACGCCGACGGCATCGTGAGCAAGGACGGACTGGTCCTCGCATCCGGCACCGTGACCGTCGATGCGGTCGACGACGGCATCAGGGGCAAGGACTACCTGGCCCTGCTCGACGGCAGTCACACCGTCACCGCCGGGGGCGACGGCGTGACGTCGGACAACGACGAGGACGCCGACCTGGGCTGGCTGCTGGTCAGCGGTGGCTCGCTCACCGTCGCGGCCGGCGACGACGGGATCAAGGCCGTCGATCAGCTCGGCGTCACCGGCGGCACCGTCACCGTCACGGGGTCCACCGAGGGCCTCGAGGCCATGACCATCGCCGTGTCCGGTGGGACGGTCGACGTGACCTCCACCGACGACGGCGTCAACGCGGCCGGCGGCACCGCCACCGGTGGAGAGCAGGCCGGTGCGCAGCTGGTCGAGATCAGCGGCGGCAGCGTGACGATCACCGCCGAGGGCGACGGTCTGGACTCCAACGGCTCGGCCGTCGTCAGTGGCGGCACCGTGGTGGTCAACGGGCCCGCCGGCAGCGGCAACGGAGCGCTGGACGTCAACGGTGAGCTCACCGTCAGCGGTGGCACCCTGGCGGCGGCCGGCAGCGCCGGAATGGTGGTCACGCCCGCCGTCGCGTCGCCGCAGTCGTCGGTGCAGGTGAGCTTCGGCTCGGCGGTGCCCGCCGGCTCCGTGGTCTCGCTCTCCGACAGCGCAGGCACCGTCGTCGCGACCTTCGTCCCCACCAAATCCACCCAGTCGCTTGTTTTCTCGTCGGCGGACATCGTCGCGAGCCAGACGTACACGGTGTCCACCGGCGCGACCGCGGACGTGTCAGCGGGCCTCGGGTCGGGCACGCTGGACGGCGCCACCACGGTCGGCACCGTCGTCGCCGGCGAATACACCGCGGGCGGCGGTCCCGGTCGTGGCGGGCAACGCCCCGGCCGCTGAGTCCGGTGTCGGCGATCCGCCGTCCCGCCAGGGTCGCGGTGCCCGACGCGCCGCGTCAGTGCGCGGCGAGCCGCCGCCGCAACTCGGTGCGGATGGCCGGCCACTCGACGGCGATGATCGAGAACACCACGGTGTCGCGCAGCGAGCCGTCCGCCATCCGCTGATGGCTGCGGAGCACACCGTCCTGTTTGGCGCCGAGCTTCTCGATGGCCCGCCGGGACTGCAGGTTGAGCCAGTGCGTGCGGAACTCCACGGCGATGCAGTCCAGGGTGTCGAAGGCGTGTTCGAGCAGCAGCAGCTTGCTCTCGGTGTTGGTACCGCTGCGTTGGGCGGAGACGGCGTTCCACGTCGAGCCGATCTCGACCCGCCGGTTCCGGGTGTCCACGTTCATGAAGGTGGTCATGCCGATCACCGCACCGGTGTCCCGCCGGACAGCGGTGAACGGCAGCATCCGGCCGGCCGCGTGTTCGCCGAGCCGACGGTCGATCTCGGTGGCCATCCCCTCCGGACTCGGCACCGCGGTGTAGCTGAGTCTCCACAGCTCGCCGTCCTCGACGGCGGTGATCAGGCCGTCCAGATGGTCGTGCGACAGGGGCTCGAGCACCACGTGATCGCCGGACAGGGTGACGGGGTCGAGGATGTCCACGCGCCGACCGTAGTCCGGGGGCCGGTCACGACCGTGGCGCCGCGGTGCTCTCCCGGACCACGAGTTCGGTGGGCAGCACGATCTGGGCAGCGACCGCGGCCGGCGGCTCGTCGGAGCGGGCCGCCTCGACGAGCTCGACGAGCGCACTGGCCGCCAGCCGGCCCTTCGCGTGCACGTCCTGCCGGACCGTCGTCAGGGCCGGGCGCAACCGGGACGCCAGCGGGTTGTCGTCGAACCCCACCACCGAGAGGTCCTGCGGGAGCACGAGTCCGCGGTTCTGGGCGGCGAGCATGACCCCGTGGGCGAGGGTGTCGGCGAAGCAGAGCACCCCGGTGACGGACGGGTCGGCGTCGAGCAGGGCCTCCAGCGCCTCGTAGCCGTCACCCTCGGTGGGGTGCGGGCGGTTCACGACGACCGGCTCGACCCCGGCCGCGGTGAGCACCTCCCGCCAGCCGGCGATGCGTTCGTAGGCGACGTAGGACTGCCGGTCGGGTGCCCCGCCCCCGCTGACCACGCCGTACGGCGGCACGATGTCGGCGCTCACGATGCCGATCCGGCGGTGACCCAGGCCGAGCAGGTGCTCGGCGCCGGCGCGGGCGCCGCCGCGGTCGTCCACGTTGACGCTCGGGATGTCGGGCGCGGGGATCTGGTCCACGTAGACCATCGGCAGCCGGCGGCGCTGCAGCCAGTCCAGTGCGGGCGACCGCGGATCGCAGTGGAAGACCACGGCGCCGTCCATCGGCACGTCGCGCGCCGGGACCCGGCCGGCGGTCTCGACGGTGGAGAGCAGGGTCAGCGACAATCCGGACGGCGCGAGCTCGCTGGCGATGGCGCCGAGGAACGCCGTGGCGACCTCGTCGGCGAAAGCGCTCTGCACCAGCGAGGTCAACACGATGCCGACGGTGCTGGTGGTGCCACGGGCCAGCGCCCGGGCGGCGGGGTCGGGGCCGATGTAGCCCAGGTCGGCGGCCGCGGCGAGGATCCGGTCGCGCAGCGGCGCGGAGAGCTGGTCGGGACGGGAGAACGCGTTGGACACCGTCATCCGGCTGACGCCGACCTTGTCGGCCACGGTCTGCAGCGTCACGCGGCCCACCGGCCCACCTTCCCTCGTCGGTGAGGACGACGGTAGCGGTCACAGCTGTCGGCGCGAAGCCGATCCGGCGCCGCCCGGGGGGCGGGACCGACCCGTCGTCCCCGGACGGTCACCGTCCGCGGGGCCCGCACCGGAGTCTCAGGCGGTGGCGTGCCGGCGGGTGGCGCGGGGGAGGTGCACCCGGGACGGGAGGCCGCGGCCCAGGACGGTCCGCAGGCGGCCGGCGGGGCGCTCGGCGACGGTGGGTCCGTCGGGCCGGACGAGGTCGAACTCACGCTGCTGAGCGCTGAGGGCCATCACGTGGAAGGTCGGGCTGTACTGCACGGGAACTCCTCGGGGGTCGGGCTTCTGTACCGCTACAGAAGGACTGCCACCACGGTAACGGCGGCCGACTGTACCGGTCAAGTAATTCGGTGTGCCGCTGCTCACCACCCCTGTCGCGCGGTCCTCGGGCGATGTGTCCCTCGGGCGGGGCGGCCCTCAGGCGACGAAGACGCAGAACGGGTGGCCGGCGGGATCGGCGTAGACGCGCAACGGTTCCTCGGGATCGTCGGCGCGGTCGGACAGCAGGGTCGCGCCGAGCCCGAGGATGCGCCGGTGTTCGGCGTCCAGGGCTGCGACACCGCGCACGGTCAGATCGAGGTGCAGCTGCTGCGGACGGTCACCGGTCGGCCACGTCGCCCGCGGCAGTCCCGCCACCTGCTGGAACGCCACCGACACGCCACCCGCCGGGTCACGCAGCACCAGCCAGTCGCGGCCCCGGACGTCGTCCCCGTCGGGCGGGAGCTCGTCACCCGGCCGATAGACCAGGCCCAGCAGCTGCCGGTAGAACTCGGCCAGCCCGCGGGCGTCGGTGGTGTCCAGCACGATCTGCCGGAGTTGCGCGCGGTCGGGTCCCATGCCCTCATCGTGGGCCGGGAACGTCGTCACCGCCCGGCGAAGAACCCGGCGAGCGCCGCTGCGAGCTCCTCCGGTGCCTCCTCGGCCATGTGGTGACCCGAGTCGATGCCGTGCCCGCGGACATCGGCCGCCCAGCCGGCCCAGACCGCCCGCGGGTCACCGTAGAGCTGTGCGAGGTCGTCACGCAGCGACCACAGCACCAGCAGCGGGACGTCGACGCCCACCCCCGCGGCGCGGTCGGCCGCCTCGTCGGCCCGGTCGACGGTGAGCCCCGCCCGGTAGTCCTCGAGCATCGCCCGCACCACCCGCGGGTCGCGGGTGGCCGCGCGGAACTCGGCGTGGTTGTCCGCACCCATCACCGCCGGATCGGCGCGGTACCAGGCGTCCGGATCGGCGGTGATGACCCGCTCCGGGATGTCCGGCTGGGCGAAGAAGAACCAGTGCCACCAGCGGGTGGCGAACTCCGGGCCCATCCGGGACAGGTGCTCGGTGATCGGGATGCCGTCCAGCATCGCCAGCCGGGTCACCCGCCGCGGATGGTCCAGGGTCAGCCGCAGGGCGACGTAGCTGCCCCGGTCGTGGCCGGCCACCGCGAACGTCGGGTGCCCGAGACGGGTCATCAGGGCGGCGATGTCGCCCGCGACGACGCGCTTGCTGTGCGGCCGGTGGTCCGGAGCGGGATCCGGCCCGCGTGAGCGGCCGTAGCCGCGCAGGTCGGGGCAGACCACGGTGAAGCCGGCCGCGACGAGCCGCGGCGCGACGCGGTGCCAGGTGGCCGACGTCCGGGGGTGTCCGTGCAGCAGCGCCAAAGGGGGACCCTCGCCCCCGTGGCGGACGAGCAGTTCGGCCTCGCCGACGTCGACGCGCTCGGTGACGAAACCCTCGAACATCCTCCGATCATGCCGCCGCTGTGCCGGGCGGGCACCTCGGGCGTTCCGCGGGATGATCGTCGGCATGACACCGACTCCCGGGACCGCGCCGCGCCGCTTCTCCGATGCCCAGCACCCCTACAGCACGGTGCGCCGCGCGGGCGACGTGCTGTTCGTGGCCGGGCAGCTCGGGGTCGCGGGCGGCGACATCGTGGCGGGCGGGGTGGTGGCTGAGGCGCGGCAGGCGTTCGCGAACCTCACCGCCGCGCTGTCCGCCGAGGACCTGACGACCGCCGACCTGGTCAAGGTGACCGTCTACCTGGTGGACATGGCCGACCGGCCGGCGATGGACGAGGTCTACGTCGCCACGCTGGGCGAGCCCCGGCCGGCCCGCACCTGCGTCGCGGTGGCGCAGTTGCCGTTCGGAGCGCGGATCGAGCTTGACGCGGTGGCCGCGGTCGCATCGCCGACCCGGCGCGCGGTGACCGGTGACCTGCGGGTGCACGTCATCGCCACCGGCGGCACCATCGACAAGGAGTACTCGGTCGCCGGCGAACTGGAGATCGGCGACCCGATGGTGCCGGCGATCCTCGCGACCGGGCGGTCCTGGCTGGACCTCAGCGTCGAGGCGGTCTGCGGCAAGGACAGTCTCGACCTGACCGACGAAGACCGGGCGCTGATCCGTCGGCACGTGCTGGCCGCACCGGCCGACCGGGTGCTGATCACCCACGGCACCGACACGATGGTCGACACCGCCACCGTGCTGTCCGACGTCGCGGACCGGGTGGTGGTTCTGACCGGGGCGATGGTGCCCGCGCGGATGACCGACTCCGACGCCGCCTTCAACCTGGGGTTGGCCGTCGCGGCCCTGCAGACGATGCCGCCGGGTGTCTGGATCGCCATGAGCGGTCGCATCTTCGCCGCCGACGCGGTCCGCAAGGACACCACCATCGGCCGGTTCGTGGACGCGCCCCGGCACTGAGTCGGCGGGGCGGCCGGTTCGTGGATGCGCCCCGGCACTGACGCCGCGCGCGGCGGTGCCGGGGCGGGATGACGGCGGTCACCTGGCCCTGAGTACAGCGGCAGATGTACTGTCGGCGGGGTGACCACGTTGACCCACGCCGCGGTGCTCGCCCGTTTCGGGCACGCCCTGTCCGACCCGACCCGGGTGCGGATCCTGCTCGCGCTGCGCGAGAGCCCGGCCTATCCGGCCGGTCTGGCCGACCTGATCGGGGTGTCCCGCCAGAGTCTGTCCAACCATCTGGCCTGCCTGCGCGGCTGCGGTCTGGTGGTGTCGGTGCCCGACGGACGCCGTTCGCGGTACGAGTTGGCCGACCCGCGGCTGGCGCACGCGCTCACCGATCTGATGAGCGTGGTGCTCGCGGTCGACCCCGCGTCGTGCGACCTGCCCGACCTCGATCCCGATCTCGACCGCGCGGCCACCGCATGACCGCCCACGACCCCCGGGACGCCGCGCGGCGCGACGCGCTCTGCGGACCCGGACCCGGACCCGCCGCGCCGGTGCACGTGCACGCCACCGCCGACCACGGTGACGGGCACGGCCACGGCGGCCACGGTGACGGGCACGGCGACGGGCACGGCGGGCACGGCGGCCGCGGCGGGCACGGCGGGCACAGCCATGCGATCAGCGCGAACGCCGACACCCGCCACCTCGCCGTCGCCCTGGCGCTCATCGTCGGGTTCCTGATCGTCGAGGTCGTCGTCGCGCTGGCGTCCGGGTCCGTCGCCCTGCTCGCCGACGCGGGTCACATGCTGTCCGACGCCGGGGCCATCGCCGGTTCGTTGTGGGCGATCCGGCTCGCGGCCCGTCCGGCCACCGGCGACTGGACGTTCGGCTTCAAACGTGCCGAGATCCTGTCCGCGGCGGTGAACGGCATCACGCTGCTGGTGGTCGGCATCCTCGTCGGCATCGAATCCGTCGAGCGGCTGTTCGACCCGCCGGCCGTCGACGGCGGCCCGGTGCTGGCGGTCGCGCTGCTCGGGGTCGCCGTCAACGTGGTGGCGACCTGGGTGCTCAGCCGGGCCGACCGCGGCAGCCTCAACGTGGAGGGCGCGTTCCAGCACATCCTCACCGATCTGTACGCCTTCATCGGCACCCTGATCGCGGCCATCGTCATCCTCACCACGGGCTACGTCCGGGCCGACGCGATCGCGTCGCTGATCGTGGTGGCGCTGATGCTGCGGTCGGCCTGGGGGCTGCTGCGTGACTCCGGCCGGGTGCTGCTGGAGGCCGCGCCGAAGTCGGTCGCGCTGGCCGAGGTCCGCGAGCACATGCTCGGGGTGCCCGAGATCGTGGGGGTGCACGACCTGCACGTCTGGACGGTGACATCGGACCTGCCGGCGCTCTCGGCGCACGTGGTGATCGACGACGACTGCTTCACCAACGGCCGCTCGCCGATGATCCTGGACCACCTCCAGGAGTGCCTGCAGGGCCACTTCGACGTCGAGCACTCGACGTTCCAACTGGAGCCGGCCAGCCACCTCACGCACGAGGCCGGCCACCACAGCTGACCCTTCCGGCCGGTTCTGGGTAGACACCGGGTGTCCCGACCGCCGTCCAGGTCAGAGAGCAGGCCGCCCGCGGCGGGACCGCCGGAGGAGACGCCGTGCGCGCCATGGTCTACCGAGGTCCCTACAAGATCCGTGTCGAGGAGAAGTCCGAGCCCCGGATCGAGCACCCGAACGACGCCGTGGTCCGGGTCGAGCTGGCCGCCATCTGCGGATCGGACCTGCACCTGTACCACGGCATGATGCCCGACACCCGGATCGGTACCACCTTCGGGCACGAATTCATCGGCGTCGTCCACGAGGTCGGTTCCTCCGTCCGGTCCCTGGTGCCGGGTGACCGGGTCATGGTGCCGTTCAACGTCTACTGCGGCTCCTGCTTCTTCTGTGCGCGGGGTCTGTTCTCCAACTGCCACAACGTCAACCCGAACGCGACGGCGGTGGGTGGCATCTACGGCTACTCCCACACGACGGGCGGCTACGACGGCGGCCAGGCCGAGTACGTCCGGGTGCCGTTCGCCGACGTGGGACCGTCGAAGATCCCGGACTGGCTCTCCGCGGAGAACGCCCTGCTGCTCACCGACGCGCTGCCCACCGGCTACTTCGGCGCCCAGCTCGGCGACATCGTCGAGGGCGACACGGTCGTGGTCTTCGGTGCGGGCCCGGTCGGGCTGTACGCCGCCCGGTCGTGCTGGCTGATGGGGGCGGGCCGGGTCATCGTCGTCGACCACCTGGACTACCGGCTGGAGAAGGCGCGCACCTTCGCCCACGCCGAGACCATCCACTTCGGCGAGGTCGACGACATCGTGGTCGAGCTCAAGCGGCAGACCGACCATCTCGGCGCCGACGTCGTCATCGACGCGGTGGGCGCGGAGGCCGACGGCAACTTCCTGCAGCACGTCACGGCGGCGAAGTTCAAGCTGCAGGGCGGCTCACCGATCGCGTTGAACTGGGCCATCGACGCCGTCCGCAAGGGCGGCACCGTGTCGGTGATCGGCGCCTACGGGCCGCTGTTCAGCGCGGTCAAGTTCGGCGATGCGATGAACAAGGGCCTGACACTGCGGATGAACCAGACGCCGGTGAAACGGCAGTGGCCGCGGCTCCTGGAACACCTGCGGGCGGGCCACTTCGACCCGAGTGACCTGATCACGCACCGGATACCGCTGGAACACATCGCCGAGGGCTACCACATGTTCTCGGCCAAGCTCGACGGCTGCATCAAGCCGGTCGTCGTTCCCGGAAAGGCGGCCTGATCATGCCGTACACCGCCGACAAGCCCAGCCGCGCGCGGTCCTCGGAGCAGTTGCGCGCCGAGATCCCCGGATGGGGCGCCGATCTCGACCCGGCCGACCGGCCGTCGTTCCCCCGGGAGCGGTTCGACCCCGGCGCCACCGGCGCCCACTGGGACTTCCCGGAACGGCAACCGGACGACGGCAGTCGCGAGCGGTCCATCGAGCACGCGATGCTGACCCCGGTGTTCGGCACGGTCGCACCGCTGCACGGGGTGTCCGGCGCCATCCGGCGCTACGCCTACGACCGGTACAGCGAGGGTCGGGCCGCGCACTGGCTGCTGCTCGTCGCCGGTGACCGCGTCGACGCCTGGGGGAGCCATCTGCGGTCCCTGGCCTCGCTGCGGCCCGACAACCCGGTGACCGAGACCGGCGTGCTCAGCGAGGGCCGACGGCACGGCCTGGCGTCCCGCTTCGGGCACCGCCGTGCCGACGTCAAGCACCAGTGGATCGACCCGATCCTGGTGGCGGGGCCGTGGGTCGGGATCGGCGCCGGCGTCGCGGTGCTGACCCGGCGGATCGTCCGGGCGTCGCGACGCTGACGGTCAGGGCCCGCCCGCGATCTGGATGAGGTTGCCGCAGGTGTCGTCGAAGACGGCGGTGGTGACGGGTCCCATCGACAGCGGCGGCTGGGTGAAGACCACTCCCAGCGCGGACAGCCGCTCGTGTTCGGTGGCGACGCTGTCGACGGCGAACGACGTGAACGGGATGCCGTCGGCGACCAGTGCGGTCTGGAAGGCGCGGGCCGCCGGGTGCTGATCGGGTTCGAGCACCAGCTCGGTGCCGTCCGGGTCCTCCGGCGACACCACCGTCAGCCAGCTGAACTCGCCCATCGGGACGTCGGTCTTCTTCACGAATCCGAGCGTCCGCGTGTAGAACTCGAGCGCGGCGGCCTGGTCGGCGACGAACAGGCTCATCAGGGTGATCCTCACGGCGGTCCTTCCTCGGGTGCCGGCCAGCGGGCGCTGATCCGGCGCAGGGGTGTGGTGTCCAGGGACAGGAACCGGTACCGCCCCGACCGCTCGGTGCGGATCAGGCCGGCGTCGGCGAGGACGTCGAGATGCTGCGAGATCGCCTGTCGGGTCGAGGTGATGCCGTGCCGGCCGGCGAGCCGGGCGCACAGCTCGAACAACGTCTGGCGGTCACGCCCGGCGAGTTCGTCCAGGATGAGCCGCCGGGTGGCGTCCGACAGCGCCCGGTACAGGGCCGGATCGTCGTCCACGCACCGACCATAGGCAAGCGCTCACTTGCCTGTCAAGGGAGCCGGGGGCGCCGATCGGGCTTTCGCGGAGCCGCCCTGAGCGGAGCGGGCGTGCCGTCCGTCGGGTCGGGTCCGTCGGGTCCCGGTCAGCGGCAGCGCCGCCCGGCGGGGGGCGGCGATCGCGCAGCAGGTGCACGGCGGTGCCGGCTCGTCGCCCGGGCCGCACCCGTCGTGCGGGTCGTCGGCGGCGTGCAGAGCCGCGTTCGGTGCGCAGCAGGCGTCGCCGCGCCAGGCGTCGCGGCCCTCCCGGACCGCCACGACGGCGATGACCAGGGCCGCCACCGGGTCGGCCCACGACCAGCCGAACAACGAGTTCACCGCCAGCCCGACGAGCAGCACGGCCGACAGGTAGGTGCACAGCAGCGTCTGCCGCGAATCCGCCACCGCCGACCGGGAGCCGAGTTCGCGGCCGGCCCGGCGCTGCCCGTAGGACAGGAACGGCATGACGAGGAGGCTGACGCCGGCCAGTACCAGTCCGACGGTGGAGTGCCGCGCCGCCCCGGCCCCGGCCAGAGCCCGCAGGGCGTCCTGGGTGACGTAGGCGGCGAGGGCGAAGAAGGACATCGCGATGACGCGCAGCGCCACCTTCTCCCTCGCCCCGGGATCACGACCGGCGAACTGCCAGGCCACCGCGGCGGCCGACGCGACCTCGATCACGGAGTCGAGTCCGAAGCCGATCAGGGCCGCCGACGACGCGACGGTGCCGGCGGTGACGGCCACCGCGGCCTCGACGACGTTGTAGGCGATGGTGGCGGCGACGAACCAGCGCACGCGGCGGACGAGGACGGCGCGGCGGTCGGGCGGGATGGTCGTCACCGTGCAAACGGTACACCCGACGATGAATTCAGTGCTGGATGTAGGCAGCGCGACGGCCGGACGAGGTGGTCAGTCGGCGTCGGCCGCCTCGCCGGCGGGACGGCCCACGACCTGTTCGCGGAGGTAGTTGGCGACGACCATGACGATCGCGATGGCGGGCACCGCGAGGAACGCGCCGACGACCCCGAAGAGGGTGCTGCCGAGCGCCACTCCGCCGAGCACCACGGCGGCGTGGATCTTGAGGCTCTTGCTCACCAGGATGGGTTGCAGGACGTTCCCTTCGAGCTGCTGCACCACGACGATGATCGCCAGCACGATGAGGGCGGGCACCACACCCTTGGTCACCAGCGCGACGAGCACGGCCACCGCTCCGGCGGCGAAGGCGCCGACGATCGGGATGAAGCCGCCGAAGAACGTCAGCACGGCGATCGGCAGCGCCAGCGGGACGCCGACGATCCAGACCCCGAGGCCGATCAGCACGCCATCGATGGCCGCGACCGCGGCCTGCGACCAGACGTAGTGGCCGAGGGCCGTCCAGACCCGGCCGGACACCTCGCCGACGTGCCGGCCCGCGCCGCGGCCGATCCAGCCGCGCAGCCACGGCAGGAAACGGGGGCCGTCCTTGAGCATGAAGAAGGTGAAGAGCAGCGCGAACACGATGGTCACGACCGCGGATCCGATGGTGCCGATCGTCGTCAGTGCGGTGCCGGCGAGGTCCTGGGCGTTCTCCTGCAGGTAACTCACCGCCTGGTCGAGCAGGGTGCCGACGGCGTTGTCGCCCAGGTTCAGCGGCGGCCCGGAGAGCCAGTTCTGCAGCGACTCGAGGCCGCTGGAGAACTGCGAGGCCAGGTTCTGGCCCTCGTTGGAGATCACCGGGACGAACAGCGCGATCAGTCCGCCGATCACCACGATCAGTCCGAGCACCGCGGCCAGCGCGGACAGCGCCGCCGGCAGCTTGCGGCGCATGAAGCGGACGGGCGGCCACAGCACGGTGGAGAGCAGCAGGGCCAGCAGGACCGGCAGCACGATGCTCCACAGTTGGCCGACCAGCCAGCCGAGCAACCAGAGTCCGGCGGCGATGACCAGCACCCTCAGGGTCCAGCGGAACAGCGCGACGACGCCCTTCTCCAGCTGACGGCGGGCCGCCACGCCGCCGCGACCGGCGGGGGCTTTCTGGAGGTCGGGAACGGGGGCGGCGTCCTTCCCGTCGTCGCGGGTGCGCTGCTCGTCCATGGACTCTCCTCTGTTCACTGCTGTCGTCTCGGTGCGGTGGGCGAACGGTGTCCGCCGTCGGTGCGGGGTTGTCACCCGGTAGTGGACTGCCCCGTCCCCGCCGGTCAGCGACGGCTGTCGCCGGCCGGGTCTGCGCGGCCGCCGGCCACCCGTCCGGGTTCGACACCCCGGATGGTCCGGCCCGGACCGTCGTCCCACCCCACCACAGCCGGACGGCACCGCCCGAGCTTCGTGACGATCGACGACTGTGAGTACCAAGTAGGTCACGAAGGGTGTGCAGCGGGGCCGGGTCGTGGAAAGCTCGACCGGCATGAGGATCGCTCTGCTCCGTGCTGTGGGCGTCGCCGTGGTCCTGGCCCTGGCGGCGGCCTGCGGCACGCCGGACGAGGCGCCGCCCGCTTCCGTGTCCACCGTGTCCACCGCGTCGGCGCCTCCGACGCCCGCGTCGGCCATGGGTTCTGCGGCCGGGACCGCGACGGTGCCGCCGCCGACCTCGGTCGAATCGCCCGCGCCGCCGCCGTCAGCCGTGTCGAGTGACGTGCCGACCTCGGCGGTGGCCCCGGCCGACGCCGTGGGCACCGGCGGCGGGGCGCCGATCGGAACGCTCGCGGAGTCGACCGCGCTGTCCTCCCCGCCGGTCGCCGCGACCGTGACGGCGGCGCCGTCGGTGTTCCCCGACCCGGCGGAGGTGGAGGCGCAGGGCGTCGCCACCAACCCGTTGTGCGAGGTGCTGTCGGTCGACGAGGTCGATGTACTGCTGGGGGCGCCGGTACGGGCAGCGGTGGACGCGGCGTCCGGTACCGGTTGCCTGTGGTCGGGCGCGACGTCGGACAGCAGCTTCCTGCAGCTGCAGATGCTCGGCGACCCGGCACGGTACGCGCCGCCGGGCGATGCCGAGGTGCTGGACGGGATCGCCGACGCCGCCTTCGTCCTGGGCACCGGCGACACCTGGACCGCGCAGGCGCAGAACCCCGACGGCACCTTCGCCGTGCAGCTCGGCGGGCCCACCGCCACCCGTGACGGGGCCGTCACGGGGCTGCAGCGTCTGCTCGAGCGTTACTGAGCGGCACTCACCCGGGGAGTGCGGCGGGTGGCGATGCGCGCCGGAAGGAGCGCAGTGCAGCTCGGGTACGGCACGGTCCGGGAGTTGCACCCCGTTCCTGCCGCACCGGTCGCGCCCTGGTCACGGAGTCGCCCGCGGCGGACCGTCGACGACGCTGGGTGCGGCACGGCACGGGTCGCGCCGCACAGGCCGGAACCCCGGCCCTTCGAGCTGCCGACCGGGGTTGTGCCGGAGGTCCGACGCCGTCTCGCCCGCGGTCCGACGTGACACCGACCCGTGAACACCGCGACGGCGTCGGTGTCGCGCCGATGCGACGCACCGGACGCGCCCCTGCGGACCGCGAGGTCCGGGGCGCGCACCGGTCCGACCGCGGGATGCGGCTCAGGCGGCGCTGACGTCGATGAGGACCTTGCCGACGGTGTCGTTCTCGACGGCCGCGTGGGCGTCGGCGGTGCGCTCCAGCGGGAACCGGGTCAGCGGCAGCCCGGCGTCCTCGCCGACCGGGAGGGCGCCGTCGACCAGCGCGACGGTGATGTCCTGGGCGGCGTTGTCGAGGGCGGCCTGTCCGACGGTGTACAGCAGCAGGAACTGATAGCGGATGTTCTTCACGAAGTGCGGGACGATGGCCAGCCCGACCTCGTCACCGCCGTTGTCGGCGTAGACGGCGATCGACGCATGGTTGGCGGCGACCTCGAGGTTCAGGGCGGCGTTGGCCGCCGCGGACACCTCGACGATCAGATCGACGCCCTCGGGCGCGATGCCGCGGATCGTCCCGGCGGCGCCGGGCTCGCGGTAGTTGACCGCGTGGTGCGCGCCGGCCGCGGTCGCGAGGGCGGCCTTGGCATCGGAGGAGACGGTGGTGATGACGGTGGCGCCGGCCCAGCGGGCGAGCTGGACGGCGGCATGACCGACGGCGCCGGCGCCGCCCGCGACGAGCACGGTCTTACCGGTCAGTGCGCCCGGGTGCAGACGGCTGGGGCCGAACTCGGAGACGGTGAGAGCGCGGTGGGCGGTCATCGCGGGGACGCCCATGCTGGCGCCCTGGTCGAAGGTGGCGTTGTCGGGGAGCTTCACGACCCGCTCCGCGGGCAGCACCGTGAACTCCTGCGCGGTGCCGGTCGGGCGCTGGTGGGCCGAGAGATAGGTCCACACCCGGTCGCCGACGGCCAGGCCCGTGACCCCGTCGCCGAGGGCGTCGACGATCCCGGCGCCGTCCTGGTTCGGCACGACCTCGGCGAACGGCAGGCCGCCGCCGGCGCCGGTGCCGGCCCGGGACTTCCAGTCGGTCGGGTTGACGGCCGAGACGACGACCCTGACGCGGACCTCGCCCGGACCGGGCGTCGGGACCTCGCGGTCGACGGCTTCGAGGACGGACGGATCACCGGTGGTGCGGTAGACGATTGCTCTCATGTGGGGTGCAACGTCACCGGGGGGCCTGATGCTTCCGCGGTGGTCAGGGGGCACGGCTCCGCCACCGGACCCCGCGATGCTTCATGCGGCGGGGACTCCCGACCCCGGCCGTCGGCGCCCCTGCCGACCCGCCGACCGCACGACGCCGGACCGCAGCGGTCCGGACACCCGGCGGCTCCGGTGCCGACCGACCTGCTCCACGCGCGACCGCGTGCTCCCGGTGTCGGCAGGGCCGCCCGGAGATGGACCGGGAGATCGCGGTGCGGCTGGCCCGGCCGGCCGTCGGGAACCGGTGGCCCACTCGCGCCGACCCCGTGCGACGGCGTCGAGGTCGGCGTCCGCGACGCCGACGACGCGCGGCCGGTCGGTGTCCGACAACGCCGTCGCTGCCCAGCCGGTGGGCCCTGGCCGAGCCCGTCGTCCGCGCCGCAGATCGCCGCCCGCACCCGGTCCGGGACCCGTGATCGTCGCCGCCGCAGCGAGCCGCCCCCACGGACAGCGCGCGCCGTCCACGCCGGATCCGCGCGGGATCAGTCGGTCGTCGCCGGACTGTGCCGGTCGATGAGCGTCGACAGCACGATCACCGTTTCGCTGTGGTCGATGTGCTCGGCCGACCGGATCCGCTCCAGCGCCTGCTCGAGGTGCCGCACGTCCCGGGTCACCACCCGCAGCACCGCGTCGGGAGCCCCGGTCACCGTCCACGCGCCGACCACCTCGGGCACGCCCTCCCAGGCGCGCTGCAGCGCCTGCGGCGCCACGGTTCCCGAGCAGTACACCTCCACGATCGCCTCGGTGCTCCAGCCGGCGGCCGCCGCGTCGACCACCGCGGTGAAGCCCCGGATGATCCCGGTCTCGACGAGCCGGTCCACCCGCCGTTTCACCGCCGGGGCCGACAGGCTCACCTCCGTGCCGATCTCGGCGAACGTCGCCCGGGCGTCACGCACCAGGAAGGCGATGATCTGCCGGTCGATCTGGTCCAGCTCGCCCATCCCGCTCTCCCCGTCGTCGTGCGCAACGGATCGCCGTCCGAACCGTTGTCACGCAACGAACGTAGATCAACAACGCAACGGACGGCGATTGTTTGCGCCGATCACCGCTCCTAGCCTGGAGGGATGACGATGACCGCGCCCTTCCCGACCACCGAGACCGCGTCGACCGGGTCCGCAGCCACCGGATCCCGCCGCCCCACCGCGCGCCGCTACGCGATGACGCGCCCCGACCACTTCGTCGTCACCTACGCCATCAACCCGTGGATGGACATCAGCGTGCCGGTCGACACCGCACGCGCCGTCGCCCAGTGGGAGGTGCTGCGCGACCTCTACCTGGAGCTCGGCCACACCGTCGACCTGGTGCCGCCGGTGGCCGGCCTGCCCGACATGGTCTACGCCGCCAACGGTGCCGTCAGCCTCCCCGGGTTCTCGTACAGGGCGAAGTTCGCCTACCCGGAACGCGCCGGTGAGGCCGACGCCTACGCCGCGTTCCTCGAGTCCCAGGATCTCGGCCCCGTCCGCGACGCGCACTTCACCAACGAGGGGGAGGGCGACTACCTCGTCGTCGGGTCCCGCATCCTCGCCGGCACCGGGTTCCGCACCGACGTCGCCTCGCACCGGGAGCTCGCCGAGCTCAGCGGCATGGAGGTCGTCACCCTGGAGCTGGTCGATCCGCGGTTCTACCACCTCGACACCGCACTGTCGGTGCTCGCCGACGAGACCATCGCCTACTACCCGCCGGCGTTCAGCCCGGCGGCGCTGGCCACGCTGCAGCGGCTCTACCCGGACGCACTCATCGCGACCGAGGCCGACGCGGTGGTGCTCGGCCTCAACGCCGTGTCCGACGGATACCACGTGATCCTCAGCGAGCGCGCGACTGACATGATCGCCCAGTTGACCGAACGCGGCTTCGCGCCCATCGGCGTGGATCTGTCCGAGCTGTTCAAGGGTGGCGGGAGCGTCAAGTGCTGCACGTTGGAGATCCGGGCGTGACCTCGACCATGGAGCCGACCGCGACCCTCGACCCCGCCCTGGGCTACGCCGCCGAGCGGGCGGCCACCGAGCGCGAGATCGCGCGGGTGGACGAGCACGCCGCCCACAACTACGCGCCGCTGCCGGTCGTGGCCGCGTCCGCCGAGGGCGCCTGGATCACCGACGTCGAGGGACGGCGCTACCTGGACTGCCTGGCCGCGTACTCGGCGGTCAACTTCGGTCACCGCAACCCGGAGTTGACGGCCGTCGCGCACGCACAGCTGGACACTCTCACGCTCACCAGCCGCGCCTTCCACTCCGACAAGCTCGGCACCTTCACCACCGAACTGGCCGCGCTGGCCGGCAAGGACATGGTGCTGCCGATGAACACCGGCGCCGAGGCCGTCGAGAGTGCGCTCAAGGTGGCCCGCAAGTGGGGCGCCGACGTCAAGGGCGTCGCCGCCGATCGCGCGAACATCATCGTCGCCAGCGGCAATTTCCACGGCCGCACCATCACCATCGTCAGCTTCAGTGACGACCCGCAGGCCCGGGGCGGGTTCGGTCCGTTCACCCCCGGCTTCCGGACGGTGCCCTACGGCGACGCCCGGGCGATCGCCGACGCGATCGACGAGCACACCGTCGCCGTGCTGCTCGAGCCGATCCAGGGAGAGGCCGGCGTGCTGGTCCCGCCGGCGGACTACCTGCCCGCCGTGCGCGACCTGTGCACCCGGGAGAACGTGCTGCTCGTCTGCGACGAGATCCAGTCCGGGCTCGGCCGTACCGGGTACACCTTCGCCTCCCAGCACTGGGGCGTCGTGCCCGACATCTACACCCTCGGCAAGGCGCTCGGCGGCGGCATCGTCCCGGTGTCGGCCGTCGTGGCCGACCGCGACGTGCTCGGCGTGCTGCACCCGGGCGAGCACGGATCGACGTTCGGCGGCAACCCGCTGGCCGCCGCCGTCGGCACCGCCGTCGTCCGGATGCTGGCCCGCGGCGAGTACCAGGCGATGGCCCGCGAGCGCGGCGCGCAGCTGCAGGCGGGTCTGCGGGGGCTGATCGGCTCCGGCGTCACCGCCGTCCGCGGCCTGGGGCTGTGGGCGGGGGTCGACATCGACCCGGCGGCCGGTGGCGGCAAGGCCGTGAGCAAGCGGCTCGCCGCCCGCGGCCTGCTGGTCAAGGACACCCACGGCGACACCCTGCGCTTCGCGCCGCCGCTGGTCGTCACGGCCGACGAGATCGACTGGGCCGTGGCGCAACTGGCCGAGGTACTGGCCTCCTGACGCGGTCGGGGCGGGTGGCTCAGCCGCCCGCCCCGGCTGTACCCGTCCGCGCCCGCCGCCGGGGCCGCCAGCGACTCACGAGCGCGACCGCGACGAGCAGTTCGGCGATGTCGCCGCCGTAGTACATCAGCTCCGCGGCTCCCCGGCGCTGGTCGGCCGGCACCGGCACGTCCAGGACGCCCGCGTAGAGCAGTTGCGACAGCACCGCGTGGCCGGCCACGGCGATCCCCAGTACCACCAGACGCACCGGAACCGACGGCCGCCGCGGCGCCGGGTCGGGACCGGCGACGACCCAGGCGAACAGGTAGCCGGCCAGGAAGACGTGCACCGTGACCAGGGTGTGCACGGCGCCGTTGCGCAGCATCTCCGCGTACAGCGGGGTGCCGTAGATCGCGGCCAACCCGCCGAGGTTGAGCACCAGGGCGGTGACCGGTGACGCGATCAGGTGTGCCGGGCGGGACCGCAACAGCTCACCGACGAACCGCCCCACCCGTGGTGTCACCGACCGCAGCAGCAACGTCACGGGCGCGCCGAGCACGAGCAGCAGCGGCGCGACCATGCCGATCACCAGGTGCTGGGCCATGTGCCCGCGGAAGTCGTCGGTCGGCAGCAGCCCGGGTTGCAGGGCGACGCCGACCAGCACCACCCCGAGGGCGAAACTGGCGGTGCGCCAACCGCTCCAGCCGCGCGGCTCGGCGCGACGGTCCACCGCCGGCAGCACGTAGGCCAGCAGCGCCGCCGTCAGCAGCAGGATGGTCGCGACACCGGAACCGCCGTAACCCGCCCCGGCGTCACCGTGGTTCACGGGGACCGGGTGGTGTCCACCACCCGGGCGTTGCGCTGGAGCAGCCACCCGAGCGCGATCAGCACCACGCCCAGCGCCAGGAAGCCGAGGTCCCACCACAGCTGGTGCGGCCCGCCGCGGACGTGGTGGATCCCGAGGATGTGGTGGTCGACGACGCCCTCGACGAGGTTGAACGCGCCCCAGCCGACCAGGATCCAGCCCCACAGCGCCCGCGAGGTCCACAGCCGCCCGCGGGACCGGGTCACCCTCCCGTACAGCAGTCCCAGCCCGGTCAGCACCGCGAGCCAGGTGACGGTGTGGAACAGCCCGTCCCAGAGCGTGTTCATCTGCAGTCCCTCGACGGTGTCGACGGGATACGTCGGCACGCCGACCCGGTCGGTGTCGGTGCTGCTGAGCAGGTGGTGCCACTGCAGCAGCTGGTGCAGCAGGATGCCGTCGACGAAGCCGCCCAGCCCCACCCCGAGGACGATCCCGGGAGCCCTGATGCTTCTCGTGTCGGTCGTGCGCGCGGCCATCGGCGCCTCCTGTCGAGGCGACCCCGGGGGCACGCGCTGTCTGCGTGGGCACGGCCTCGCGGCGGTGTCCGGGTCTAGGGGTGCCTTACCCAGCGGCACCGCACCGTCAGCGGGCGCGGGGCAGTGTGCGCTCCTCGAGGTCCAGCTCGTGCTCGAGGATGCGCAGGTTGGCGTCGGTGAGGCGCCGGGCGTCGCGCCAGCGGAGCAGCTCGTCGCGCTGTGCCTCGATGAGCATCCGGCGCGCCCGGACCGCGGCGTCGTAGGTCGGCGACTCCGGGATCTCGCCGTTCTCCGCGGTCTCCAGCAGCTCCAGCCGTGACCGGTAGCGCTCCAGCCGGTGGTCCAGGATGCGGCGCAACGCCTCCCGGGCGGTGTCGGACAGCTGCAGCTCCGGGTCGTCGGCCAGCTGGTCCAACCGGGTCAGCGCCGCGGAGACGGCGCCGATGCGGGCTTCGTTGCGGATGAACGCGTCGGCCGCGGCGTCCTGTCGCAGCCCGGTCGCCCGGGCGATGGGCGCGAACGTCATGCCCTGCACGACCAACGTGAACAGCACCACCAGGTAGGCGCAGAACAGCATCAGGTCGCGTCCGGGGAACGGCGAGCCGTCGGCGACGGTCAGCGGCAGCGTGAAGATCGCGGCCAGCGTGATGATGCCGCGGGTGCCGGCCCAGCTGAGCACGACGATCTGGCGGGCCCCCAGCCGCCGGTCGGGGCTGTTCGACCGACCGCCCAGGCGCGCGTGCAGGCCCCGGGGCAGGTACTGGGTCACGAACAGCCACAGCGGCCGGAGCAGCACCACGACGCCCAGGGTGACCGCCGCCGCGGTCACCACGGTCGACGTCTCGTAGGCGCCGAGACCGGCGACCACGGTGGGCAGCTGCTGTCCGACGAGCAGGAAGACGAACCCCTCCAGCAGGAAGTCGACCAGCCGCCACACGGCGCTGGTCTGCAGCCGGCTCGCCCCGGAGCTGTAGCGCGGGGTGTCGTGGCCGACCACCAGCCCGGCGATGACCACCGCCAGCACGCCCGACACGTGGACCGCCTCACCGAGCGCGTACGCGGCGAACGGCGTCACCAGGCTGACGCTGTTGACCAGCACCGGCTCGTGCAGCCGCGACTTGACCAGCCGGACCCCGAACGCCACCAGCAGTCCGACGACGAGGCCGCCGAGGGCCATCACCGCGAACTCGACGAGGAAGTCCAGACCGGAGAACGTGCCGCTGACCGCGGCGGTCACCGCCACCGTGAAGGTGGTCAGCGCGGTGGCGTCGTTGAGCAGGCCCTCGCCCTCGATCAGCGTCACCAGCCGTCCGGGCAGCCCCGCCCGGCGGCCGATGGCCAGCGCCGCCACCGGGTCCGGCGGCGCCACCGCGGCGCCCAGGGCGATACCGGCGGCCAGCGAGATCCCCGGTACCAGCAGCTCGACGCCCCATCCGACCAACAGCGCGGTGGCCAGCACCAGTCCGACGGACAGGCTGATGACGGCCCGCAGGTTCGTCCGGATCGCGGTCAGCGAGGCGTGCAGCGCGGCGCTGTACAGCAGCGGCGGCAGGACGAACGCGAGCACGACCTCGGGGTCGAGCTCGACGTTGGGCCCGGGGAGCAGCGCGTAGACGACACCGACCAACGTCAGGATGGCCGCCGCCGGCAGTCCGGTCCGTTCGGCCAGCAGCTCGACCGTGACGACCACCGCCACCGACGCCACCACGAAGATCAGGATCGTCGTCATCAGCACCCTCCTCCGGCGACCCCGGTGGGCGCGTCGGTCCCTGCAGTCTCCCTCGGCCGGAAGTCCGGGAGGTGACGCGGTCAGCCGGAGCCGGCGGCGGTCAGCAGGAACGCCGGTGACGACCAGTAGTCGTCCACGGGACGGACGGCGACGTCGGTGAACCCCGCGGCGGCGAACTGCGCGGCCCACGCGGGCGCGGGCTGCTCCCACGTCGACCGGACGGCGCCCGGGGCCAACTGCCCGACCAGCACCGGCATCAGGAACCCCTGGGCGACCAGGTCGCGGTCGGCGGTGTACTCGGCGAGGCCGCGTTCGTAGGTGTCGGCCAGGAAGGCCAGCGCCGCGGGACCGCGGGGCGGCAGATCCGGGACGTCGAACTCGACGACGGCGATCCGGCGGACGCGTCCGGCCAGCACCTCGAGAACCCGGGTGCGCTCGCCCGGCGCCAGGGCGTGCAGCGCGAAGGTCGATTCCGCGAGGTCCCAGCGGCGGTCGGGCGCCAGGTCGCCGAGGAACTCCTGCACCGTGGTGCCCGCGGTGGTGGCGGTGATCCCGGACAGCGCGGCCAGCGCCGCGGCGGTGGCCGCGAGCAGCTCACCGGAGGGCTCCACCACGTCGACGCGGGGGACCGGTCGACGGGTCAGGGCGGGCAGCAGCGCGGTGCCGTCCCCGCAGCCGATGTCCAGCAGCGCGCCGACCCCGTGCGTCGCGTACTCGGCGGCCAGGGCCGCGCTGGTCGCCTCGTACAGCGCGACGTTGCCGCCACCACGGATGAACGCCGCGAACGCCGCCGGCCGGTCGTAGACCGAGCCGGCCAGGGGATCGTCGTCGAGGAACCGGCTGAGGGCGCGACCCAGCAGTGAGGGGTCGCCGGTCAGCGCGGAGCGGGCGGCGCCACGGTCGTCGTCGACGAGGGCCTGCAGGGCGGTGACCACGGGACGGTGCGGCATCGCCCGAGTATCCCGGGCCCGCCCCACGCGCGGCCCCGCGCCTGCCAGACTCAGCCGATGACCGATCCCGCGCGCGTCGTCTACATCCTGGTCGACGGCGAGAACCTCGACAGCACCCTGGGGAACACGATCCTGCGGCACCGGCCGGAGTCCAGCGAGCGGCCGCGCTGGGAGCGGCTCACGGAGTACGCGCGCACCCGGTGGGGCGGCGACGTGCGGCCGCTGTTCTTCCTCAACGCCGCCAACCTGCAGCTGCCGAGCGCCTTCGTGCAGGCACTGGTGGGGATGCGGTACCGGCCGGTGCTGCTCAGCGGCCCGTCGGAGGTCAAGGTGGTCGACGCGGCGATCCTGCGCACGCTGGCCGCGATCGCCGCGCAGGAGGACGGCGCGGACGTCATCCTGGCCAGCCACGACCAGGACTTCCTGCCCGGCCTCACCCCGCTGCTCGGCGGCGCCCGGCGCGTCGGCCTCCTCGGGTTCCCCGAGCACTTCAACAGCCGCTACCTCGACCTGCGGTCGCAGGGGCTGGAGTTCCTGGACCTGGAGTACGACGTGCAGGCGTTCAACCGCAAACTGCCGCGGCTGCGGGTCATCCCGATCGAGGAGTTCGACCCGACGCAGTTCCTGGGCCCGATCTGACCGCACCCCGGCGTCGCGACCGGGTGTGTCCCGGGTAGACCATGCAGGGCGGTTCCGGCCGCCGACGACGGAAGGACATCCCCATGGAGTACGCACGCCTCGGCCGCAGCGGTCTGCAGGTCTCGACGGTCACCCTCGGCTGCATGAGCTTCGGGACGCCGGACCGCGGTGGCCATCCCTGGTCGATGCCGGAGGAGCAGTCGCGGCCCTTCATCCAGCGGGCCCTGGAGCTCGGCATCACCACCTTCGACACCGCCGACGTCTACTCCGACGGCACCAGCGAGGAGATCGTCGGCCGGGCGCTGCGCGACTTCGCGGTCCGCGAGGAGGTCGTGCTGGCGACGAAGGTCAACGGCCGGATGCGGCCGGGGCCCAACGGCGGCGGGCTGTCCCGTCGGCACATCCTCAGTGCCGTCGACGACAGCCTGCGGCGGCTCGGCACCGACTACATCGACCTGTACCAGATCCACCGCTGGGACCCGCAGACGCCGATCGAGGAGACGATGGAGGCGCTGCACGACGTCGTCCGGTCCGGCAAGGCCCGCTACCTCGGGGCGTCGTCGATGTGGACGTGGCAGTTCGCGCAGGCGCAGTACACCGCCGACCTCAACGGCTGGACCCGGTTCGTCTCCATGCAGGACCAGTACAGCCTCATCCAGCGGGAGGAGGAACGCGAGATGCACCCGTTCTGCCTCGACCAGGGGGTCGGGGTGCTGCCCTGGTCGCCGTTGGCCCGCGGCCGGCTCACCCGGGATCCCGACGAGACCACCGGTCGCAGCGAGACCGACGAGTTCGGCAGGCAGCTGTACCGGCAGCGCGAGGACAGCGACCGCGCGACCATCGCGGCGGTCGCGGAGATCGCGGCGGCGCGCGGCATCCCGCGGGCCCAGGTCGCGCTGGCCTGGGTGCGTCAGCAGCCCGCGGTGACCTCGCCGATCGTCGGGGTCACGAAGATGTCGCACCTGGAGGACGCGGTCGCCTCCGTGGACGTGGAGCTGACCGGCGACGAGTTGTCGAGGCTGGGGAGCTCCTACGTCAGCCGCGATCCGGAAGGGTTCTGAGACCGTGCGCATCGTCATCGCCGGCGGTCACGGCCGGATCGCCCTGCTGCTCGCCCGCCGCCTGCGCGACCGCGGTCACGAGCCGGTCGGACTGATCCGCAACGCCGACCACGCCGCCGATCTCGCGGCCGCCGGTGCGCAACCGGTGGTGCTGGACCTGGAGTCGTCCGGCGTCGACGCCGTCGCCGCGGTGCTCGCCGGGGCGGATGCCGCGGTCTTCGCGGCCGGCGGCGGCCCGGACAGCGGAGCGGCGCGCAAGCTGGCCGTCGACCGGGACGGGGCCGTCCTGCTGGCCGACGCCGCGGTCGCCGCGGGAGTGCGCCGCTTGCTGGTGGTCTCGTCGATGGGCGCCGACGACTTCGGTCCCGCCGAGGGCCTGGACGCCGACGTCGCCGCCGGCCTGCGGGACGATCCCGACGGTCTGGACGTGTTCACCGTCTACCAGCGGGCGAAGGGCGCCGCCGACGCCGCGGTGCGCGACCGTGACCTGGACTGGACGATCGTGCGGCCGGGTGGTCTGGTGGACGACGCCCCGACCGGGTCGGTGACCGTCGCGGCGTCGACCGGCCGCGGTACGATCCCGCGGTCCGACGTCGCCGAGGTGATCGCCGTCGCCCTCGACCAGGGGCTCGCGATCCGCCGCCAGTTCGAGGTCGTCAGCGGTCCGGAACCGATCCCGGTCGCACTGCAGCGGCTCTGAGCCGGCCCGGTGTCCGCCTGCCCGGGGTGGTCACCAGACGACGACGGCGCCGGTGTCGGGAGTCCCGACGCCGGCCCGGTGTCCGCCTGCCCGAGGTGGTCACCAGACGACGACGGCGCCGGTGTCGGGAGTCCCGACACCGGCGCCGCTGTGGCCGGACGGATCAGCTGATCGTCGGGCGGTCCGCGGTGCGGATCTCCTCCTCGGCGGTGGCCTGGATCAGCGCCAGCAGCGCCGGATCGAGACCGGGCGCGAACTCCTCACGCCGCTCGGGGGCGATCGTGATCGGCTCGCCGCCCTGCGGCATGAACTCGGTGGTCAGCTCGGTGCCGTCGTTGGACGGCGAGGCGCCGCGGTACAGCTTGTCCGCCTCGCTCTTGTTGTCGGCACTGAACGTGTACTGGATGCTCTGCAGACCCTTGTCGGTGAGGGCCTTGACCTCGGGGAACGCCTCGGCGTTGGTCTTGGGGATCGGCAGCATCGCACCCCAGTTCACCCCGAGGCTCTCCAGCGCCTTGGCGAAGGCGTTCTCGTGGGCCTGGTCGCGCACGATCAGGTAGGCGATGGTCGAGCGGGCCGTCTTGTTGTCGGTCATCTCGTAGATGCGGCACTTCTGCAGCCGGCCGGTGGACTCCAGCATCAGGTTGTACAGCAGGTCCAGGACCAGGTTGCCGCTGTTGTAGACGTAGGACCCCGACCAGGGGTTGCCCACGGAGTCGACCGGCAGCGCGCCCTGCGCGCCGACCAGGAAGTGGTGGATGTTGCCGGTGTCCTTGGCGATGGTCAGCGGCGTCGCGCCCTTGGCGCCGGGGGCGTCGACCGGGTCGGTCTTCTTGCCGCTGTAGCCGGGGGCGCCGTCCAGCAGCCGGGCGATGGTGGTGCCGATCAGCTCGACGTGGCTGATCTCCTCGGTGCCGACGCCCTGGATCAGGTCCTTGTAGGGCTTGGAGGCGGGGTCACCACGGAAGTTCATGCTCTGGAACAGGTACTGCATCATCGTGCGCATCTCGCCGAACTGTCCGCCGAGGCCCTCCTGGAGGGCGTTGGCGGCTGCCGGGTCCGGCTCGTCCTGGGCGATCTGGTTGATCAAGAGTTCGGTGTGCAGGTACATCGACGGGCTCCTCGCTGTCGGAAGGCGCAGATCAACCCGTCCCGCCGGGAGCGGAACGCGGTTGATGCGGAGAGGACGCGCCGACGGGATCGTCGGCCGGCGTCGCGGATCGTCCTGAGGGCTATTCCCATTCGCCGTCGGTCCACCGGTGACGACCTGACGGCATGGCGGCCGACCGCTGTTTGGATCGACAACCGGGTGTCTGCCCGACCCCTCCGCGCGGCAAACCCGCCGCGGGACGGTGCCGCGGTCAGCGGGCGGCGTCGGCCTGCGGGCGGGGAGCGCGGCCGACCGGCGCGCCACGGACGGCACCGGCCTCGACCTCGAGGAGCTGTTCGCCGCGGCGTCCGGCGTCGTAGGCGGCCCGGCCACCACGGAGCCCGAACAGCCGCTTGGACCACAGGAGGTATCCCACCGCCGCCAGGTTGACCACGAAGAGGCCGATGTGGAACGCCGTGAGACCTCGTGCCAGCTCACGGATCTCCCAGGGCAGGAAGACCGAGGTGGCCACCACCGCCAGGTACTCACCCCAGCGCTTCATGGTCCACAGACCGACCGCCTCGGCCAGTTCCAGCAGGGCGTACGCGGCCAGCCCGACCGCCACCAGGGTGAGCCGCCCGGGGGACTCGGTGAGCGCGTTCTGCAGGTCCCGCACGAGCGCCAACTGCTCGACGTGGATCCCCATCGCCGACAGCAGCGGGAGGTCGCGGTCGACGGTCGCCTGGATGGACTGCCGGGAGTCGCGGAACTGCAGGACCCCCCACACCCCCAGCCCCAGCAGTACGAACCGGAAGTCCCGCTCGACGGCGAGGAAACGGATCACGACGGCCTGCCGGAGGGCGGCGCCGCGCAGCACGAGCGGCGCGTCCTCCGCGGGACCGGACGACCGCGGCGGACCGACGGCGAAGTCGCCGCAGCGCAGGCACCGCCACGCCTCGCCGACGGCGGTCGACACCGACAACCGCGCGGCCAGCTCGGTCTCGTCCGGCCGGTAGGTGAGGTGGCCGTGCCGCGCGCAGGCGCGCAGCTCCCAGGCGCTCCATCGGGGTGACATGTGCTCATTGTGGGGGAGCGGGTGTGCCGGACGAGGGCGTTCCGGACGGTCGGGCCGTGCCGGTCGGCGGTCGGGGAGCGGTGGCCGTGGGTCGGTGCCGGCGACGCGACGGCGGGAACCCGGCGGCCGGCCGGGCAGCTGTGGCGGCACTGCGCATCGGAGCGGGCGTCGGGGTAGATCAGGTCCGTGGCGGTGTGAGCCGGCGCCCCGGTGACCCTCCGGTCCGGCGCCGGGCCGTGGAGAACCGCCCGGAACCGGGGTTCCAGTGACCGAGGACAGCGCGACGACGATCAGCCAGGCCGGCGACGCCGGGAGCAGGGAGCCCGCGGAGGGCTCCGTCGCGGCGGGTGAGCACGCCGACCCGACCGACGCCGGTCAGTCGGGGTCGACCGCCACCGGCGACGCTCCCGGTGAGGGAGCCGCTCCGCAGGAGCCCGCCGAGGGACCCGCCTGACGCGGAAACGCCGGTGTCCGCGGAAGCGGACACCGGCGTCGGTGGTGCGGTGCGGCCCGACGGGCCGCGGGTGCGTCAGCGGACCTGGCGGCCGGTGACGGCGTCCTGGACGCGCATCCGGTCCAGGATGGAGCGGACGACGTCCGCTCCCGGCTCGGTGCTGCGGGAAGCCAACAGCTCGATCTCACGCCGGTCGGCGGGGCTCGAGTAGGCGGCCAGCTCGTGGGTGAGCTTGTTCATCTCGGCGCGGGCGGCCCGGCGGGCGCCACGATCGTGACGGGCCTGGGCGATGCGGTCCGCGAAAGTCATTGCTGCTTCTCTCCTCAGGTGTGCGGGGCACGTTCTGTGCTCCGTCATTCCATGAGACGTCCGGCGCGGACCGGAAATGCCGTTCCGGCGTGTGAGCCGGGTCTCCGGGCCGGCTGCCGGTCCTGTCAGCGCAGCTCACCGCGCTGCGGCGGACCCGGTGGTGACACGGCTCTCAATTAATGTAAACGTTTTCTTTAGGCGTCTTCGGTGCCTGGTGTCCTCGTCGTCGCGTACCGCGGCCGTCCTGGGCACCGTCCTGGGCGCCGTCCCCACCCGGCGGCGCGCGGTCAGCCTTCCGGCAGCGCCGGGCCCCTCCGACGGTTGCGCAGCGTGACCGCCGACCACCCGAACCGGGGCTTTGCGGGCCGGTCGGTCGCCGCGCCGTGACCGCCGACCGATCCGGGCGTCGCCACACACATGACCGTGATCGACCATCCCGCCGAACTCGCCACCGGGGCGCTGCGCCGCACCCGGGGGCGGCCGCTGCCCGGGGGCGACCTGCTCGTGGGCCGGAGCCGGCCGTTCGGGACCACCGGCCGGGTCGGCGGCGGCGCCGCGGTACGGAGCCTGCCGGGCGACCCGGAGCGGATGGCCGACGTCGCGGGGGTCATCCGCCGCGGTGAGATCCACTGCGTCTTCCAGCCCATCGTCGAGCTGGACGGCGGTGCGGTGGTGGCATTCGAGGCGCTCGCCCGCGGCCCGGTAGGGCCGCTGCAGGCGCCGGACGCGCTGTTCGACGCCGCGCGGAATGCGGGTCTGCTCACCGACCTCGACGAGCTGTGCCGCGTGACGGCCATCCGCGGTGCCGCCGCGGTGGAGATGCCCGCGGCGGCGGCGCTGTTCGTCAACGTGGAGCCGCAGGCCCTGCGCCGGTCGGCGTTGCAGGAGCTGCTCGAGGTGGCCGACGCCGTCGGTTCCCAGCGGCAGCTGGTCCTGGAGATCACCGAGCGGGCGCTGGCCACGGCCCCCGCCGAGCTGCTCGCGGTCGTCGAGATCCTGCGCGCCGCGGGGTGGCGCATCGCCCTGGACGACGTCGGGGCCGACGACATGTCGCTGGCGTTCATGGCGATGCTGCGGCCGGACATCCTCAAGATCGACATGAACATCGTGCAGCGCCGGCCCGACGACGCGGTGGCGACGCTGATGAGCGCGGTCAACGCGCACGCCGAGTCGACCGGCTGCGTGATCCTCGCGGAAGGCATCGAGACCGCGCAGCACCTCGCGGTCGCGCTCGCCCTGGGGGCCACCCTCGGGCAGGGCTGGTACTTCGGCCGGCCCACCCCCGACGCGCGGTGCGACGGGACCGTGGGGCGGCTCACGCTCCCCGCGGTGGCGTCGGCCCCGGTGTCGGTCACCCCGTTCGCGTCGGTGCCGACCATGCGGACCCGGACGGCGACCAAGCCACTGCTCATCCAGGTGAGCCAGCACCTGGAACGGCAGGCGGCCGACCTCGGCGCCACCTGCGTGGTGCTCTCGACGTTCCAGCACGCGCGGTTCTTCACGCCGGCGACGCGGCGTCGCTACGCCGCCCTCGGCATGCAGGTCGGGTTCGTGGCCGCCTTCGGCACCGACATGCCCGACGACGTCGCGCCCGGCGTCCGGGGCGCCCACCTGGACGCGTCCGACTACCTCTGCGCCGAGTGGGACATCGTCGTGCTGTCACCCCATTTCGCCGCGGCGCTGATCGCGCGGGAGGTCGACGGGGAGCCGGACGGCGACCGCCGCTTCGAGTTCGTGCTCACCTACGACCGGGCCGCGGTGGTCGGGGCGGCCGCGTCCCTGATGGCGCGGGTCGGCGGCGAGCGGGCCCGGGTCGCACCGGTGTCCGTCGGCGACGCGGCCGCCTAGGTCCGGCCGGCCGGCCCCGGGCGCCGGGGGTGGCTACAGGCGGCCGAACAACTCCCGCTTGCGCGCGTCGTACTCGCTGTCGTCCACCAGCCCACCGGCGTGCAGCGCCCGGAGCTCGGCCAGTTCCTCCAGCGGGTCCCGGACCGGCGCCGGGGCGTCCGCGGGTGCCCGTCCGGCCGCGGTGATGTCGTCACACATCCAGCCGGCCTGGATCCCCAGGATCTGGTCGACGACGAACGCGTCGCCGTCGCGCTCGACGGTCAGCCGTCCCATCCCCCGGTGCGTCGCCGAGGTGGCCGCGCGGACCGCGGTGAGCGGCACCTCGACCACGTCACCCGCGCCCCTGGGCAGGAACACCAGCCGGCGGCTGGTCAGCGCCAGCAGGCCGACCGACCGGCCGGCGCGGCCCTCCAGCAGGCGCAGCACGGCCTCGTCGTCGTCGAGGACGGCGTCCAGGGCGAGCAGGTCCCGGTCGGTCTGGCGGCCGAAGGCGGTGCGTTCGACCGCCCGGACCAGGTCCGCGCGGACGCCCAGCTGCCGCAGCTCCTCGGACCGGGTGGGCCGGGCCAGCAGCCGGGCCAGCGGGTTCTTCATCGGACGCCTCTCCTCCCGGTGGCCACGACGCCACCGACCGGACCAGTATTCCGCCGGTGGCGGGCGAGGTCGACGAGCCGGCGCCGTCAGCCGGTCGGGGACGCCGACGGGTAGAGCGTCACCTCGGTCGCCTTCACCACGAACCAGACCTCCCGACCGGGCACCAGGTCCAGATCCGCGGCCGCGTCGGCGGTCAGGTCGGCGACCGGGCCGGCGGCGCCGTCCGGCCCGTCCAGGGCCCGTACCCGGACCAGCTCGCCCCGCGGCTCGATCTCGCCGATCGTGACCGGCAGCCGGTTGCGGGGGCTGCCGCCCGGCGGCGTCAGGTGCACGGCGACCGCGGACGGCCGGAACAACGCCACGCCGGCCCCACCGGCGGGCGCGTCGACCACGCCGTGCAGGCGCTCGCCGCGAGGGGTCACCAGGCTGTGTCCGTCCAGCGTGCCGGCGACCAGATTGACGCCGGCGATCCGGGCGGCGAAGGCGGACCGGGGGCGGCTGAGCACCTCGCGGACGGGTCCCTGCTCCACGATCCGGCCGGCCTCGAGCACGATGACCCGGTCGGCGAGCGTCAGGGCGTCCAGGATGTCGTGGGTGACGAGCAGCGCACTGCGGTCGCCGGTCCGCAGCACCGTACGCAGCAGCCGGCGCAGGGCGGGGGCGACCGCGACGTCGAGCGCGGCCAGGGGTTCGTCGAGCAGCAGGAGGGCGGGGTCGGCGGCCAGCGCCCGGGCCACCGCGACCCGCTGCGCCTGCCCGCCGGACAGCTCCCCGGGCCGTCGGTCGGCCAGATCACCGGTGTCGACCGCGGCCAGCCACACCGTCGCCGCGGCGGCGGCAGCGACGCGCCCCACGCCCCGGCTGCGCGGGCCGAAGGCGACGTTGGCGGCCACGGTCAGGTGCGGGAACAGCATCGCCTGCTGCGCGAGCAGCACGGTCCGCCGTTCGTGCGGGGCCCGCCAGCCGCCCGCGTCGGTGTCGACGAGCGCGGCGCCGTCCAGGACGATCCGGCCGCGGTCGGGCCGCTCCAGGCCCGCCACCAACGACAACAGGGTGCTCTTGCCGGCGCCGTTCGGGCCGAGCACGGCCAGCACCTCACCGGCGGCGACCTCGCAGCGCAGCTCGAGACCGCGCGCGGCGAGGGCGACGTCCACCGACAACGCCCCGGCGCTCACAGGCTGCCCTCGGTGCCGCGGCCGCGCGTCACCAGCACGATGACCACCGCGATCGTGACGAGGACCAGCGACAGGGCGACGGCGGCGTCGGCGTCGGATTCGCGTTGCAGGTAGATCTCCAGAGGCAGGGTGCGGGTGACTCCCTGGAGGCTGCCGGCGAAGGTCAGGGTCGCGCCGAACTCCCCGAGGGCCCGGGCGAAGGCCAGCACCGCGCCGGAGGCCAGGCCGGGCAGCACGAGCGGGATCGTCACCCGCCGGAGCACGGTGGTCGGCCGCGCCCCGAGAGTGGCGGCGACCGCCTCGTAGCGGCGGCCGGCGGTCCGCAGCGCACCCTCCAGGCTCAGCACCAGGAACGGCAGCGCGACGAAGGTCTGGGCGATGACCACGGCGGTGGTCGAGAAGGCGATGCGGACTCCGAGGAACTCCAGCGTGTCCCCCAGCAGGCCACGTCGGCCGAAGGTGTACAGCAGCGCGATACCGCCCACCACCGGGGGCAGCACCAACGGGAGCAGCACGAACGCCCGCAGCACCCGCAGGCCACGGAAGCCGGCGCGCGCCAGCACCAGGGCCAGCGGCACACCGAGGAGCACGCACAGCACGGTGCTCGCCGCGGCCGTCCGCAGGCTCAGCGACAGCGCGTCCCGCGAGGACTCCGAGCTGATCAGCGACCAGAAGTCCGACCATCGCACCCGGGTCAGCATCGCCGCCAGGGGCAGCACCACGAACAGGACGGCGAGGGCCGCCGGGACGAACACCCAGCGGGGTACCCCCGACTCCGCCGCTCCCGGACGGCGCCCCGCCACGTCAGGCGCCCGGGGCGAACCCGGCGTCGGCGAGGACGGCCCGTCCGGTCGTGCCGGTCACCAGGGCGATGAACGCCGCCGCGGCCGTGGGGTCGGCGGCGTCCGTGAGGGCCGCGATCGGATAGGTGTTGACGGCCTCGCCGGACTCCGCGAAGGGCACGGTGTGGACCGCGTCGCCCGCCGCCCGGGCGTCGGTGACGTACACCAGGCCCGCGTCGGCCTCCCCGGTGCGGACCTTGTTGAGCACGTCGGTGACCGACTGCTCCTCGCTGACCGGGGTGAGCCGCACACCCGTCGCGTCCTCGACCCTCGCGGTCGCGCTGCCGCACGGGACGGCGTCGGCGCAGACGACGACGCTGACCCCGACGCCGGCCAGGTCGCCGAAGGACGCGATCGCGGCCGGGTTGTCGGGCGGGGTGACGATGACCAGGGTGTTCCGGGCGAAGGCCACCGGGTCGGCCGCCAACCCGGCGGCGACCACCCTGTCCATGGTCGCGGTGTCGGCGGCGGCGAACACGTCGGCCGGCGCCCCGTCGGTCAGCTGGGTGACCAGGTCCGACGACCCGGCGAAACCGAAAGTGACCGCGACACCGGGGTTCTCCGCTTCGAAGGTGGCGCCGAGGGCGGTGAAGGTGGTCTTCAGCGACGCCGCCGCGAAGACGGTCAGCGTGCCCTGGACGCCGGTGGTGGACGGGGCCGGGGACCGGTCGGCGGCCGGGGCGTCGCCGCCGCACCCGGCGAGCAGCAGGGCGCCGACGAGAACACCGGCCGGCCGGGAGATGCGGCGTCTCACGACGATCCGCCCGGCGTCTCGACGATCACGGTGGTGGCCTTGACGACGGCCACGGCCATCCGCCCCGGCTCAAGCTGCAGCTCCCCGACGGCTTCGCTGCTCATCAACGACACGACGAGGTGCGGCCCGCACTGGATTTCGACCTGGGCCATCACACCGTCGGCGACCACCCGGGTGACCAGACCGACGAAGCGGTTGCGGGCCGAACGTCGCACCCCCGAGGGGTCGGCGGCGGCGGTGGCGGCGTGGTCGCGCGCGAACGCGGCGAGTTCGCGTCCGTCGATCACCTTGCGGCCGCCCCCGTCCGCGGCGGCCGACAGCGATCCGGCGTCGATCCAGCGACGCACCGTGTCGTCGCTGACTCCGAGGAGATCAGCGGCCTCGCGGATCCGAAACTGCGGCATGGAATGGAGCTTACCGCCGCAGCTGCGGAGCAGGTGCCGGAATGCCGCGCCCCGGTACCTGCTCGGCGGAGCGGGCACCGGGGCGCGGGTGACCGACGTCAGTGGCGGGTCGTGGTGTCCCGGGACCCGTGGGCGGTACCGGTGGGCGCGATCAGCACCGGTTCGTCGGTGGGGGCGGCGACCGGGGCGTCGCCCTGGCCGGTGTCGGCGATCGCTTCCCCGCGGGCGATCATGCCCGCCTCGTCGGACAGCGGGATCTCGGGCAGGAAGATCGCCAGCACCAGCGCGATCAGCACCGCGGGGATGAGGTACCAGAACACCGGCGCCAGGGCGTCGGCGTAGGAGTCGACGATGGCGGTCTTGAGCGGGTCGCCGGCGGCCTTCACCTGAGCCGGTACGAGAGAGGCGGGATCGAGCCCGGCAGCGGCGGCCTGGGCGGCGTTGGCGGTGACGGCGGTGGTCAGGTTCTCCACGAGGCGGTTGGTGAAGATGGACCCGAAGACGGCCACACCCAACGCCGCGCCGACCTCGCGGAAGTAGTTGTTGGTGCTGGTCGCGGTACCGACGTCGTCGGGAGACACGGCGTTCTGCACCACCAGCACGATGATCTGCATGATGAAGCCGAGCCCGGCGCCGAGCACGAACAGCATCGTGCAGATGACCCAGATCGGCGTGGTGCCCGCCAGTGTCGTCAACCAGAGCATGCCCAGCGCGGTGACGATCGCGCCGACGATCGGGAAGATCTTGTAGCGGCCGGTCCTGGTGATGTGCCGCATCGACAGCGTCAGCGTCAGGATCAGGCCGATGATCATCGGGATGGTCAGCAGACCGGAGACGGAAGCCGATGTGCCCGAGGCCATCTGGAGGAAGGTCGGGATGAAGGCCAGTGCGGAGAACATGCCCAGGCCCAGCACCAGGCCGATCGCGGTGGCGAGGACGAAGGTGCGGTTGCGGAACAGGGCCATCGGGATGATCGGCTGCTCGGCGCGGTTCTCGACCACGACGAACGCGGCGACGGCGGCGGCGAAGGCGACGACGAGGCCGATGATCGTGGGGGAGGTCCACGCGTACTGCTTGCCGCCCCAGTCGGTGAACAGGATCAGGCAGGTGGTGGCGGTCGACAGCAGGATGACGCCGAGATAGTCGACCTTCCTGGTGTTGCGCTTCGACGGCAGGCTCAGCGTCCGCCAGGCGATGGCGAACGCGGCGATCCCGACCGGGATGTTGATCCAGAAGCACCACTCCCAGCTCAGGTGGTCGGTGAACAGACCGCCCAGCAGCGGTCCGCCGATCGCGCTGATGCCGAACACGGCGCCCATCGGAGCCAGGTACTTCCCGCGCTCCTTGGCCGGCACGATGTCGGCGATGATCGCCTGCGACAGGATCATCAGGCCGCCGCCGCCGAGACCCTGGATCCCGCGGAAGGTGACGAACTCCCAGAAGCCGGTCGCCAGGGCCGCACCCAGCGAGGCCAGCGTGAACAACGCGATGGCGACCAGGAACAGGTTGCGGCGGCCCCAGATGTCGCCGAACTTGCCGTAGATCGGCATCGCGATGGTGGTGGCCAGCAGGTACGCCGTGGTCACCCAGGCCATGTGGGCGACGCCCCCGAGATCGCCGACGATGGTCGGCATCGCCGTGGACACGATGGTCTGGTCGAGGCTGGACAGCAGCATCCCGGCCAGCAGGGCGGAGAAGATCAGCCAGATGCGGCGTCGGGTCAGCACGATCGGTGCCGGCGGGGCGGTGGTGGTCACGGGAACTCCTGGGTCTGCGGTCGGGGTGTGGTGGTCAGGGGCCGGCGTGGCCCGTGCCGGCGGTGATGACCGCCGTCGCGGCGACGAGTTCGCGCCGGATGTGAGTGGCGATGTCGCTGTCGTCGTCGGCCTGGACCCACTCGGCGACGGCTCGGCGCAGCAGGGTCTGGGCGACGGCCGCGGCGGTCCGGCTGGTCGTGTCCGGCGCCTCGAGTCCCTGCCGGCGGGCGATCATCCCGGCCAGCCGCTCCTCGTGCTCCATGCCGCGTGCGAGCTGGCGGGCGAGGATGCGGGGCTCCTGCATCATGACGGCGAACGCGGTCCGCAGCTCCTCCCGGTCGTCGCCGTGCAAGCCGTCGGCCGGGAACAGCACGGTCATCAGATCGGCGAGCAGGACGCCGGTGGGTCCGCCGTCCTGGAAGCGCCGCCGGCTCTCGTCGTCGCCGAGCGGCAGCTCGTCACCGGCCAGCGCCTCGTCCTTGGACGTGAAGTAGTTGAAGAAGGTCCGCACCGAGACGCCTACCTCGGCGCAGATCATCTCCACGGTCACGTTGTCCAGGCCGTGGGCGAGTGTGAGTCGTCGACCCGCGGTGGTCAGCCGGTGGCGGGTGGCCCGCTTCTTGGTCTCCCGGAGTCCGCCGACCGGGTCGGATGAATTCTGCACGTCATGCAGCATTGCACGTCGTGCAATTTTCGAGGCAGGGATCCGGATGTCGGCCGTCTCACATCCGCAGCCCCTCTACACCTGCGCACCGACCGCCGCCAGCAGGACGGGTGAGCCCGGCGGTGGTCGTCGAGGTCCGGGCGTCCGGGTGGACGACCGGGACGCCTCCGGGTCCGCCATTCTTCACCCGAATGCTCGTTATCGTTTCGTGATCGAGCGATCGCACGTGCGCCGAATGCGTCGTCGGACGCGGGAGGAATGCGATGCGGGGTGGATGGAGGGCGGCTGTCGGGTGTCCTGAGCTGGGACGACGTCCACGGAGGCGCGTCCGATCGGCTGGATGCACATTCCGTCGAAGTGCATCCGATCGGATGATCTTGGTGTCGTCAGGGCTCGGCGAAAGCATTTCCCGTCAATTCGAGGGGGGTGTTCACAACGGCATTACTCGTGAGTACGGTCACCGTCACAGCCTTTTCACATGCGGTTCCGAGGCTGCCCGTACCAGCGAGCGGCCGTGGGAACCCATCACTCTCGGAGGACATGAGTGCGAAAGATCGTGGCGGGACTGCTCGCCGTGTCACTCGCGACCGGACTCGGCGGGGCGGTGATCACCCCGGCGCTGGCGTCGGCGGTGCCCGCCGTCGACGACTCCCAGGTCTCGACGACACCGGATTCGGCCAAGGTGGTCGACGAGTTGCCGAACGCCCTGGAGGACAAGCGCCGGGACCTCCGCGAGGAGGCCATCACCGGGGTCCTCAACGGCGAACTGCAGCCCCAGGAGGTCAACGGCAGCACGGTCGTCAAGGTCGGCACCGCCGACCGGTCGGCGGCCGCCGAGAACGGGGCGCGGGAGTCCGAGGCGACCCAGCGTGAGCAGTACGTGGAGCTCGAACGGGAACGAACCGACCGGATCTTCGTCATCCTGGCCGAGTTCGGGGACGAGCGGGATCCGCTCTACCCCGACCAGGACACCGATCCGGACACCCCCGGACCGACCGTCTTCGACGGTCCGCTGGTGAACCAGATCCCCGAGCCGGACCGGACGCTGGACAACAGCACCAAGTGGATCCCGGACTTCAGCCGGGAGTATTTCGAGAACCTGTACTTCGGCACCGATCCCAGCGACGAGTCGTTGAAGCAGTACTACGAGACGCAGTCCTCCGGCCGGTATTCCGTCGACGGTGAGGTCACCGACTGGGTCAAGGTCAAGTACAACGAGGCCCGGTACGGCCGCTCCGACGGCTTCCCCTGCCTGTCCAACGTCTGCAGCAACACCTGGGACCTCGTCCGGGACGCCGCCGACCAGTGGGTCGCCGACCAGGAGGCCGCCGGCCGCAGCGACGCCGACATCGCCGCCGACATGAAGTCGTTCGACCAGTGGGACCGTTACGACTTCGACGGTGACGGCGACTTCAACGAGTCCGACGGCTACATCGACCACTTCCAGATCGTGCACGCCGGTGGGGACCAGGCCGACGGCGACCCGTACCAGGGTGAGGACGCCATCTGGTCGCACCGCTGGTACGCCTACCAGGGCGGCATCGGCACGGAGGGTCCGGCCGAGAACGCTCTGGGCGGCACCGAGATCGGCGACACCGGCGTCTGGATCGGCGATTACACGATCCAGCCGGAGAACGGCGGCCGCAGCGTGTTCTACCACGAGTACGGCCACGACCTCGGTCTGCCGGACGACTACGACACCACCGGTGCGGGCGACAACCCGAACGAGCACTGGACTCTCATGGCGCAGAGCCGCCTGGGTGCCGCAGGGGAGGACTTCATCGGCGACCGCGGTGGCGATCTCGGCGCCTGGAACAAGTTGCAGCTGGGCTGGCTCGACTACCAGGTCGAGGTGGCGGGCCAGGAGAAGAAGATCGAGCTCGGACCGGAGGAGTTCAACACCGACAAGGCCCAGGCGCTCGTCGTCGTGCTGCCCCAGAAGGAGGTCACCAGCGAGTTGGGTGCTCCGTTCGGTGGTGAGAACCAGTGGTACTCCGGGACCGGTGACGACCTGAGCAACAGCATGTCGCGGACCGTGGAGCTGCCGGCCGACCAGCCGGCGGAGCTGAGTTTCCAGGCCCGCTGGAGCATCGAGGACTGTGGCCCCGATCCGTGCGACTACGCCTACGTCCAGGTCGACGACGGCACCGGCTGGGCCGCCGTGCCCGGCTCCATCACCAACGCCGACGAGGGCAACGGCATCGACGGCTTCAGCGACGGCTGGCAGCCGGCCACCTTCGACCTGTCCGCCTACGCCGGGGAGACCGTCGGGCTGCGGGTGTCGTACTCCACCGACGGCGCCGCCCAGGGCTCCGAGGAGGGCAACGACCTCGGTCTGCCCGCCGGCATCTTCGTCGACGACATCGCCGTGACCTCCGGAGATGCCACGCTGCTCACCGACGACGCCGAGACCTCACCCAACGGCTGGACTCTCGACGGCTTCAGCACGGTCGGCAGCGTCGCCACCGAACTGTTCGACAACTACTACATCGCCGGTTACCGGAGCTACGTCTCCTACGACCGGTACCTGGAGACCGGGCCGTACAACTACGGCTTCGGCCCGGCGAAGCCCGACTTCGTCGAGCACTACGCCTACCAGGAGGGCCTGCTGATCTCCTACTGGGATACCTCCCAGTCGGACAACAACGTCAGTGAGCACCCGGGTGAGGGCCTGAACCTGTACATCGACTCCCGGCCCGAGACGCTGTACCGGCTCGACGGGCTGCCCTGGCGGACCCGCGTCCAGCTCTACGATGCGCCGTTCACCAAGGCCAAGGCCGACTCCTTCACCCTGCACATCGCGGGCCGACCGAGCTACATCCGCGGCGTGAAGGGCAACCCGACGTTCGACGACACCCGGGACTACTTCGATCCGGAGCTCCCGAACCACGGTGTCAAGGTCGCCGGGGCCGGCGTGACGATCAAGGTCCTGAACGAGAAGGACAACGGCGCCACGATCCGGTTGGGCAGCGTCAGCTGACCTGAGGGATTCCGACCGCGCGATCGGTGCGGACCAGACGACGGCGGCGTCCGGGGACAACCCCCGGGCGCCGCTGTTCTGTTCCCGAATCGGTCGCACCGCGAGAACTGTTCGCGCGCAGACCACGTCGCGCTCCGTGCAACCCGAGGCCCGGGTCGCACCGTCAGAGGAGGATGAAGCAGCTGATGATCAGAACCGTGTCGGTGCTGGGTGCGATCTCGCTCGCGGTGGCCGGCTGCGCAGGATCCGGGACCGGCGACCGGACGGGCAGCGCCACGTCCGCGGGTACCGCGTCCGGCACCACGGCGTCCGGCTCCGCGACGTCCGGCACCTCGACGTCCGGCACCACGGCGTCCGGCACCACGGCGTCGGGTGCCACCACGACGAGTGCCCCGGGAGCGACCCCACCGGCGACGACGACCTCGTCGTCGACCCGGCCGATGTCGACCACCGTGCTGCCGACGCTCACCCGGCCCACCGCCCCGCCGTCGGAACCCAGCGACCGGATCGCCGGGCTCTGGGTGGTCGGCACGGTCACCGAGGGCGGCGACGGCCCGTGCTACACGGTGACCGCCGACGACGGGCCGGTCTACACGGTGACGGGGACCGGCGGCACCCTCGCCGCGGGGGACAGGGTCAAGGTCCGTGTGTACCAGCGGGACCGCCCGGTGTACTGCGGGACCACCGAGGCCTGGTCCCTGATGGAGATCCAGCCGGCGGGCTGAGCCCGGAACCGCGCGATCAGCTCCAGCCGGCCGGGTCGACCCCGGCGGGCCGAGCCCGAACCGCGCACCCGGTCAGCTCCAGCGGCGGGGTCGACCCCGCCGGGCCGAGCCGGAACCGCGCGCGCTCAGCTCCAGCCGGCCGGGTCGACCCCGCCGGGGATGTCGGCGTCCGGGTCGTACGGGGTGCGGGTCAGCCGGAACGACGCGAGGTCGAGGTACGGACGGGTGCCGGCGGGGCGGATCACCCGCAGGGTCTCACCGAGGTAGTAGCCGTCCTGCCCCTCCCAGCTGTCCGCGCCCGTCCGCCGGAACCGCGAGCCACGACCGGCTCCCACGGGCACGAGCTCCAGCCAGCCGTCGGGCCGGACGTGCATCGTCAGCCGGGCGGGACCCCAGAACCATTCCCCGGTCAACTCCAGCCGGTCGGCCTGGTCCGGCCGCGCGTGCCACACGGTGGGCGACCGCGGTGCCGACCGGTCGACGACGGTCAGCAGGTCACCGACCAGCGTCGGCGACAGCCCGGTCGTGGTGTTGGTGAGGACCAGGATCGCGTCACCGTCGGCCCGGAACCGCAGCATCGCCAGGAATCCCGGCATCGACCCGCCGTGTCCGTACTGCCGGCGGCCGTCGGCGTTGAGTATCTCCAGGCCCAACCCGTACGCGCGGCTCCAGCGCTGCCCGGGCGGGTCGTCCCACGTGTGCGGGCGCTTCATCCGGGCCAGGACGGCGGCGGGCAGCACCCGGTCGTCGCCGGCCTGCAGGAACGTCGCGTAGCGGGCCAGGTCCCCCGTGGTGGACCACAACTGGCCCGCCGGGGCCATCGCCACCGCATCGTGCTCGGGTTCGCCGAGGACCACATCGGCGAACGGGTGCACGGCCAGCCCGGTGGCGTGGGGTGCCGCCGGTCGGTCCGTGGTGCGCGACATGCCCAGCGGGGCCAGGATCTCCTCGCGCACGCAGTCCAGCCAGCTCCGGCCGCGCAGGGCCGCCACCACCGCGCCCAACGCGCCGTAGCCGACGTTGGAGTAGTGGAAGTGGCCGACGGCCAGATCACGGGCGATCAACTGACGGCGCAGCTCGGCCTCGTCGATCCCCGCGGTGCGCTCCCACCAGGGGTTGTCGGTCTCCGCACGGATCCCGCCGGCGTGGCTGAGCAGCGACCGCAGGGTCACCGACGCAGTGGCCGTACCGGGCAGGTACCGGTCGAGTGGATCGTCGAGCGCGAGCCGGCCCTCCTCGGCGAGCCGCAGAACCAGCACCGCGACGAACGTCTTGGTGATGGAGCCGATGCGGTACTGGGTGTCGGGCGTCGCCGGTGACCCGTCGGGGCGCGCGTCGACGGTGCCGATCGCGTCCTGCCAGCGGATCTCCCCGTCCCGCACCCAGGCGGCCGACACCGACGGCAGTCGCCGGTCGGACTGCTCGACGGCGAGCCGGTGCGAGAGCTGTTCGGCGGTGGTGACCATCAGCGCTTCGCCGACGCACGGGGGGACAGGGAGCAGCGGGCCGTCATGGCCCCACGATAGGGCCGGGCGGCCGCGGGGTCAGCGGGCCTCGGTGGCCAGCACCGGCGGCGCGACCGCCACGTGCGGTACGGCGGTCTGCGCCGTCAGCCGGGAGTCCAGCCGGCCGAGGGCCGGCGCGACCACCAGGAAGACCACGGTCGCCACGATCACCGCACCGAACATCACCGCCGCCAACGACAGTGCGGTCACTCCGCCGAAGACGCCGGTCAGCGGGGCGACGACCGCGCCGACACCGAACTGGAAGGAGCCGAGCAGGGCCGAGGCGCTGCCCGCCCGGTCCGGGTTCGCATCCAGCGCGATCGTCGGCACCGAGGGCAGCACGAACCCGGCGGTGAACAGGGTGAGGACGAGCGTGACGATCAGCGGCCACATCCCCAGACCCAGGAGGGCCGTCACCAGCATGGCGGTGGCGACGGCGGCGCCGGCCAGTACGGCGACGCGCAGGATCTGCGCCGGCGTGAAGCGGCCGATCAGGGCGCCGTTGATCTGGGTTCCCGCGGTCAGGGCGGCGGCACCGGCGGTGAAGACGAGGGCGAAGCCGCCGACGGACAACCCGAACTGGTCCTGGAAGACGAAGGTCGCCGACGAGACGTAGGTGAAGATCGCCGCCATGAAGAAGCCGCTGACCAGCGTCAGCAGCATGAAGGTGCGGTCCCGCAACAGCGATGCGTAGGTGCGCAGCGCCGGTCGGACACCACCCTTACGGCGCCGGTCGACCGGCAGCGACTCCGGCAGCACGAAGACGGCCAGGCCCAGCAGCACCACACCGAACACCGTGAGGACGCCGAACTGCCAGCGCCACGAGCCGAGCCCCAGCATGAAGGAGCCGATCACCGGCGCGACGATGGGGGCCACCCCGACCACCAGCATCAGGCGGGCGAGCACCTTGCCGACCTGGATGCCGGAGAACCGGTCCCGCACGATGGCCATCGACAGCACCATCCCGGCAGCCGCGGCCAGACCCTGCACGAAGCGCATCGCGGCCAGCACCTCGACCGACGGCGCCACGATGATCGCCGCGGAGGCCAGGACGTACAGCACCAGCCCGCCGATCAGCGGGCGGCGGCGGCCGAGCGCATCGGAGAGCGAACCGATGAGCAGCTGACCGATCGCCAGCCCGGCGAGCGTCGCGGTGATCGTCAGCTGGACGGCGGCGGGGGTGGTGCCGAACTCCTCGGCGATGCGGGGGAACGCGGCCAGGTACAGGTCGATGGTGAACGGACCGATGGCGGTCAGTGCGCCCAGCAGCAGAACGAAGCCGGCGCTGATCCGCTCGCGGGTGGCGCGCGTCGGGGTGGGGGTCATGGGAAGCCTTTCGCGTCGTGCTCGGGTGTGGTGCGCACGCCCTCGGACGCGTCCTCCCGTGACCAACCGCCCCCTCCGCGCGGCCATTCCCGATTCACCGGAACCGGTGACCGCCCCCACAGCGGCTCCGCCGTCACGGCGCTCGTCCGGGAGCCGGAATCCTCCGACGGTGCCCTCGGCGGGCCGGGAGGGCGCGCGTACGCTCGTCCCGTGCAGACTCAGCGCGGCCTCGTCGACTACGCCCTCCGGCGTCGGTCGCTGCTGGCGCAGGTGACCAGCGGGCGGGTCCCGGTCGCCGAGGTGTGCGAGGCGAGCCCGTACCTGATGCAGGCGGCGAAGTTCCATGGTGTGCCCACCGACGTGCCGTGCCCGGTGTGCCGCAAGGAGAACCTGACGCACGTGCACTGGATCTACGGCGACGAGCTCGGCACGGCGGCGGGGTCGGCCCGCACCCCCGCGGAGCTGGAGAAGATGGCCGGCGTGTTCAGCGAGTTCGACGTCTACATGGTCGAGGTGTGCCGCACCTGCCAGTGGAACCACCTCGTCAGTTCGTTCGTGATGGGCCACCAGGGCGAGCGTGCGCCCAAGGCCCGCCGCGCCGGCGGCTGACCCGACGGGTCGGCTCGGGTGGGCCCGGTCGACCGGTCGGTAGCATCCGTGCGGTGAGCAGGAGCGCCGACCGGGGGGAACCGGCACCCGACCTTCCCGACGCCGGTCGCCGTCGGTCTGATCGCGCAGCCGACCCGAGCGCCACGCTCACGCCCTACGAACGCGTCGTCCCCAGCTGGACCGATGCGACGGTGCGCCGGGCGTCGCAGCTGATCGGCGGACCGCTCGGTCGGCACGCGCAGGTGGGCCGGCTGCCGATCCTGACGCCGCTGCGGGTGTGCCTGCTGATGGCGCTGCTGTTCCTGATCTTCGGATGGCTGGCGAAATCGCCGTGCATCCAGCAGACCCCGGGTGCCGACGGTGCCATGGTGCTGGACTCCAGCGGCAACCGGCAGTGGATCTCCGGCTGCTACAACGACGTCGTTCCCGCCTACCAGATCCACGGCCTGAACCAGTCGATCTCGCCGTTCGCGACGCACTACGCCAGTGACGGGTCGGTGATGCCGGCGCTGCCCTACGGCGCGTTGACCGCCGCGTTCCTGTGGCTGGTCGCCCGGGGCGCCGGCGCCTACCGCAAGGTGGCCGACGGCAGCGGCCTGTTGCCGGCGTCGCTGGACGTCGGCGTCTTCTTCACCGTCGGCGCCATCGCGCTGGGCCTGGTGTACCTGTGGGCGGTGGCCAGCACCCTGAAGATCTCCCGGCGGCGGCCGTGGGACACCGCCATCATGTGTCTGTCCCCGCTGCTCGTCGTGCACGCCTTCACCAACTGGGACATCCTGCCCATCGCGTTGCTCGCGGCGGCCATGTTGTCGTGGTCGCGTTCGCGGCCGGTGTGGGCCGGGGCCCTGCTCGGTCTGGCGGTGGCGGCGAAGCTGTACCCGGTGCTCCTGCTGGTGCCGCTGGTCGTCCTGGCGCTGCGGACCGGCAGGGTGCGGCCGGTGCTCGTCACCACGGTGACCGCCGCCGTCGCCTGGGCCGCGGTCAACCTGCCGTTCGTACTCACCGATCCGGCCGCGTGGTCGCAGTTCTACGCGGCCAACCTCGACCGCAGACCCGAGTTCACCTCGCTGTGGTCGGTGTTCTCGACGTGGTCGGGTTCGACGTTGTTCACGCCGGACCTCGCCCCCGGCCAGGCGCCGGCGCTGCTGAACGCGGTGGTCGCGGTGCTGCTGGTGGTGGCGGTGCTGCTCATCGGCTGGCTCGGACTCGCCGCGCCGCGCCGGCCCCGCGTGGCGCAGCTGATGTTCCTCACCGTGGCGGCGTTCCTGCTGATCACCAAGACGTGGAACCCGCAGTTCTCGCTGTGGCTGCTGCCGCTGGCCGTGCTGGCGTTGCCGCGCTGGCGGCCGCTGCTGGTCTGGCAGCTGGCCGAGGCGGCACTCTGGTGGCTGCTGATGCTGACCTTCGCCACCCGCGGCGACAGTTCGGCGCGGTACGCGCTCCTGTCGGCCTACCCGTTCCAGGCGATGGCGCTGGTGCGGGACGCGATCGTGCTGATGCTCATGGTGATGGTGATCCGGGAGATCCTGCGGCCGGCCGACGACCTGGTCCGCCAGGCCGGCGACGACGACCCGACCGGCGGCGTCTTCGCCGATGCACCCGACCGGTTCACGCTGCTGTCGCTGCCCGCCGTCCTCGGGTTCGGCCGCCGCCCGGCCATGGACCCGCGGGCCGCCGACGTGCCCGCCGTACCGGCGGGCGGGCCGCCCGCGGAGGCCGTCCCGCTCGTGGAACGCGTCGCGCCGCGCGAGTGACAGGTGCCACCCGGTCGGGCGGCTCGGCGCGCCGCCGCGGTGGGCAGACTGGACCGGGTGGACGGCGTCTCCCGCCGCCCCGGTCCCGCAGGAGCCCCCGTTGACCGCACCACCCTCGCCGTTTTCCGGACGCACCCGCCGGCGGCTGCTGCCCGCGCTGGTCGTCTTGGTGCTCGCCCTGGCATTCCCGCCGTTCGCCCACGCCGACGACACGGTGCAGGCCACCGTCGACGGTGCGGTCGCGGCGGCCGCGGCGGCCGACGTGCAGCAGTCGGTCGCCGTGCTCGACCGGACCGACGGCACCCTGCTCGCCTCGGCGGGCGGCGACTCCGTGTACAACTCCGAGTCCGTCCTGAAGCTGTTCACCGCGGCCTACTACCTCGTACAGGCGGACGGGCAGCTCGACGCGGGTACCGCCGCCGCGCTGCGCACCATGATCGAGGTGTCCGACAACGGCATCCAGAGCGACCTCTGGCGGCGCGACATCGTGCCCACCATCGCCGAGCGGTACGGGTTGACCGGCACGACGAACGCGGCGAACGCCAGCTCCCGCAACTGGGGTTCGGCGAAGATCACCGCGAACGACCAGGTGCGATTCCTCTGGGGCATGTCACAGGACCCGCTCGTCGGACCGTCGCTGATGAGCTGGATGGCGGCCGCCGCCCCGACCGGATCGGACGGCTTCGACCAGGCCTTCGGGCTCAACGCGGTGACCGGCGACCACGGCGCCAAACAGGGCTGGAGCGATCCGGGCTGGTCGCCGTACAACATCCACTCGGTCGGCTGGACCGGGCGGTTCTTCGTGGCCATCCTGCAGACGTCCGCCAGCGCGGGCAGCGACACGATGAAGGCCGCGTCCACCTTCACCGCCCAGGTCCTCACCGACCGGGTCGACGCGATGTACCCGCCGGCGCCCGCCGCCGCCCCGCCGTCGCTGGACTGCGCCGCCACCGGGTGGCTGGGCTCCGCACTGCTGCGGGTCGTCGTGCCGAGTGTCGAGTCGACGCTGGACGCCGTGCTGGCCGCACCGGTGGACTGGTGCCCGGCCGCGTGACCGCCCGGCGCCGGGGAGCAGGATGACCCGATGGCCCTGATCCGGTGTGACTTCCATTCCGACGCCCTGGGCGTCGGTACCTCGATGACCGTGCTGCTGCCCGAACAGACCTCCAGTCAGATCGGACTGGCGGGCGCTCCGGCCGCCGCCGCCGGCGGCTTCCCGACGCTGTACCTGCTGCACGGTCTCTCGGACGACCACAGCATCTGGCAGCGGCGGACCGCGCTGGAACGCTACGTCGCACCGCTCGGGCTCGCCGTGGTGATGCCGTCGGTGAGCCGCAGCTTCTACGCCGACGAGGCGTTCGGGCTGGAGTACTGGACCTTCCTCGCCGACGAGCTGCCGGCGAAGGTGGAGTCGATGTTCCGGGTGTCGACCCGCCGGGAGGACCGTTTCGTCGCCGGTCTGTCGATGGGCGGCTACGGCGCGTTCAAGTGGGCGCTGCGCCGTCCCGACCGCTTCGCCGCCGCGGCGAGCCTGTCCGGCGCGGTCGACCTCGACCGCATCCAACGGGAACACGGCCGCATGCAGGACCCCGGGATGATGCGGCGGATCTTCGGCGACGCGGCGGTCGCCGGGTCCGACGACGACCTGTTCGCGCTGCTCGACACCGTCACCGACCCGCCGCCGCTGTACCTGGGCTGCGGCACCGGCGACCATCTCATCGACGACAACCGGCGGTTCGTCGCCGCCTGCGCCGAGCGCGACGTCGACCTGACGGTCGACTTCCAGGAGGGCGTGCACGACTGGGCGTACTGGGACCGCACCATCCAGGACGTCCTGGCCTGGCTGCCGCTGCGGTCCCGTGGCGCCTGAGAGCGGTCCGGCCGGGCTCCCCGCGCCGACCGAGGTGCTCGAGGCCGCGCGGGCCGAGCTGGCCGCCACCGAGCGTGCCCTGGCCGACATCCGACGGGTCCGTGCGGACCGGGTGGACGACGACGAGCACGATCCGGAGGGCAGTCCGCTGTCGGCGGAGTGGGCCCGGTTGGACGGTCTGCACCGGGCGGCGGCCCGCCGGGTGGCGGCCGCCGAAGCGGCGGTGGCGCACGCGGCATCAGGCCGGTACGGGATCTGCCAACGCTGCGGCGGGCCGATCGCCGCCGGCCGGCTGGAGGCGTTGCCGGCGGCGGTCCGCTGCGTGCGCTGCGCCTGAGCGGACGCCCGACCGGCGGCGGCGGGCCGGAACCGGTCCACCCGACCGGCGTGGGCGGCGGCGGTCGGCCGACCGGTCGCCCACGACGGATTCCGCCCCGCCCCGCCCCGCGCCGCCGAGCGGGCGGACGGCCGCACCGGGCGGCGCCGCGGCCGGAGGTCTGCCCGAAAGTACCTGGTCACGGCGCTGACGCCCTGCCTACGCTGCGACGGGCCGGCACCTCCCGCCGGCGCCGTCGAGCAGTGGAGGTCGTCGTGCGACGTCGTGTCGTGTCCGCCGGGGTGGCCGTGGTCCTGGTCGCCGGCCTCGCCGGCTGCGGTGGGGGCGGGACGCAGGGGACCGCCGAAGCGGTCGCCGGCGGCATCGCCGCCGCCGTGGAGTCCGCGAGCGCGCTCGCCACCGCGCTCCCGTCGGACCTGCCGATGGCGTCGGCCACCGGGACGGGGGAGCCGGCCGGGCCGACGAGCGAGGCCGCCGTGGCCGCACCGGTCACCCGGAGCATCGACAGGACCGGGTGGTACGACGGATTCGCCGTCACCGTGGACGAGGCGACCGCGGAACCCGGATACGGAACGTCCGTCGACGTGACGGTCGGTCTGACCTACGACAATCTCGGGATCGAGGACGACTCGCCGCCCCGGGGTGACGTCGAGGTCGACGGGCTCGCCGTCGAGGCGTTCTTCGACGCCCCCGACATCCCCGGTGGTGGGAAGGCCCGGGGGACCGCCACCTTCACCGTGACGCCGGACGAGGCGGTGACGCCGGCGGAGGCCATCGATCTGGTGTCGCTGGTCTACGGGGACGCCGGCGACAACCGGACGGTGCTGCCGCTGGCCGACTCGGCCGAGGTCGACAGCATCGAGCCGCTCGACATCCCCGTCACCGGCAACCTCACCCAGGGCCAGATCGTCGTGGACGTCGTCGAGGCCTCGTTGGCCCCGAGCTACGAGTCCGGTGAGAAGGGCAAGGCGCTGCTCGACGTCCGGGTGAAGCTGACGTGCGCACCGGACTGCAACGCCTCCGGCTGGAACACCGGCTACGAACAGTTCTCCGTCACCGCGCCGGACGGCAGCTCGGTCGTCGCCGACCAGCGCAGCGACTACTGTTGCGACGCCTTGTATCCCGGCACCGTGTCCGACAGCGAGCGGAACGTCCTGACCTTCGTGGTGCCGCTGCCCGGCACCGGCGAGTACACCCTCACCTACGACAACGGCGACATCACCGCCGAGGGCACACCGCCGGCGACCTTCTCGTTCTCGACGTCCTGAGCCGCGGGCGGCATCGACCGGGCGTGCCGCCTCCGTCGCCGGAGCGCTACTCGGCGTCGAGGGCGGCGAGCGCGCCGCTGAGGGCGCCGAGCGCCATGGTGATCAACCCGGACCGCTGCTCCTCGGGGCAACCGTCGGACGCCCAGGTCAGCGCCGCACCGTCGAGGAACCCGAGATAGCCGTGCAGGGCCTGGTTCTCGGCGGGTGCGGTGGTACGGCCGAGCGCGTCGCGGACGCGGCCGACGAAGGTCTCCCGGGCGTGCATCCGCATCGCGAACGCCGGCCCGAAGCCGCTGTCGGGCGCCCGCAGCGGTGCCGTCCAGCCCCTGCCGGAGGTGGCGGTGAAGTCGAGGTAGGCGTCGATGGCCAGGGCGATCCGCGTCCATCCGTCCGTACCGGGGCCGCCGGCGGCCCCGTCCGCCGCGGTCCACCGGTCCTCCAGGTCCTGTACGGCGGCGGTGACGATCTCGACGTACAGCTCACTCTTCGTGGCGAAATAACGGTGCACCAACGCTTCCGACGCGCCGGCCACCTCCGCGATGCCGGCCAGGCTGACCTGGTCGTAGGGCGCCGCGGCGAAGGCGGCCTCGGCGGCGGTGAGGATCGCCGACCGTCGCTGGGCGATGGGAAGTCGCTGACGGGGACGACGATCGACGCGGGCCATGATGGGTACGGTACGGGGGTAGTGAGATTTGGTCACTAGACAGGTGCGCAACGATCAGCAGGGGATGCATCACATGGCGGCGGAATGGTCGGAACACGCGATCTGGTGGCAGGTCTATCCGTTGGGCTTCGTCGGCGCTCCCCGTGAGGGTCGCCCGGACGCCGACGTCGTACACCGCCTCGGCCGGATCGGCGCCTGGCTGGACTACGTCATCGAGATGGGCTGCAGTGGAATCGCTCTCGGTCCGGTGTTCGCATCGGAGACGCACGGTTACGACACCGTGGACCACTTCACGATCGACCCCCGGCTCGGGTCCGAGGCCGATTTCGAGGCGCTCGTCGAGGCTGCCCACAGCCGCGGGCTGCGGATCCTGCTCGACGGTGTGTTCAATCACGTCGGTCGCGCCCACCCGGCGTTCGCCGCCGCGCTGGCCGGCGGGCCGGCGTCGGAGACCGCGTCGTGGTTCCGGCTGGACTGGCCCGACGGGTGGTCGCCGGGCGACGCCCCGCCGCGCGCCGACAACTTCGAGGGCCACGACGCGCTCGTCGCCCTCGACCACGACGACCCCGCCGTGGTGGAGCTCGTCGCCGACGTGATGACGCACTGGCTGGACCGCGGCGCGGACGGCTGGCGGCTGGATGCGGCGTACGCGGTGCCGGCGGCGTTCTGGGCGCAGGTGCTGCCCCGGGTCCGCGACGCCCATCCGCACGCCTGGATCGTCGGTGAGGTCATCCACGGCGACTACGCCGGGATCGTCGCGGAGTCCGGGATGGACTCGGTGACCCAGTACGAACTGTGGAAGGCCGTCGGCAACGGCATCGTCGAGCGGAACTTCTTCGAGCTCGCGTGGTCGATGAAGCGGCACAACCAGTTCCTGGAGTCGTTCGTGCCGATGACCTTCGTCGGCAACCACGACGTCACCCGGCTGGCCACGCTGATCACCGACGAGCGGCACCGGCAGCACGCCCTCGTGGTGCTGATGACCGTCGGCGGCGTGCCGGCCGTCTACTACGGCGACGAGCAGGGCTTCACCGGGCTCAAGGAGGAGCGGGCCGGGGGGGACGACGCCATCCGGCCGGCCTTCCCCGACGGCCCGGACGACCTGGCCGCCGGCGGGTGGTCGACCTACCACCGTCACCAGGAGCTCATCGCGCTGCGGCGGCGCCACCCCTGGTTGCACCGCGGGCGGACCGCGGAGCTGTCGCTGACCAACACCGGTTACGCCTACGAGGTGCGGTCCGGCGACGACCGGCTGGTGGTGGCGCTCAACATCGGCGACGACACGCTCGAGCTGACCGGGCTCGGGGCGTCGCAGGTGCGGGCCGGTCACGCCGACCTCGTCGGGGGCACGGTGCGGGTGCCGGGGCACGGCTGGGTGGTCCTGGGCTGACGGGTTCGTCCGGCCTGCGCGCGCTGGTAACCTGGGAGAGTTGTGCCCGGCCGGGGGCGCCCATGTGCCCGGTCTGCAACCCCCTCCTGTCGCGGACCTACCGCGACCGATGAGCCCATAGGAGGTGTACGTGAGCGTATCCACGACGCCGCGTCACTACGAGCTTCTGCTCATTCTCGATCCCAGTCTCGACGAGCGCACCGTCGCTCCCTCGATCGACACCTTCCTCAACGTCGTCCGTCAGGGCGGCGGTTCGGTGGAGAGTGTCGAGGTGTGGGGACGTCGTCGCCTCGCCTTCGAGATCCGGAAGAACGCCGAAGGCATCTACGCGGTGATCAACGTGACCGCGCCGTCCGCGGCCGTCACCGAGCTGGACCGTCAGCTGAACCTGAACGAGTCCGTGCTCCGCACCAAGATCATCCGCCCGACCGTCAAGAAGTAAGGGTCGGTCATGGCTGGCGACACGATCATCACGGTGGTGGGCAACCTCACCGCCGATCCGGAGCTGCGGTTCACCGCGTCCGGAGCGGCCGTCGCGAACTTCACCGTCGCGTCCACTCCTCGCACGTTCGACCGGGCGAGCAATGAGTGGAAGGACGGCGAGGCTCTGTTCCTGCGCTGCAACATCTGGCGTCAGGCTGCGGAGAACGTGGCGGAGTCGCTGACCCGCGGGAGTCGCGTCGTCGTCACGGGACGGCTCAAGCAGCGGTCCTTCGACACCAAGGAAGGCGAGAAGCGCACCGTCATCGAGCTGGAGGTCGACGAGATCGGCCCCTCGCTGCGCTACGCCACGGCCAAGGTCAACCGCGTCAACCGGCCTGCCGGTGGCGGGGGCGGCGGCGGTGGCGGCGGCTACGGCGGTGGCGGCGGCGGCGGCAACTCGGCTCCGGCCGACGATCCGTGGGCCTCGGCACCGCCGGCCGGCGGTGGCGGCGGCTACTCGGACGAACCGCCCTTCTAGGCCTCCCTGCTCTCTTCCTGATCTCTCTCTTCCACTGGAGTAACGAATGCCCAAGCCTCCCCCCCGCAAGGTGAGCACGAAGCCCTGTGGCTTCTGCTCGAAGAAGTCGACGCCCATCGACTACAAGGACGTCAACCTGCTGCGCCGCTTCATCTCCGACCGTGGCAAGATCCGCGCCCGCCGCGTCACCGGCAACTGCACCATCCACCAGCGGGACATCGCCATCGCGGTCAAGAACGCCCGCGAAGTGGCGTTGCTGCCCTACACCTCGACCGCGCGCTGAGAAGGGACCTCACATGAAGCTCATTCTCACGGTCGACGTGCCGAAGCTGGGTGCCCCCGGCGACATCGTCGAGGTCCGCGACGGCTACGGCCGCAACTTCCTGCTGCCCCAGGGCAAGGCCATCGTCGCCACCAAGGGCGCCGAGAAGCAGATCGCCACGATGAAGCGCACGCAGATCGCGCGCGAGATCCGCAACGCGGATCACGCCAACGAGGTCAAGCAGGCGCTGGAGGCGCTGTCGGTGACCATCACCGCCCGCGCCACCGCCGACGGCAAGAAGCTGTTCGGTTCGATCACCAACGCCGACGTCGCCTCCGCGATCAAGGCCGCCGGTGGTCCGTCGCTGGACAAGAACACCGTCGACGTCGGTGGTCACATCAAGACCGCCGGTTCGCACCCGGTGTCGGTCAAGCTGCACCCGGGCGTCTCCGCCAGCTTCAAGGTCACGGTCGTCACCTCCGCCTGACCTGGAGTCCCGTGGTTCCCTTCCGGCCCCGTCCGCCTCGGCGAGCGGGGCCGGAGGTGTGTCCGGGGGTTGACGACCGCCCGGAATCGCGCTCAGAATTCGCGTGGCGATGACGTGTGGTCACGTCGTTCACTCCGCGGGAGATGCCCATGCGGCTGTCAGGGCGAGCGAAGATCGTCGGTCCGGTGACCGCGCTGACGTTGGTGGCCTGCAGTCCGCCCGCCCCTCCCCGTCCGACACCGCCGGGCCCGGACCGGCTGACGCTGTCGGCGTCCGGACTGCCGGGCGCGCCCGTCGGACGGACGTCGGTCCACGCGATGCAGGAGGACGTACTCCCGGGGCTGGACCTGTTCAGTGCCGGCCAGACCGAGGACTGCTCGATCCACGTCGACCGGCAGGCCCGGTTCGCCGTCGTCACCACCGACGACGGAATGGTGCTGGCCTACGTCACCGCGGAGCCGGACCTGGGCACGGCCGAGGGGATCGCCGTGGGCGCGAGCACCGTCGACGATCTGGTCGCCACCTACGGCGCCGACAGCCTCGCCGACCTGGACACCGTGTCCAAGCAAGGTGGACCCATGGTGCTCCACTCACCCGACCGCGGCGCCCCCCGGGACGGGGACACGGTCATGGTCTTCGAGACTCGCGCGGACCGGTCACTGACGGAGATCCGCGCCGGTCTGTGGCCGTGGGCGGCCATGGCCGACTACTGCCAGGACCGCAACCCCCGGGCGGCGAACATCGGGTGGCCGTTGGAGTGAGCAGGTGCGGCAGCGCCGGGTGGATGGCGTCCAGCCGCTCCTGCGTGCGTGCGGCTGACCGGGCGGGCGGTGGAGGCGGCGTCCGGCGCCGCCGCACCGGCCACCGGACCGCGCTCCTGACGGCGACCGGTCCGGCGGGACCTAGAGGTCCAGCACGACGTCGCCGGTGGGCACGGCGATGCAGGTGAGGCACCGGTCGGGGTCCAGGTCCACTCCGGGCGGGCGGAGGTGTGCGACGGTGCCGCTCTCGACGGTGGTCTCGCAGGATCCGCAGCTGCCCGTCCGGCAGGAGAACGCCGGTGACAGGCCGGTCGTCTCGGCGAGTTCGAGCAGGGTCTGATCGGCCCGTTGCCACCGGGTGCCGATCCCGGACCGGGCGAACCGCACGCCGCGGCCGCCGGGCGGCACGGTCACAGCGGCGGCCAGGGCGCGGGTGGCGTCGCCGCCGAAGGCCTCGACCCGGATGAGGTGCGCCGGCACCCCGAGGTTCGCCAGGTCATGGGGCAGGGTCGTGACCATCCCGGTCGGTCCGCACACCAGGACCTCGACGTCGGTGGTCCCGACGGTCGCGACGATCTCCGCGGCGGTGACCCGGGCGGGTGCGGTGGCGCTGTCGCGGCTGTACCGCACATGCAGGCGGAACGCGCCGCCGGCGGCCAGCGCGGCCAGCGACGCCGCCAGCGGGTCCAGCCCCGGGCGCCGGGCCCCGTAGAACACATGGGTCGGGCGCGCCGTCCCGACCGCGGCGGTGGCGGTGGGATCGGCGGCGGTGGGATCGGCGGCGGTGGCGTCCGCAGCGGTGGCGTCCGCAGCGGTGGCGGAACCGGCGGCGGCGGTGATGGTGTCGGCGATCGCGTGGATCGGTGTCACCCCGACCCCACCCGCGACGAGGACCAGCGGCCGGGTCGCGGTGGGATCGGGGGTGAAGGAACCGGCCGGCGCCCGCAGCTGCAGCTCGTCGCCGGGTGCGAGGCCGTGCAGGCGGGCCGACACCCCGCCGCCGGGAGTGGCGACGTCGAGCTGTTTCACCGCGACCCGCAGGTGAGGCCGTCCCGGCCGGTCGTAGAGCGAGTAGCAGCGCACGACCGGCGGGACCCCGGGAACCTCGACGGCCACGAACTGGCCGGGACGGTGCCCGGGAAGCGGCCGCCCGTCCCGCGGGACGAGGGTGAGGGCGACGACGTCGTCGGCCTCCCGGCGGGACTCCTGGACCACGAACGGCCGGGTGCCGGGCCAGCCCGGTGCCCGGCCGCGGGTCAGGTCACGCAGCCGCCGCTGGAGATGGCCACGCCATTCCGCGGTCAGCGCCGGGACGTCCAGCGCGCGCCGGACGGCGTCGATGTCCTCCGGTCCGCTGAGAGCGCGCAGCCGCATGAGTTCGGCGACGGTGAGCCCGGCGGGATCGACCCGGATCCGGTGGATGGTGTCACCGGCGGTGACCTCCCCGGGGGAGTCGATCGCGAGATAGGCACCCACCCGGTTGATCTGGACGAAACGGTCGACGACGTCGGGCCGGTCGAGGCGGATACCGAGCTTGAAGCAGGGGTACCGCGGCTCGGTCACGGTCAGGCGCATCGAACCGATCTGCAGCACATCGCCGATGAGCAGGTCGTTCTCGTCGAAACCCTCGACCGTGAGGTTCTCCCCGAAGACCCCGGTACCGGGCGGCAGACCGCCCAGTTCCCCGGCCCAGAACCGGTAGTGCGCGTGCGGGTAGAGGTAGACGGCCTTGGCGTGGCCGCCGTGGTTGACCTGGTCACCCTGCCGGTCACCCGCGAGGCTGCCGTCGACGACGCCGACGGGCCCGTCGACGGTGTCCTTGAAGATCGCGGTGTGGATCTGCCGTCCCTGGAACGACACCGGGCGCGGTCGGCCCACGTTGACCGCCAGCAGGGTCCCCAGACCCGTCGCGTCGCTCACGGGGTGTCGCCGTTCCGCTGGGTCCGCCGCAGGCACCGCGGCAACGCCGCCACGAACACGTCCGGTACCTCCAGGCTCGGGGAATGCCACGGCGATCGAGGATGCGGTACCGGACGACGTCGCGGTACCGGGCCCCGGCCCGGGAGCTCGGCACTCGATCTCCCGGGGAGGACCGAGATCGCCGACGGTACCCTCACCGCGGAACGCGTGTCGGTGCGGCCGTAGCTCTCCCGGTCGATCCGGCCGGCGGGGGACGCCCCGGATCCGCCGCACCGGTGCAGGCGCGCGTGTCCGGCGACCGTTTCGGTCGGTCACCGAGGTGAGCGCACCGTCGATGCAGCGGGCGAACCGGTCGACGATCCGGGCGAGCAGGCCGACCGGCGGATCGACGAGACCGAGGCCGAGACCGAGACCGACGGTCTGCGGCCGGCCGGCCGGCCACCGACCGGACGCGCGGTCGCCCGGTGCGACCGTCCGGGAAAGCGGCGGGTGCGGCGCCGGGTACGGTCCGCGTGGAGGTCGGGCGTCCGGGCCGGCACGGACAGACGGGGGCTGGCGACATGTCGTTCGCGACGAGACCGGACCTGACGGGTTCGTTCGGGATGGTGTCGAGCACCCACTGGCTGGCGTCGGCCAGCGGGATGGCGATGCTGGAGGCCGGCGGCAGCGCGGTGGACGCCGCGGTCGCGGCGGCCTTCGTCCTGCAGGTGGTCGAGCCACACCTGAACGGCCCCGGCGGCGATCTGGTGCTGCTGATCAGCGAGCGCGGCGGCGATCCGGTGGTCCTGGGCGGTCAGGGCCCGGCGCCGGCGGCCGCCTCCATCGACGCCTACCGGGCGCGTGGTCACGCCGTGGTGCCCGGCACCGGGTTGCTGGCCGCCGCGGTGCCGGGATCGGTGGTCGCCTGGCTCACGCTGCTGCGGGACTCCGGCACTGCCACCGTCGGGCAGGTGCTCTCCTACGCCGTCCACTACGCCGAGCACGGCTACCCGGTGCTCCCGTCGATGGCCCGCACGATCGGCGCGGTCGCGGACCTGCTGCGCACCGAGTGGCTGCCGTCCGCCGAGGTGTACCTGCCGGGCGACCGGGTGCCGGTGGCGGGGGAGGTCCTGACCAACCCGGTGCTGGCGTCCACGTACCGCCGGTTGGTCGCGGCGGCCGCGGGGGTCACCGGCCGGGAGGCCGCGGTCGATGCCGTGATCGACGCCTGGACGACGGGTTTCGTGGCCGAGGCGGTCGACGACTTCTGCCGGACCCCGTGGCGGGACACCTCCGGTCAGCGCTCCACCGGCGTGCTGACCGGGCAGGATCTGGCCGCCTGGCGACCCGGGTACGAGCCCGCCGTGACGACGACCCTCGGCGCGTGGACGGTGGCGAAGGCCCCCGCGTGGACGCAGGGACCGGCCTTCCTGCAGCAGCTCCGGTTGCTCGACGGCACCGACCTGCGCCCGGGCGGCGCCGACTTCGTGCACACCGTGGTGGAGGCCGCGAAGCTCGCGTTCGCCGACCGGGACGCCTGGTACGGCGACGACCCCGACGTGCCGCTCGTCGAACTGCTCGGCGCGCCCTACACCGAGGCGCGACGGGCGCTGCTGACCGACACCGCCTCCTACGAGCTCCGGCCGGGATCCCCCGCCGGCCGCACACCGCGGCTCCCCGACTTCACCGCCGCCCCGGCCGTCAGCGCCGCGGGCACCGGCGAGCCGACGGTCGCCCGGTCGGGTGAGAACCGCGGCGACACCTGCCATGTCGCGGTCGCCGATCGCTGGGGGACGATGGTCGCCGCGACGCCCAGCGGCGGTTGGCTGCAGTCCTCGCCGGTCATCCCGGCCCTCGGGTTCCCCCTCGGGACCCGGCTGCAGATGACGACGCTCGAACCGGGCCTGCCGGCCTCGCTGACCCCGGGCCGGCGGCCGCGGACCACGTTGTCCCCGACGATCGTGTCCCGGGACGGCCGACCGCAGCTGGCCTTCGGGACGCCCGGCGGCGACCAGCAGGACCAGTGGCAGCTGAACTTCTTCCTGCAGCTGGCGTTCAGCGAGGACGGGGCGGACCTGCAGCGGGTCGTCGACGCGCCGATGTTCCACACCACGCACTTCCCGAGCTCGTTCTTCCCGCGGGAGGCGTCCCCGGGGCAGATCGTGGTGGAGGAGCGGTTCGGGCCCGGCGTCGTCGCCGAGCTGCGCCGGCGCGGCCACCAGGTGGTCCTGTCGGCGCCGTGGTCGCTGGGGCGGCTCTGCGTCGTCGGCCGCGACCCGTCCGGCCGGCTGCGGGCGGCATCGGACCCACGTGGACGGCAGGGCTACGCGGTCGGGCGGTGACGTCCATCGCCGCCGCTTCCCGGCGGCGCCGCACTCTGCCACCATGGCAGGAGGCTCCCGACCGAGCCCCCGGACGAGTGGTGCCGTACCCGGTCTGCGACAAGACGGCCCTCCTGAGGAGGGGTCTGTCATGGCCTGGTTCGTGTTGCTGGTGTCCGGGGTGCTGGAGGCGGTCTGGGCGACCGCACTCGGCAGGGCCGACGGCTTCTCCCGTCCCGTCCCCACCGTCGTGTTCGTCGTCGGCCTCGTCCTGAGCATGGTGGGCCTGGCCGTCGCCCTGCGGGATCTGCCCGTGGGCACCGCCTACGCGGTCTGGGTGGGCGTCGGAGCCGTGGGCACGGTGGGCTACGCGATGGCCACCGGGGCCGAGTCGGTCTCGCTGGTCAAGATCCTGCTGCTCAGCGGCATCGTCGGGTGCGTGGTGGGGCTCAAGGTCCTGCACTGAGACGCGGGGAGCCGCCCGGGTCCGGCGCGGGGTGCCGGACCCGGACGGGACCCGGTCAGGCCGGGACGTGCCGGACCGGTGTGTCCATCACCCGGCGGCCGGCGAGAACCCGCGTCGCACCGGTGATCTCGACGTCGGCGGTGGCGACCAGGTCGGCGCTGGACCGGCCCACCGCGAAGGTGACGGTCCCGGGTTCGACGACCCGGTCGGTCAGTCCGGTGAAGGACGTCCGGTCGGCGTGCACGGTGAAGGTGACGCGCCGGGTCTCGCCGACGGCCAGCGGGACCTTCGCGAAGCCGATCAGCTCCCGCACCGGTCGCACCACCTGGGCCACCCGGTCGGACAGGTACAGCTGCACGACCTCGGCGCACGGCCGGGCGCCGGTGTTGCGGACCTCGACCGACACCTCGATCAGCCCGTCGGCGGGGAGATCCGTTCGGTCCAGGTCGATCTCGCCGTAGCCGACAGAGGAGTAACTGAGTCCGTGGCCGAACGGGAACAGCGGCGTCGGGTCCAGGTTGGACACCCCCTCGGCGTGCTGGCCGAGCGGCGCCGCCAGGTACGTGCCGGGTTGTCCGCCCGGGTGCCGCGGCACCCCGACCGGCAGCCGGCCGCTCGGCTCGGCCGCGCCGGTGACCAGCGCGGCCAATGCCGCCCCACCCTCCTCGCCGGGGAAGAACGCCTGCACGATCGCCGCGCACCGGTCGGCGAACGCGCCGAGCGCGTAGGGCCGTCCGGACACCAGGACCAGCACCACCGGGGTGCCGGTGGCGAGTACCGCCTCGAGGAGCTCGGCCTGGGCGCCGGGCAGCCGGAGATCCGGCGCGTCGCAACCCTCGCCGGACGTGCCGCGACCGAAGAGGCCGGCGATGTCGCCGAGCGTGACGACGGCCAGGTCGGCGTCCGCCGCTGCGGCCACCGCCGCCGGGATCCCGCCGCGGTCGCCGTCGGAGAAGTCGCACCCCGGCTCGTAGGTCAGCCGGCTGCCCGGCAGGACCGCCGCCAACGACGCGGCCAGATCGGGGATCTCGATGCCGACGCCGCCCTCGGGGTAGCGCGACAGCACGTGGTTGGGGAACGAGTAGCAGCCCAGGAACGACCGCGGCTCACCGGCGCCGGGCCCGATGAGCGCGATCCGGCCGGGCGGGGTGGACAGCGGCAGCGTGCCGTCGTTGGCCAGCAGCACCAGCGACTCCTCGGCGATGCGCCGGGCCAGCGCCCGGTTGGCCGGCGAGTCGAGGTCCACCTCGACGTCGGCGGCGGGCGGCGCCCAGTCGTGGTCCAGCAGGCCCAGCTCGGCCTTCTGCCGCAGCACCCGCCGGACCGCCGCGTCGAGCACCTGTTCGTCCACCCGCCCGGAGCGGACCAGCTCGGGCAGGTGCGCGAACGCCCCGGTCTCCGGCAGCTCGACGTCCATCCCGGCGGTCAGCGCGAGCCGGGCGGCATCGGCCGGATCGGCCGCCACCCGGTGCATGATCTCCAGGAACGTCACCGCCCAGTAGTCCGACACCACGGTGCCGGTGAAACCCCACTCCGTGCGCAGGATGTCGGTCAACAACTCGCGGCTCGCCCCCGGCGGGACGCCGTCGAGGTCGGCGTAGGAGTTCATCACCGACCGGGCGCCGCCGTCACGGACGGCGCGCTCGAACGGCACCAGGAGCACGTCGGCGAGCTCCCGCCGGCCGACCGCGACCGGTGCGTGGTTGCGGGCGGCGCGGGACGCGGAGTACCCGACGAAGTGCTTGAGGGTGGCGACCACGCCGGATCCCTGCAGCCCCTCGACGTAGGCGCTGCCGAGAGTGCCCACGAGGTACGGATCCTCGCCGATGGTCTCCTCGGTACGCCCCCACCGGTAGTCGCGGGTGACGTCCAGCACCGGGGCGAGCCCGTGCTGGATCCCCACGTCGTGCATGTCCCGCCCGATGGCCGCGGCCATCTCCCGGATCAACGCCGGGTCGAACGTCGCCCCCCAGGCCAGCGGCGTCGGGTAGACGGTGGCGCCCAGCGCGGTGAACCCGGTCAGGCATTCCTCGTGCGCGACGGCGGGGATCCCGAGACCGCCGGGCGACGCGACGACCTGACGCTGCAGGTCGTTCAGGTCCCCGACCCCCTCGGCCACCGTCACCGGGCGGCTGCCGAACACCCGGGTCAGGTGCCCGAGTCCGGAGGCGATGTAGTCCGACAGCGGGCGGGTGCTGTCGCTCAGCACGCCCTCCATCGGGGCGACGTCCTCGCCCGGGATCCCGTGCGGTGCCCAGTAGCTGCCGAGTTGGGCGGCTTTCTGCTCGAGCGTCATCGCCGCCACCAGTGACGCGGCGCGCTCGTCGGGCGACCGGTCGGTGTCCTGCCACGGCCGCCCGGCGGCGACCGGTCCGGACGGTGCCGCGGGATCGAAGGAGACCCCGGGGGGTCGGGTCAGTTGCTGTCGGGTCACGAAGGTTTCCTGTTCGGAGAGGGAGCGGTCACTTGCCGAAGCCGGCCGTCAGGCCCGAGACCAGTTGGCGGCGGCCGACGACGTAGGCGGCCAGCACGGGTACCGCGGAAAGCGTCACCGCCGCCAGCACCGCCGGCACGTTGACGGCGAACTGACCCTGGTAGGTCCACAGCGACAGCGGGAGCACCCGGACGCTGGAGCTCTGCGTCAGGATCAGCGGGAACAGGAAGCTGTTCCACACGTTGAGGCCGACGTAGACGCCGACGGTCATCAGTGCCGGGCGGGTCAGCGGCAGCGCCAGGCTGCGCAGGATCCGCCAGTCGGTGGCCCCGTCGACGCGCATCGACTCGAACAGCTCCCCGGGGATGTCCCGGAGGAAGTTCACGATGATGAGCACCGAGATCGGGATCGAGAACGCGATGGACGGCAGGATGAGCGCCGGAAGGCTGTCGTAGAGGCCCAGCTTCACGATCATGTAGTAGACCGGGATGATCGTCGCCTGGATCGGGATCGCCAGCCCGAGCAGGAACAGCCGCAACATGCGGGCCGCACCAGGGGTCGTCGAGCGCACCAGGTAGTACGACGCCATCAGCGAGACGATCAGCGTGACGAGCACCGAGGCCAGGGTGACGATCAGGCTGTTGGCGAAGTACCGGACGAATTCGTTCTCGAACACCAGCCGGTACGCGTCCAGTGTGGGGGCCGAGGGAATGCTCAGCGGGCCCTCGGCGAAGTACGCCGACTGCTTGCGCAGGCTGGTGACGACGATGTAGTAGATCGGCACGACGGTGATGGCGAGCCACAACCAGGCCGCCAGTCCGCCGAGGACGTTGACCTTGCGTCGCATCACAGGCCCGCCTGCTGACTTTCCATCCGGCCGCTGCCCGAGAGCCGGTTCAGCAGCAGCGACATCGCCAGGCCCACGGCGGCCAGGATGACGCCGATCGCACTCGCCGCGCCCATGGTGTAGCTGCGGAAGCCGGTCAGGTACATGTCCAGCGGCAGGATCCGGGTGGCGCTGCCGGGTCCACCGCCGGTCAGCACGAAGATGAGATCGAAGTAGGTCAACGAGCCGACGAGCATCAGCGTCGACGACGTGATGATCGTGTACCGCAGCTGCGGGATGGTGACGAACCGGAACAGCTGGAAGGTGGTGGCACCGTCCAGGGTCGCCGCCTCGTACAGCGCGGCCGGGATCTGCCGGACGCCCGCCTGGTACAGCAGGGCGTGGAAGGGCACGAAGCTCCACCCGACGACGAAGATGACGATGTAGAGGGCCCGGTCGGGGTCGCCCAGCAGGTTCCCGCCCAGCCAACCGGTGGGCAGCACGCTGCTCAGACCGAAATTCGGGTCGAGCAGCGCCTTGAACGCGATGCCGACCGCGGCGGAGGAGAACACCAGCGGCAGGAACGACAGCACCGCGAGGAGCGCGCGGTTGCGTTGCCGGCCGGCCATGAACACGCCGAGCAGCAGCGAGATCGGCGCCTGGAACACGAAGGACACCACGACGAAGACCACCGTCAGGCGCATCGCGTCGAGGGTCACCGGGTTGCTCAACACGCCGGCCCACTGGGACAGGCCCGCCCAGGTCGGCGTACCCAGCCCGTCCCACTCCATGAACGACAGCCCGACCACGCCGGCCAGCGGCAGCAGCGCGAACAGACCGAAGACGAGCGCCGCGGGCACCACCATGAAGAACGGCACCCCGCCCTTCCGCCGGCGGCCGGGCCCCTCACCGGTGCGGTGGCTCGACGCCACCGCACCGGTGGACACCGGGGTGGTCAGGGTCATCCCAGCGTGCCGTTCATCGCGGTGGCGAACTGCTCGGGGGTGAGCTCCTCGAGGAAGACCTTGCTCAGGTTGGTGAGCAGTTCGGTGGCCTGCTGGGACGGCAGGGCCTGGTCCCAGGAGAGCTGGAAGTGCGGCGCCTTGTCGACCAGGTCGTAGGCGAAGCCGAGGTAGTCGGCGTCCTCGGTGGCGGCGATCTGCTCCTCGAGCCCGGTGATCGGCGGCACGGATCCGGCGGCCAGCATCGCGGCCACCTGGTCGTCGCTGTAGACCGAGTCGTTCAGGTAGTCCAGCGCGGCCTTCTTGCTGGCGTCGCCGGCCGAGGCCGAGACCGACCAGAAGTTGGCCGGGTTGCCGACGATGTTAGCCGGGTCACCGGCGCCGCCCTGGACGGCCGGGAACTCGGCGAAACCGAGGGAGGTCCCGGCGAACTCGGGTGCGTCGGTCTTGAAGGTGGCGTAGCCCCAGCTGCCCTGCAGGATCATCGCAGCCTTGCCGGTGTGGACCAGCGCGAAGTCCGAGCCCGCGTCGGCGGTCACCGAGGCGAAGCCGTCGACGAACGCGCCGGCCTGCACGAGCTGCTGGATCTTGGTCAGCGCGTCGACGACGGCCGGATCGGACCAGGCGTCGGGCTTGCCGTCGAGGATGGCCTGGAAGACCTCCGGGCCGCCGATGCGGTCGGTGAGGTACTGCAGCCACATCAGCTCCGGCCAGACGCTCTGGCCGGCGATGGAGATCGGTGCGATGCCGGCCTCCCGGAACTTCGGCACCACCGCGAGCAGGTCGTCGAAGGTCTTCGGCACCTCGACACCGACGGAGGCGAAGACGTCCTCGTTGGTGTACAGCACCACCGGTTGCACGTCGTTCAGCGGGACCGCGTAGGTCTTGCCGTCGACGACGCCGTTCTCGGCGACGGAGGGGGTCACCCGCTTCACGAGAGCGGCGGTCTCGGCGGTGATGTCGGCGACCTGACCGTTCTCGACGTAGTCGGCCAGCGCGCCGCCGGTCCAGTTCATGATCAGGGTGGGCGCCTGGCCGGAGCCCACCGAGGTCCGGATCTTCTCCTTGTAGGCGTCGTTGGCGAACGCCTCGACGGCGATCTTCTGCTCGGGGTGGGCGTCGTTCCAGGTGTCGAAGGTCTTCTCGATGACGGGCCAGCCGCCACCGGTCAGCACCCAGGCGCTGGTGTCGGACGCGGCGGCCGGGCCCTGGGCGCCGGTGCCGGCGTTTCCGCCGGGGGTCGCGCCGCCGCAGGCGGCGACCGTGAGGCTGGAGAGCAATGCCAGGGCCACGAGGGGCCGTCGTGCAGATCTGGTCATGGGCGTCATTGCCTTTCGGAGGGTGAACGGCGGTGTTCTGCGAAACTGTTTCGACAAACTGTTTCGGTGTGGACCGAACGTACAGACGGAACGCGGTCGCTGGCAACCCTGCGGAGTGGTTCCTTCGGGTGGTTGATGAGCGCGAGAACCGCAGCTGTGGCCAGAGAACGGCACGACGGGGACGGGGACGGTGTGCGAAACTGTTTCGGGGTCGCGCACGTCGGCCGGGAACGGGGGAACGGTGCCGAGAGCCTCACGCGCCACGTTGGAAGCGGTGGCCGCCGCCGCAGGTGTCTCCAAGGCGACGGCGTCCAAGGTGCTCAACGACCGGGACGGCGTCTCGGTGGCCACCCGGCAGCGGGTGCTGGCGGCGATGAAGAAGCTGCGGTACGAACCCAGCACCTCGCGGGCGGCCGGCGCCGTACCCCCCGTCGTCACGGTGCTGTTCGACGCCTACGAGAGTCTCTACGCCGCCCAGGTGCTCGCCGGGGTGGTGGAGGCCGGGCTGGAACTCGACATCGACGTCGTGACCACCAATCCCAACGGCCGGCACCGGCACGAACCGCTGAGTGCCGCCTGGTTCCACCGGGTCGCCGACAAGGGGCACCTCGGGGTCATCGTGGTCACCACCGAGGTGCGCGCCGACGCCGCCGCGGACTCGATCGCCGCCGGCCTCGGTCTGGTGCTGGTCGATCCGGTCAGTGGGCGCGACGCCGACGACGACGGGCTGGTCAGCGTGAGCGCGACCAACTGGACCGGCGGCTACCAGGCCACCGAGCACCTGTTGGCCCTCGGGCATCGACGGATCGGTTTCGCCGGCGGGCCCCCGGAGTCCCAACCGGCCCGTCAGCGGCTGCACGGGCATGTCGCGGCCCTCAGTGCCGCCGGCGTGCCGCCGGCGCCCGAGTTGACCCTGCAGGACGGCTTCCGCTACGAGGACGGGCGCGACATGGCCGCCCGTTTCCTGGATCTCGCCGATCCGCCGACGGCGATCGTGGCCGGCTGCGACGCCTCGGCGCTGGGCGTGATCGCGGCCGCCCGGGTCCGGCAGCTGCGACTCCCGGAGGACCTGAGCATCGTGGGATTCGACGACACCTACGCCGCCGAGTCGGCGTCCCCGCGGCTCACGACCATCCATCAGCCGCTGCGCGAGATGGGACGGCTGGCCGTGCGGACGGTGGTCGACCAGTCCCGGGGGCAGGGACCGGAGGCGCACCACTACGAGCTCGCCACCAGCCTCGTCGTCCGGGACTCCACCGCGCCGCCGCGGTGAGCCTGCCGGGCGCGCCGGACCGGGTCACGCGAGGGGAACGCCGCACGACCGCACCCGCAGCCGCGACCACCCCGCCCGATCCCGGGTAGAGCCCCTGATGCGGCGACCGGCGCATCCCGCAGACCGGACGCGCCGTGAACCGCCCAACCAGAGGGAGACCCATGAAGATCGTCGTCACCGGCGCCCACGGCAAGGTCGGCCGCATCACGACCCGGACGCTCCTCGACGCCGGTCACGAGGTCGTGGCCACCGATCTGACCCGGCCGGGGTTCGACCGCAAGGAAGCCGGTGAGGCGCACTACGTGCAGGCCGACCTCACCGACGCCGGCGAGGCGTTCGCGGTCGTCCGCGGCGCCGACGCCGTGGTGCACACCGCCGCGATCCCGGAGCCGACCGGCAACCCCCCGCAGGTCGTCTTCCGCACCAACCTGATGGCCACCTTCAACGTGCTCGAGGCGGCGGTGCGGTTCGGCGTCCCGCGCTTCGTGAACATCTCGAGCGAGACGGTCCCGGGGTTCTTCTTCCCGGAGCGCGACTTCCTGCCCGACTACGCCCCGGTGGACGAGCTGCATCCGGTGCGCCCGCAGGACCCCTACGCGCTGTCCAAGCACTTCGGCGAGCAGCTGATGGACGCCGCCGTGCGCCGCTCGGACATCCGGTGCATCACGATCCGCCCGTGCTGGGTCCAGTACGAGGGCAACTACGAGCACAATCTGGGACCGCAGATCCGCGACGCGTCGGTGCTCAGCCCCAACCTGTGGAGCTACATCGACGCCTACGACCTGGCCGACGCCATCCGGCTGGCGGCCGAGTCCGACCTGCCCGGGCACGAGGTCTTCTACATCGCCTCACCCGACAACGTCGGCGGCCACGACTTCGCCGCCGTGCTGAAGCGGTACTACGGCGACGCGATCGAGCTGCGGGACCTGGAGCGCCCGGACTCGTCGGGCATCACCTCCCGCAAGGCGATGGACCTGCTCGGCTGGACACCGACGCGGTCCTGGCGGGACTACCTGGACGAGAACGGCAAGGCGCTCCCGGCGTCCTGACGGCCGGCCGACGCGCCGGGAGCGGACGCGGTCAGCGTCCGCGCCCGCCGCGTCCCGGCACCCCGCCCGGCAGCTCCGGCAGCGTCCAGTGCCGACCGAGCTCGACGTCGAACGACCACGGCCGGATCACGCCGTAGCCGCCCCCCGGGTAGGGCGTGAGCTCGCCGAACCACCACTCGTCGCCGACCCGGTACAGGTCGACCCGGATGAAGTCGAAGGCTTCGCCGAGCCGGTGGGCGGTGGCCAGCAACTCGGCCAGATCGCCCGGCGGCGCGGCGGCGGGCCCGGACGGGATGTCGATCTCGACGTCGAGCCGGGTCCAGTCGGGGCTGTAGACCGTGCGGCGGTGCCCGCCGTACCGGCTGCTGTCGACGACGATCATCGCCGTCCGGCCGCCGAAGGTGAAGCACTTGACGTCGTCGGGGGAGACCTCGCCGGGCATCTGCTCCTCGACGAGCAGGCACGCGCGGGCCCGTGAATAGGCCCATTCGCCCTCGACGGCGGCGAGGTGCTCGCGCAGCCACCCGGTGGTCGTCCGGCGCAGTGCGGGCAGCTCCGCCGGTGTGACCGACCCCCGCCCGAAGTGCACGAGACCACTGCGGTGGTTGGGCTTGAGCACCCACCGGGCGGGCAGGTCGACCTCGGCCAGCTCGGCGAGATCCGTTCCGGCCCACACGGTCCGGGGGATCCGCAGTGCCGGGCCGCCGTGCGCCGCGGCCCAGTCCTTCATGGCCAGCTTGTCGCAGGTGAACGCCAGCAGCTCCCGCCGGTCGTACAGGCAGCGCCAGTTCAGCTTCTCGTTGAACGCCGTCGGGGACCGCAGGTCCAGCCACCGCCGCCGGACCACCAGCGAGCGCGACTGACGGTGCAGCAGGGGGCTGATCCGCTGCAGGGGACGGTGTACCAGGAGGGCCCGCAGCTCGGTGAGGTCACGCACGGCCGTCACGGTAGTGCGGCGGTCCCCGGCCGTGAAGCACCAGCCCCGCGTTCCCGGCGCACCGTCCGGCCGTCGGGTTAGGCTCCGGCTACGGGGAAACAGGCTCCGGTGGCTCCTTCCGGTGGAGTCCGGTCGCGTCCGTCCCCAGGAGCTCTGCGTGAGCCAGTTGTCCGTCCCCCCCGTGGTGAGCGTGGTGCTGCCGGTCTTCGACCAGGCCGCGTTCCTCGTCCGCGCGATCGGGAGCCTGCTCGCCCAGGACGGCTGGGGCTGCGGGCCCGGGCCGCGCCGCTGGGAGCTGGTGGTCGTCGACGACGGCTCCACGGACGCGCCGGCCGACGCTGTGCGGGACCTGGTGCCGGAGAACGCCGTCCGGTGGATCGTGCATCCGCGCAACGCCGGGCTGGGGGCGGCCTGCAACGCGGCGCTGGACGCCGCCGCCGGCGCGGTCGTGGCGTACCTGCCCGCCGACGACTGCTGGTTCCCCGACCACCTGAGCGCCCTGACCGCGGCGTTGGCCGCGGTCCCGGACGGCGTACTGGCCACCACGGGCGTACTGGTCGACGGCGTGGAGCACCCGGACGCGACGGCGGCGGGACCGCAGCTCGTCCAGCTCGCGCACCGGCGCACCGGTGTGCGCTGGCGGGAACGCGCGGAGGTGGAATCCGACGACCTCGAGCTGCTGCTGCTGGCGGAGCTGCGGGCCGCCGGTCCGGCGGCCGCCACCGGACGGGTGACCTGCGAGTGGGTGCAGCACCCGGGGCAGCGGTGGCGGACCTTCGCCCGGCACACCGACGGTGGTCTCAATCCGTTCCGCGCCCGCTACGGCGCGACCGGCCCGCTCCGCTTCGCCGCCCGCGGCGCGGACGTCGTGGAGGAGCGGGAGCTCTACGGACTCCCCGACGCCGACGCCGACGCCACGACCGACCGCGCCGCGACCGACCGGCACGTGCTCCTCGTCGGCGAACTGGCCTACAACGCCGACCGCATCCTGGTGCTCGCCGCCCGCGGTATCCGGTTCTCCGGGTTGTGGATCGACGACCCGCTCGGCTTCATGACCGTCGGTCCGCTGCCGTTCGGCGCCGTCCGCGACGTCCCGAGAACGGGCTGGGCGGACGCGCTGCGCAGTGACCCGCCGGACGTGGCGTACTGCCTGCTGAACTGGCGCAGCCTCGCATGGGCGCTGCGGGTGGCCGAGGTGTTCCCGGACCTGCCGCTGGTGTGGCACTTCAAGGAGGCGCCGCAGCGCTGCCTGGCCCGCGGTGACTGGCCGTTGCTCGCCCGGCTGTGGGAGGTCGCCGACCACGTGGTGCTGGCCAGTGCCGAGGAGCGTGAGTGGTTGGAGCTGGCCCTGCCCGACCGCCGGGATCCGGTGCGCACCAGCGTGATCGACGGCGACCTGCCCCGAGCCCGCTGGTTCGACGGCGACCCGGCGCAGCGACCCGGCCGGTCCGGGGTGCACACCGTGTGCGTCGGGCGTCCGGTCGGGGTCGACGCCGCGTTCGTCGCGACGCTGGCTGCCGCGGACGTCCACGTCCACCTGCACGGGGTGCCCGGCGCGAGCCCGCGGACCCGGCCGGAGCCGTGGCTGCGGGACGCCCTGGACGCCGCGCCCGACCACCTGCACGTGCATCCGGCCGTACCGCCGGCCCGCTGGCGGGCGGAGCTGTCCCGGTACGACGCGGGCTGGCTGCACGTCAGCGGTGCGGTGGCCAACGGCGGCGACCTGCGACGCGCGTCCTGGGACGATCTGAACCTCCCCGCCCGGCTGCCCACCCTCGCCGCCGCCGGCCTGCCGGTCCTGCTGCCGGACCGGACGGGATCGCGCACCGCGGTGAACCGGGTGGTCGACGACATCGGTGCGGGGCTGTCGTTCGAGGACGCCGATCACGCCGGGTCGCTGCTGCACGACGCCGACCGGGTGGGTGCGGCCCGGGCCGGGATGGCGGCCGGCCGGGAGCGGTTCACCTTCGAGGCGGTCGTGGACGAACTGGACGGCATCCTGCTGACCGCGGCCGGCCGGTGAGCGGCCCCGTGCGCGGTACCGACCGGCCGCTGTCGGTGCTGCGGCTGTGCTCGGTGTTCGAGCCGCCGGAGACCGACCCCGACGAGGTCGAGGCGCAGGCCGCCTTCGACCCCATCGGCGGCATGCAGAACCACACCGCCAACCTCACCCGGGCGCTGGACGCGCAGGGTGTCCGCCAGACCGTCATCACCTCGCGGCTCGGCGGGGACACCTCCGACACCGCGTTCGGCCGGTCCGCACGGATCGTCCGGGTCGGATGGCCCACGACCCGGCTGCGCCAGCTCTGGGCCGCGGGTGCGGTCCGGCAGATCCTGCGGACCGGTCCCGTGGACCTCGTGCACGCCCACCAGGGCGAGGACCTCGCGGCCCTGCCGTTGGGGATCCTGGCCGCGCGCCGGTTCCGGGTGCCCCTGGTGGCGACCTTGCACTGCAGTGTCGCCCACACCGTGCCTGCGGCCGGGCCGAAGCTGACCGCCATGCGGGCGTTCGGTGGTCCGTGGGAGACCGCGTGCCTGCACCGGGCGGACCGGATCATCGCGCTCACCGAGGCCACCGCCGACCGGCTCGGGGACCTGCGGCCCCGCACGGTGGTCATCCCGTCCGGGGTGGAGCCCGAGCGGTTCCGGGTGCCGCCGAGCACGCTCTTCGGCGACGTCGGCCGCCCGGTCGTGCTGTACCTGGGGCGGCTGGCCCGGCAGAAGGACGTGCCCACCCTGGTGCGCGCGTTCGGCCGGCTGCGGACGCCGGCCACCCTGGTGGTGGTCGGCGACGGGCCCGACCACGCGCGGGTGGACGCGGCGGTGGCCGCGCTGCCCGCCGACGTCCGGGACCGGGTGCACCGCTTCGGTTTCCGTCCGCACACCGAGGTGCCCGCGCTGTTGGCGGCCGCCGACGTCGTGGTGCTGCCGTCGATCTACGAGGAGATGGGATCGATCCTGGCCGAGGCGCTGCAGGCCGGTCGGCCCGTGGTGGCCACCCGGGTGGGTGGCATCCCGTCGGTGGTGGCCGACGGCGAGACCGGGCTGCTGGTGCCGCCGTCGGACCCGCCGGCGATGGCGGCGGCGCTCGACCGGCTGCTCGGTGACCCGGCGCTGGCGGCCCGGCTGGGGGAGCAGAGTCTCGTGGCCGCGGCCGACTACGACTGGACCACGCTGGGGAAGTCGGTGCGTGACGTCTACGACGCGGCGCTGACCGTGGCGGCGTGCTCGACCGCCAACCGCTCGGCCAGCCGGTGAACCGTCCAGGTGCCGGCCGCCGCCAGACCTCCGGTGGCCAGGTGCCGGCGGAGCGCGGGGTCGGCGGCCAGCCGGCGGACCGCAGCGGCCAGCCCGGCCGGGTCCGCCGGTGGGACCAGCAGGGCGTTCCCGCCGTCGCGCAGGTAGGTCACCGAGCCGCCGGTGCCGGTGGCCACCACCGGGACACCCCGCGCCATCGCCTCCAGCGGGACCAGTCCGAACGGCTCCGCCCAGCGGGACGGGAACAGCACCACGTCGGCCCCGTCGTACGCCGCCCGCGCGACATCCCTGTCTCCGGTGCTGATCTCGATGCGGTCGGTCACGCCCAGCCCGTCGCTGAGCGCGGTGATCGCCGCCCACTGCCCGGGAGTGCCGCTGCCCACGATGTGCAGCGTGGTGTCCGCGTCGAGGTCGGCGAGCGCGGCGACGGCGTCCTGCGCGCCCTTGGCCGGCGACATCCGGCCGACGTAGAGCAACCGACCGGACCACGACCGGTCGGTCACCGGACGCAGGGTGAACACGTCGGTGTCGATGCCGCTCGGGACCACGGCGTCCACCGCGGGCGCCCACGACGGGCGCGACGACGCCGACCGCAGGTGGTCGCTGACGTACACCACCCGCGAGCCCGCAGCGACGGCGGGGACGTCGGCGGGCGCGGCGTCCAGCCAGCCGTCACAGACCACCAGCACCACCGGCACGGCCGCCGCGGCCACCGGGCCGAGCACCTCCGCGACCGGCACCCGGGCCAGGTTCCAGGCACTGACCACCTCGGGCCGCGTGTCCCGCAGCACCGCACGCACCGCCGCGGCGGCACCGGCCGGCTCGTCCACCCCCGGGAGGATGCGCAGCACGTCCTCGCCGCCGCCGTCGTCGCCACCGGCCGTCCCGGTGGTGAGCACCGTGACCCGGTGACCGGCCGTCCGCCAGTGCCGGACCACGTCGGCGCACGACCGTTCGTAGCCGCCGGTCGCGTCGGGCGGATACCGGTCGGTGATCACCAGGATGCGCACGGACGGTCATCCTGCCGTACCGGGGACCGCAGGTGACGGGGCCGTCCGGTGCGGCCCGGCGTGCCGTCGCCCCCGACGGGCCGGAGCTCGCCGGGTCCGGGGTGGTGGGTCCGCTCGCGCCGCTCGCGGACCCGTCGGTGCGCAGTGTCGTCCTCGTCCGGCTGCGCACCGGTCTCGGGGACCTGTTGGCCTCGGTCCCGGCGCTGCGGTCGCTGCGGACGGCCCGGCCCGATCTGCACGTGGCGCTGATGAGCTACCCGGAGATGGCCGGGATCGTGGCCCGACAGGCCGCGTACGTCGACGAGTTCCTGCCCTTCCCCGGCGATCCCGGTGTTCCGGAACGGCCGGCGCCCGAGCGCGCGGTGATTGAGGCGTTCACCGCCGGAGTCCGCGACCGCGGCTTCGACGTCGCCGTGCAGATGTACGGTGCGCTGCCGGCGGCGAACCGGGTCACCGCCGGCCTGGGCGCCCGGATCACGGCCGGCTTCGTGACACCGGGGGCGTGGCCGGCCGATCTCACCACCCACCTGCCGTACCCGGTGTTCGCCCACGAGATCGACCGGCACCTGCGGTTGATGGAGTTCCTCGGCGCCCCCGCCGGCTCCCGGGACCTGGAGTTCCCGCTCACCGCCGACGATCTCGCCGTCGCCGGGCGGGAACTGGACGCCGCCGGGTTGGCCGGCCGGCCGTTCGCCGTGGTGCATCCGGGGGCGACGGCGGCCAGCCGGCAGTGGCCGGCGGAACGGTTCGCCACGGTCGCCGACGGGCTCGTGGAGCGCGGGCTCGGGGTCGCGGTCACCGGGGTGCCGGGCGAGCGGGAGCTCGTCGACCGGGTGCTGTCGGGGATGCGGGAGCCGGCCGCCGATCTGTGCGGCCGTACCAGCCTCGGCGGGGCCGCCGCCGTGATCGCCCGCGCCGCGGTGGTCGTCAGCGGCGACACCGGCGTGGTGCAGCTCGCGGTCGCGTCCAGGACCCCGACCGTGACCGCCTATCTCGCGGGTGACGCGCGTCGCTGGCGCGGCGCCGACCGGCGGCGGCACCGGGTGGTGGCGGTGGACGTGGGCTGCAACCCCTGTGGTCTGCAGACCTGCCCGATCGACTTCCGGTGCGCCCGGCTGCTGACCGCGGACCGGATGCTGGCCGAGGTGGACGACGTCCTGCATCCGGCGGATGCCCTCGGGACACCCGGGGTCTGACCGGGTCCGGTCACGCCCGGCGGGGAAATGGTGGGGCCGGCGACCGGCGGCGTGGGGGTGGCGCGCCAGTGGGAGCCGCTGTCTGACTCCTGCTGCGTACCGACCGACCTGCGCTGCTGAAGCCGACCGCCGTCCGATAGCATGACCGAATGTCGTTCGACGGTCAAGCAATGTGATGAGCGAGTCACTTCCGGGGCCCGGGTCCGACGGCGGTGCTGCGTTGACCGCGGCCGGTAACGCCCTCCGTGAGCTGGCGCTGGCCATCGAGCACTACCGGCAGACCGCATCCGCCGTGCTGCAACTCGACGTCCGCCAGACCCAGGCGGTGAGCTACCTGTACAGCCGGGGGGCGATGGGCCAGGCCGAGCTGGCCCAGTTGCTGATGCTCAACACCAGCAGCGTCACCGCGTTGGTCGACCGGCTCGAGGCGCACCGCATCGCCCGGCGTACCCCGCATCCGACGGACCGCCGGCGTTTCGTCGTCGAGCTCACGGAGGAGGGCCGGTCGGTGATCAGCGACACCGCGAGCTTCCTGCTCGGCACCTTCGACCACGTCGACGCGGCCGAGCTGCCCCGCCTGTCGACCGTGCTGTCCACGATGGCGCAGGACCTGCGCCGGCACACCCGGACGCTGGCCGAACGTCTCGACTGAACCCGGTGGGTGGCGCGGGCCGGTCGCCGCGACGACGGAGCCCGGAGGGCCGATCCCGAGTCTGGCGCCGGGCGTCCGTGACTGCCAGGGTGCGGGGATGACGCGTCCCGTCCCGCCGCCGTCCGGTGCCGTGCTCCTGTCCGTGCCGCTGACCGGCCGCAGCCTGGTGCAGCACAGTCCGGCCGACCGGGTGCCGAGCCACGGGACGTGGTCGTTCGGTTCGGCCCACGCGATCGATCTCGTGCCGGTCGACGGGCGTGGCCGGTCGGCCCCCCGGACCTGGCGCGGCGTCGTCGCGACCGAGTCGCCGGCGGCGTTCGTCGGCTTCGGGGCGGCGGTGTCCGCTCCCGCCGCCGGGACCGTGGTCCAGGTCCACGACGGCGAACCCGACCACCGGGCCCGCCGGTCGCAGCCGGCCCTGGTGCTGTACGTGCTCGGGCAGGCGGCGCGGGCCCGTCGGGGCGGTGCGGCGCTCGCCGGGAACCATGTGGTGATCGCCCTCGGCCCCGGCGGGCCCTTCGTGCTGCTGGCGCACCTGCAGTGCGGCAGCGTGCGGGTGCAGCCCGGGCAGGCCGTCGACGGGGGGCACCGGGTCGGCCGGTGCGGCAACTCGGGCAACAGCACCGAGCCGCACGTGCACCTGCAGGTCAGCGACTCCACGGACTGGCCCACGGCGCGGGGCGTCCCGTTCGTGTTCCGGCGGGCGGACGGTTCGACCTGGCTGCCGCGCAACGGCAGCGTGATCGACGGACGCTGCGAGCCCTGACCGTCGGGCGCTCCCGGCGACCCCCGGCGCTGCGACCCCCGGCGCTGCGTCCGCCGGCGCTGCGACCCCCGGCGCTGCGTCCGCCGGCGCGGCCCCCGGTCGGGCCGGCCGCTCAGTCGCGCCGGTCGCCGTCGGTGGCTGCCACTCCGACGGGGCCCGCGCGCTCGCCGAGCCCCGCACCGAGAACGCTGAGCAGCTGGAGCTTGTCGTAGCTCTCACTGCCGGGCACCGCGGTGTAGACGAGGAGCAGGTGTCCGTTGTCCTGGTCCACCAGCGACTGGCAGTTCACCTCCAGCTCGCCGACCTCCGGATGTACGAAGTGCTTGACGTCACGGTGCCGGACGCCGACCTCGTGGCCGGTCCAGAGGTCGCGGAACTCCGCGTTGTCGGCCAGCAGCTCGGCCAGGTGGGCCGCGCGGGATCCCGGACCCCGCAGGGTGGCCACCCCGCGCAGCCCGGAGACGAACAGGCGGCCGAGGAAGGCGTGCTCCTCCGGGGCGTAGCGGCGCCTGGTCGCGGGGTCGGTGAACCACCGGTAGCCGATGCTGCGGGCCGGCCCGCGGAAGGAGGTCAGATCACCGGTCAGGGCGACGCTCAGCGGGGTCTGCAGCAGGGTCTCGCCGAGTTCGGTGACGATCTCGGCCGCGGTGTCCTGCAGCCGGTCGAAGATGCGCAGCAGACCGGGGCCGACGTGGTCGCCGGCGCTGCCGCGCGCCGGCGGCTGGTGCCCGGCCAGCCGGAACAGGTGGTCGCGCTCGTCCAGCGACAGGTGCAACCCCTGGGCGATGGACGCGATCATCTGCACCGACGGCTGCGGCCCACGCTCCTGCTCCAGGCGCGAGTAGTAGTCGGTCGACATGTGGCACAGCGCCGCCACCTCCTCCCGCCGGAGGCCGCCGGTGCGGCGCCGCTGCCCGTGCGGCAGCCCCACGTCGTCGGGTTGCAGTGCTCCACGCCGACGGCGGAGGAACTCCGCCAGCCCGCTCCGGTCGATGCCCATCTGCGCCTCCCTCCCGGCACGCCCATTGTCGTCGGGGACGGGGGAACGTAGCCACGGTCCGTCGATCCCCCTCTCCGCCGCCGTCCGGCCGGGGATGGGCCGCAGGCGGGGATCGCCGATCCGAGGTTCGACGGGCCCTGAACGGTGGCTGCGCCGACGGTCACGGTGGAGGTCGACACCCCCTCCCCGAAGGAGTCCCCGTGACCCGAAATCCTCCGACCGTCAGCGTTCCCGATCTCACCGGACGACGCGTCGTCGTCACCGGCGCCAGCGACGGCATCGGCCTGCGGCTGGCCGCGCGGCTGGCGGCCGCGGGCGCCGAGGTGGTGATGCCCGTCCGTCGACGCAGCAAGGGCGAGGCGGCCGTCGCCGCGATCCGCCGCGAGCATCCGTCGGCGGACGTGTCGCTGCGTGATCTCGATCTGGCCTCGCTGGACTCGGTGGCGACGCTCGGCGCGACCCTGCGGGCGGAGGGCACGCCCATCCACGTCCTCGTCAACAACGCCGGTGTGATGACCCCGCCGGCCCGGATGACGACCGCCGACGGATTCGAGCTGCAGTTCGGCGCCAACCACCTGGGTCATTTCGCGCTCGTCGGCCAGCTGCTCCCGTTGTTGCGCGCCGGCCGGGCCCGGGTGACCTCGCAGATCAGCGTGGCCGCGCTCAGCGGTGCGGTCAACTGGGACGACCTGAACTGGCAGCGGTCCTACGACGGCGCCAAGGCGTACAGCCAGTCCAAGATCGCGTTCGGGTTGTTCGGCCTGGAGCTCGACCGGCGGAGCCGGGCGGCGGGGTGGGGGATCACCAGCAACCTGTCGCACCCCGGTATCGCGCCGACCGGTCTGCTGTCCGCGCGTCCCGAGCTCGGCCGGGCCACCGCCACCCGCGGCCGCCGGCTGATCGGGGCGCTGTCGCGCCGGGGCATCCTGCTGGGCACGGTGGACAGCGCCGCCCTGCCCGCCCTGTGGGCCGCGACGTCACCGGACGCGCGGCCGGGTGCGTTCTACGGGCCCGGCGGACCTGGCCACCTGGGCGGTGCGCCGGGCGAGCAGAAGCTCTACCGCCCGTTGCGCGACGACGTCGCGGCCGCGCGCGTCTGGGCGGTGTCGGAGGAGCTCACGCGGGTGGCCTACGCCGCGGCCTGACCGCCGTCCGGACCGCAGCGCGGTGGGAGCCGGCCCGCCCCCCGGTGGCGCCGCCGTCCGGCACCACCGCCGGGCGGGGGCGGTCCGCCGACACCGCCGGCCGCGGCGGTCCGCCGCGGCCCCGGTGGGTCAGGCGCTCAGCCGCGGGTAGTCGGTGTAACCCTCGGCGCCGCCGCCGTAGAAGGTGCCCGGGTTCGGCTCGTTCTCCGGGTGGTCACCCGCCCAGCGCTCGACGAGATCGGGGTTGGCGATGGCCGGACGTCCCGCGGCGACCACGTCGGCGAGGCCCCGGTCGATCAGGTGGTGCGCCTCCTCGCGGGTGGTCATCGTGCTGAATCCGGTGTTGACCATGAGCGGCCCGCCGAAGCGGTCGGCCAGCTCGCGGACCAGCTCGTCCTCCGGGTCGCGGTGCAGGACGCTGAGGTAGGCCAGGCCCAGCGGCGCCAGTCCGTCGACGAGCGCGCGGTAGGTGGCCGCGACGTCCGCGGCGTCGGTCTCGGCGACGTCCTGGATGTTGTGGGCGGGGGAGATGCGGATGCCGACCCGGTCGGCGCCGACCTCGGCGGCCACCGCGGTGGTCACCTCGATCACGAAGCGGGCGCGCTCGGCGGGGCTGCCGCCGTAGCCGTCGGTGCGCCGGTTGGACGCCGGCGACAGGAACTCGTGCAGCAGGTAGCCGTTGGCGGCGTGCATCTCGACGCCGTCCAGGCCGGCGTCGACCGCCCGGCGGGACGCGTCGACGAACTCCTGACGGACGGTGGCGAGCTCGTCGGTGGTCAGCGCGTGCGGCACCGGGTAGGCGGCCTTGCCGTTCGGCGTGTGGACCTCGCCGTCGATGGCGATCGCGCTCGGTGCGACGATCCGCTCGGTGCCGGTGATGTCGGGGTGCGAGACGCGGCCGCCGTTCATCACCTGCATGACGATGACCCCGCCCTGTTCGTGCACCGCGCGGGCCACCCGGGCCCAGCCCGCGGCCTGCTCCTCGGTGGCGATGCCGGGCTGGTTCGGGTAGGCGCGCGACTCGGCGCTCGGGTAGGTGCCCTCGGTGACCAGCAGGCCGAGACCGGCGCGCTGCGCGTAGTGATCGGCGACGAGCTCGCCCGGGACGCCGTCCGCGCCGGACCGCATCCGGGTCATCGGCGCCATCGCGACCCGGTTGCGCAGCTCCATCGAGCCGAGGGTGACAGGGGAGAACAGGTCCATGGGTGCAGTCCAAGCGGTACGAGGGTCAGGGCCGGCCCGGTGTGACACCCGGCCTCACGGCACAGCCCGCTATGCCTCCCCGATATTCCGCCGGGCGCCGTGGCGAGAGCCACACCAGCCGGGCGTGCGGGCACCGCCGGGTGGTCGGCGCTGCCGGGGTACGCGTCAGCGGAGCGGACCGGTGCCGTGGGTCAGCTCCAGCAGCCAGTCCCGGGTGCGGTCGGCGTCCTCCCGGGTCAGGGCGCCCTCGTAGAGCGAGGCGATCGTGGTGCCGTCGGCCGCCCGCAGGATCAGGACCAGCCGCTGCCACTCGAGGCCGTCCTCCCGCAGCCGCTCGTTCCAGCGCCGGGCGTCGGCGGCGACGATCTGCAGCAGGTGCGGTGACGAGCCCAGCGTCCCGAGCAGCATCGCCTGTTCGTGCGCGCGGCCGTGCTGCTCGGCGATGTCGGCGAAGGTGGCGCGGACGAACGCCCGGGTGAGCCGGCCGGGGGCGGTGTCGTCGGGATCCAGCTCGGCCTCCACCCGGCGGCGGAACCGCTCGGCCTGGTGTTCGACCAGCGCCACCAGCAGTTGGTCGCGGGTGGGGAAGTGGTGCAGCAGACCACCTTTGGACGTGCCGGCGGCGGCGGCGACCGCGTCCAGGCTGGCGGCCGGTCCCTGGCGGGAGAACACCACGGTGGCCGCCTCGAGCAGCTCGGTCCGCGTTCGCTCGGCGTTGCGCGTCTGCCGTCCGGCCACGGTTCCTCCTGGATGCGGGTGCCGGTGTGACGCGGATCCGTCCGGCCCGAACAGTCTAACCGGCTGGTAACCGACCGTCTGGACGGTATGTTGGTCGCATGGAAGTCGAGACCACCCGCCGGGCGGGCGCGCGCGAATGGGCCGCCCTGGCCGTCCTCACCCTGGCCGTCGTGCTGTTGGCCGTCGACGGCACCGTGCTGTCACTGGCGGTGCCGGCGTTGACCCGGGCACTGGATCCCAGCGCCACCGAACTGCTCTGGATCGGCGACAGCTACTCGTTCGCGCTGGCCGGTCTGCTCGTCACCATGGGCACCCTGGCCGACCGGATCGGGCGCAAGAAGCTGCTGCTGATCGGCACCGCCGGCTTCGGGCTCGCGTCGATGCTGGCCGCGTTCGCACCCGGCGCCGGCTGGCTCGTCGCCGCGCGGGTGCTCCTCGGGGTGGCCGGGGCCACGCTGATGCCGTCGACGCTGTCGATCATCCGCAACGTCTTCACCGACGCCCGCCAGCGCACCACCGCCATCGCCGTGTGGTCCGCCGGCGCCAGCGGCGGTGCGGCACTGGGGCCGCTGGTCGGCGGGGCGCTGCTCGAGCACTTCTGGTGGGGGTCGGTGTTCCTGATCAACGTGCCGGTGATGGCCGTGCTGCTCGTCACCGGGCTGGTGCTCATCCCGGAGTCCCGGGATCCGCGTCCGGGCCGGTTCGACCCGCTGTCCTCGCTGCTGTCACTGGCGACCGTCGTCCCCGTGGTGTTCGCGGTCAAGCACCTGGTGAGCGACGGCGCCGATCTCGTCGCGCTCGGTTCCGCGGTCGTCGGGGTGCTCGCCGGCCGGTCGTTCGTCCGGCGGCAGCGGCGGCTCCCGGTGCCGCTGTTCGACGTCGGCCTGTTCCGCGTGCCGGCGTTCGCCGGCGCGGTCGCGGCGAACCTGCTCGCGATCTTCGCGTTCAGCGGCCTGCTGTTCTTCTTCTCGCAGTACCTGCAGCTGGTCCGGGGGTACGGCCCGCTCGGTGCGGGCCTGCGGGAGCTGCCGATCACGCTGGCGACCTTCGTCTCGATCGCGCTGGTCGGGGTCCTGGTGACCCGGCTCGGCCGTGGCCGCGCCATCGGTGCCGGGATGGCGCTGGCCGCCGTCGGACTCGCCGCGCTGGCGGTGGCGGAGGCGTCACCGCACTACGGCTGGCTCGCGCTGTCGTTGCTCCCCGTCGGTCTCGGCATCGGGGTGGCGATGACCTTGACGGTCGACGCCGTGGTGTCCGCCGTTCCGCCGGCCAAGGCCGGTGCCGCCTCCGCGGTGTCGGAGACGGCCTACGAACTCGGCGTCGCCCTCGGCATCGCCGTCCTCGGCAGCCTGATCACCGTGTTCTACCGTTCCGGGCTGGTCGTGCCCGACGGCCTCGGTCCCGAAGTCACGGCGGCCGCCCGGGAGTCGCTCGCGTCGGCCTCCGCGGTGCTCACCGGCGACGGCTTCGCCGCCGCCGCGCACGCCTTCACCGGCGCCATGCAGTGGACCTCGGGAATCGCCGCCGTCCTGCTGTTGCTGGCCGCGGTGGTCGCGTGGCGGATCATCCCGTCCACCCGTGACGTCCGGGTGGTCGACGCCCGCCGGTGAGCCCGCGGCCGGATGGGCAGAGTCCGGGTGGGGGACGACCGCGGTCGTCGGCCCATCCGCGCTCCACCCGACCGAACGGACACGCAGTGGCGACGTCGAACAGGGCCGCACGGCCCGTGGAGCTCCTGCGGATGGCGTGGGGGGCGGCCCTGCTGATCCAGCCGGTGCGGGTCCTGACCGGCGTCCACCGGGCACCGGCGGACCGGGTGGACGTCGTGGTGGCGCGGGTCCTGGGGGCTCGGCATCTGGCACAGGGCGCGGTCGCCGTGGCCCGGCCCGGCCCGGCGGTGTCGGCGCTGGGGGTCGCGGCGGACCTCGCCCACGCCGCGTCGATGGTCGCGCTGGCCGCCGCCGACCGGCGCCGTCGGCGGGCCGGCTCCACCGACGCGGTCATCGGTCTCGGCTTCGCCGCCGCCGGCGCGGTGGACGTGCGGCGCCGCCGCCGTCCGGCCGGCTGACGGCGGCTCAGTAGCTGCTGTTCTTGGACATCCGCCGGCCGCGGTGCGCCAGGTCGAACGCGATCAGATCGACCATCGACCGACTCGCCGTCATGTCCTGGCGGGCCAGGTAGTCCACGAGCACACCGGTGAGGCTGACCGACATGAAGGTGGCGAGCAGTCGCGTCGGCAGCTCCCAGGTCACGTTGTGCAGGCGCGCCAAGTCCTCCAGCCAGTCCTCCGACCGCGCGATCAGCTCCTCCTGCAGCGATCTCGTCGCCGCGGTCGGGACGCCGATCCGGCGGTCGGTCATCGCGGCCAGTCGGATGGCCATCAGGGCGCTCTGGAAGTCGCGGTGTTCCTCGGCGACATCGAGCAGCTTCTGGTGGGCCAACCGGACGGATTCGTACAGGGAGCGGCGGCGTCGGGCCGTGGCCGCCATCGCGTCGCCGTAGGCCTGTGTGATGAACGCGATGATCTGGACGAGGACGTCGTTCACCGAGCCGAAGCGCGCGTCGAACTCCGGATGGTCGATCCCGGACTCGGCGCAGATCGCCGCGATCGTCGTCTCGGTGACGCCCTGCCGGTTGATCACCGCGACGGCCGCGTCGAGGATGCGGACCGCGACGGCGTCGCTCGTCGTGGCCTCGGTCTGGTGGTGCCCCATGGGTCCCTCCCCGCTGCTCCGGGTGCCCGGCGCCGACCGTGGCGTCGGTCGGCATCGATCCCTGTGGAGGAGCGCGCCGGCGGGCGCGCACGCGTCCACCGCGTGAGGCACTGCCACCCTCGGGTCCGAGGTGCGGATTACACCGTATACGGCGGGGTCGCCGACGGCGTCAGGGGGCCACCGCACCCGCGCTGCCCAGGTCGAACCGCTCCGGCGGGACCGGGCGGCCGAAGTGGTAACCCTGGGCGTAGTCGCAGCCCATCTCCACCAGGGCCCGGTACTGGCCGTCGGTCTCGACGCCTTCGGCGACGGCCCGGATGCCGACGGCGTGCGCCAGTTGGATGCAGCTCGCCACGATGGCGGTGTCGCCGGTGTCGGTGCCGAGTCCGGCGACGAAACTGCGGTCGATCTTGAGTTCGTCCACCGGGAAGCGCTTGAGGTAGGTGAAGCTCGAGTACCCGGTGCCGAAGTCGTCCACCGCCAGCAGCACCCCCAGCCGCTTGAGCGCGGACAGGGCTGCGAGGGCCGCGTCCGGGTCGGCCATCAGTGCGGTCTCGGTGATCTCCAGCGTCAGCAGCGCCGGGTCGAAGCGGTGCCGGGCCAGGATCTCGGTGACGACGGACTGCAGGGCCGGGTCGGTCAGCTGGCGCGGCGAGAGGTTGACCGCGATCTCGAGGGGCGGCCGCTGCGGGTGCGCGGCCCGCCAGCGGGTCGCCTGCCCGACGGCCTCGTCGAGGACCCGGGCCCCGAGCCTGCGGATCAGGCCGGACTCCTCGGCGATGTCGACGAACTGGTCGGGGCTGAGCAACCCCCGGGTCGGGTGCTGCCACCGGACGAGCGCCTCGGCGCTGTGCACCTGGCCGGTGCCGAGGTCGATGCGGGGCTGGTAGTGGACCCGCAACTCGCCGCGCTCGATCCCGTGCCGGAGCTCGCCGATGACCCGCAGTCGTCCGGTGGCGGGATCGACCTTGAGCGGGTCGTGCAGGTGCCAGGTGTTACGACCCAGGGACTTCGCCCGGTACATCGCGATGTCGGCGTGCCGCAGCAGCCGGTCCGGGGTGTCGTCCGGCTCGGTCAGCGCCACCCCGATGCTCGCCGACGGCACGATCTCGATGCCGTCGATGGTCACCGGCGCGTTGAGCAGCTCGAGCAGCCGCTGGGCGACCGTGACCACCTCGGTGGTGTCGCGGACCTTCTCCAGCACGACGAACTCGTCACCGGCGAGCCGGGAGATCGCCGAGCCGCGCACCGACGCCGTCAGTCGCCGCGCGACGGTGACGATCAGCTCGTCACCCGCCGCGTGGCCCAGGCTGTCGTTGATGGCCTTGAAGTGGTCCAGGTCCACGAACAGCAGGGCCAGCCCCATCCGGGTGTCCGGTGGCGCGGCGAACAGCCGGTCCAGGTGGGCGGTGAGGCCGGCGCGGTTGAGCAGCCCGGTCAGCGAGTCGTGCAGCGCCAGATGCTGCAGCCCCGCCTCGGCGTCCGCCCGCTGCGCCTCGGACTGTTCGGCCGCCCGTCTCGCGGCCAGGAGTTCCTTCTCGTACCGACGGCGTTCGTGGGCGCTGAAGATGACGACCCGCACCGACGCCGGGGTGTCGTCGGTGGCGGGGGTGCGCGCGGCACTGAGCAGCGCGGCACGCCGGGCACCGCCGGCGGTGACCACCTCGACGGCGATCTCGGCCACGACGCCGACCATCTCGAGCATCGGCTGGCAGTGGGTGGCGTAGAGGATGCGGTCGCCGATGGGGAACAGCCGCCCCACGGGGGTCCCGATGAGGTCCTCGCGAGCGCGGCCCGACCAGCGCACGAAGGTGTCGTTGACGGCCTGGATGCAGCCGTCGTCGGTGGTCACGAGGTACCCGCAGGGGGCGTCGTGGAACAACCGGTCGGCGGCGCCGGCCGGGGTCACCACCTCGGCGACCGCTGCGGGAGCGGTGCGCGGCCGCTCGGCGGCGACGGCGACCTCAGACATCGGCGAGGAAGGCGTGGATGGCGGCGGCGGTCTCGTCGGGGGCGCTGACGTGCGGACAGTGGCCGGTGGCCGCGAGCAGCACGAAGCGGCTGTGCGGCAGCTGGGCGTGGACGTACTCGCCGACCTCCACCGCGGCCAGCAGGTCGTTGGTGCACTGCAGCACGAGGGTGGGGGTGGGAACCTCGGTGAGGACGTCGCGGGCGTCGCTGAGGAAGGTCACCCGGGCGAAGTCGTAGGCGATGTCGGGTCGCGTCCGGCAGAAGCTGACGGTGAGCTCCTCCTGCAGGGCCGCCGGCTGCGCGTCGCCCATCACCATCGGCGCCATGTTCGCCGCCCAGCCGAAGTAGTTGCTGTCCAACGACTCCAGCAGGCCGTCGATGTCCTCCTCGGTGAAGCCGCCGGTGTAGTCGCGGTCGTCGATGAACCGCGGGGACGGCGAGACCATGACGAGACGGGCGAACAGGTCCGGCCGCTGCGCGACCGCGAACGCACCGATCATCGCGCTCACGCTGTGTCCGACGAGCGTGACCTCGGTGAGCGCCATCTCGTCGCAGATCTCGACGATGTCACGGGCGTAGGCGTCCAGGCTCGCGTAGGTGGCGTGGTCGTAGGCGTCGAGGTCCGAGCCACCGGCGCCCACGTGGTCGAAGAGCACCACCCGGTACCCGTCGGTGAACGCGCCGATGATGCGGCGCCACATGTTCTGATCGCAACCGAACCCGTGGGCGAACAGCAGCACCGGGCCGTCCGCCCGCCCCAGCGTCGTCACGTTGTTACGGGCCACTGCGTTGCGTGCCATCCGTACCTCTCCGGGTCGACTGCGTCCGTGGTGCACAGCACTCAGTGGGTATTTCGCGCGTAAACCCGAGTGTAGCTCTCCGTTACGCCGGAAGTACAGAAAGTTAGCGACACCACGGGGTGGGTGGCGGGCCGTGGCGCCGGCGTGGTGATGATCCGGGCCGCGCCCCGGCGGACGACGGCATCGGGGACCGCATGACGGCGCCATCCTGCGGCATGGCGAACCCGCAGGGTGTCGACGGAATCGTCGAAGTACCTCACGAACATCCGTGCCGACACGGTGGCGGATCGGCAGCGCGTCGCCCCGGGACGGCTCGCAGGCACGCGTGCCACAGACACACCGGGGCCGACCTGACGACGGCGCCACCGCGTTCAGGCCGGCGGGGTCGGGTGCTCGACGGACTCGTCCCCGGCGCGCCGGCGCACGCAGATCGGGTCAGCCGCAGGCGAAGCTGGTCTTGCTCCAGTAGTTGAACTGGGTGGCGGCGGAGCTGCCGGAGCCCAGGTCGAGGAGGGCGGAGATGCAGCGTCCGTTCGTGCGGGGGATCGACACTGCACCGGCGTAGGACCTGTAGGCGCCGGAATCGTAGGCGACGTAGGGGTAGTCGCCGCTGGCGCGGTGGTCGTCCCGCCAGATCGCGACGTTCATGTACGTCTTCCTCCCTGCCCACGCCCCGCTCTTCTTAGCGATGATGCAGTTCGTACCGCCGTTGGCGGTGCTGTAGTAGACGTAGATCTTCACCGACCCGTACTTCGTGGACCGGGTGACCGGGAAATCCTTCACGAGGCGTCCAGCGCATGACGAGCCGGGCGAACCCGGCACGTTGTCCGACGCCGCAGCGCTGAGCGGTACCGACAGCGCGCCACCCAGCGCGATCAGCAGGGCGGCCACGGCGCCGGCCAACCGGGTGAGCCAGGACCGTCGCATCAGCATCTCCACTCATCGGAACGGGCCGCTGACCGGGCCGGGAGACGTCACCGTACGACAGTCCGCACGACGTCGCGACCCGGGGTCCGGCGGGCCGCGGGGCGCCGGTGACGACCACGGCGTGCGGCTGAGTGGGTCGATGGGTCCTTTCGCGGTGCACGGCACGGCCCGCGACGGGCGACACCGGCGCCGGTCCCCGCATCCACGGACCGGCTGGTCCGGCGGGTTCCGGCGCGGCGGCGCCACCGCCTCCGATGGCCCGCCCCGGGCCGCCTGGGAGAGCACGGCTGCCGCGTCGCCGTGGTGGCCCGCCTCGAACATCGCCCGGCCGCGGGCCCGCACCTCGTCGATGACATCGTCCCCGAGCGCCGACCGTGCGCGGGACGGGGCGAACCGGTGTGACACCGCCCCGTCATGGTCCAGCCACATGATGGGGGTCCGGCGCGCCGGCTCCACCCGGCCGACCCGAGGTCGCCCTCGGCATCTCGACCCGGGCCGGCGCGGCGGTTCCACACTGCACGCAGCCGCCGTCGGGTCATCCGCCGGCCGGGTCGTTCCCCAGCCGGCCTCGGATGACCGGCATCAACATCGAGACGGCGGCGTCGGTCACCTCGGCGACGCGGTCCTGCGGCAGGCGCCCGGACGCCGCGAGAGCGCTGATGCCTTCGAGCGTTCCGGCCAGGAGGTACGGCAGCGGGCTCACCCGGGAGGGGTCGCGTTCGCCCAGCAGTCGGGCGCCCAGCGCGAAGAACCGGCCGGCAGCGTCGGTGGCGGCCGTGGGCGGCCGGCCGGGATGAACGGCGATCCGGGAGAACATCAGGTCCATCAACGGGCCGGTGGACAGCGCGAACCGGACATGGGCGTGGGCGTAGGAGCGGAAACGCTCGGTCATGTCGCCGTCGGTGGCGGCTCGTTCCAACTGCCGGCTCAGTTCGTCGAATCCCTGGGCTGCCAACGCGTCCAGCAGTTCGTCCCGGTCGGCGAAGTGGCGGGCGGGGGCGCCGTGGCTGACGCCGGTCCGGCGGGCGAGTTCGCGCAGGGTCACCGCCTCGGAGCCCCGGTCGAGCAGTACCCGGCGGGCCTCGTCGAGCAGTGCCTGACGCAGCGACCCGTGGTGGTAGACGTCGGCCATCACGTCAGGATAGGCCGATGTAGACATTGACAACAATGTGGACGGTGCCTACATTGGCCGTCATGACAACCCAGGAGAGCGTGCGGGGACGCACCGTGATGATCACCGGCGCCACCAGCGGTATCGGCCGGGCGACGGCGGTGGCGCTGGCCGACCGCGGAGCACGGATCGTGCTGGCGGTGCGGGACACCGTGAAAGGGGAGCGCGTCGCGGCCGCCCTGCCCGGTGCCGAGGGCACCCACCTGGTCAGGGAACTGGATCTGGCCGATCTCGGGTCGGTCCGGCGCTTCGCGGCGGGTTTCGCAGGGCCGGTGGACGTGCTGGTCAACAACGCCGGCGTCTCGGCGCAGCGGCTGCAGCGCACCGTGGACGGGCACGAGCTGCAGTTCGGGGTCAACCATCTGGGCCATTTCCTCCTGACGGCGCTGCTGCTGCCGCAGATCGCGGGCCGGGTGGTCACCGTCGCCTCGCAGGCGGAGCGGATGGCCCGACCGGACCTGGACGACGTGGACTGGCGTCGGCGGCCGTTCGACGGCAGCCGGGCCTACGCCGATTCCAAGCTCGCCAATCTGCTGTTCACGATGGAACTGGACCGCCGACTGCGTGCGTCGGGATCGCCGGTACGGGCCCTGGCCGCGCATCCGGGGCTGGTGGTGACGGCCATCTACGACCATCCCGCGGGACACCGTCCGGGGGTCTGGGACCGGCTGCTTCCGATGGTCGGACAAGAGCCCGAAGCCGGCGCGCTGCCCGTTCTGCTCGCCGTCGCGGGGGACCTCCCCGGCGGGACGTTCACCGGTCCGCGCCACCTCATGCACATGCGCGGGGGAGCGACGGTGATCGGACGGTCCGCCCGCGCGAAGGACGTGGAGCTGGCGGCGTCCCTGTGGACGCTGTCCGAGCAGCAGACCGACGTCCGGGTCGGCTGACGGGCAGGTGGCGCCCGAGACGGCGCACCGGGCCCACGGCCGGGACGGAGTCGCGCGCAGGGCGGGGCCAGGCAGGAGAAGCGTCGCCGACGCCACCGGCGACACCGCGCTCCGGCAGTGACCGGACGGTCACCACCCACGCCGGCCGACGGGCCGCGCCCGAACGGGATCGTCGGTCCCGATCGCCCGTCGTGCGCGGCGGCCGGGCGGTGCCCGGTGGCCCGGCTGGGCAGTGCATTGGCGAGAGCAGTTCTCCACGACGAAGGGAACGACATGAGCGGCACCGGCAGGGACGACATCAACAAGACCGGCAAGACCGACGACCACACCGCCGGCGACAGCCGGGCGCCGTACTCCGAGACCGGCGGCCCCGAGGCGCAGCACGCGAAGACCCATGACGTGGCCCGCGAGCAGGCGACCAACTCCGCTCCGAAGGAGGAGAAGGAGGACGAGTTCGCCGACGACCTGTAGGCGGTGGCGGCGGCCCCGGGACGAGACCGTCCCGGGGCCGCGCCGTGCCCGGGGGTGGCCGCGCCGGGCTCGGTGCCGCGGGGTAGGACAGAGGGATGACCGAGCCGCAGCCGACCACCAGCACCCCCTTCGCCGACCTGGATTCCTACCTCGACCTGCCGCGCACCGGCGGCCTCGTGCTGTCCCCGGACGGAACCCGGCTGATCACCTCGGTCGCGACCCCGAACCCCGCCCGCACCGGGTTCGTCACCGCCGTGTGGGAGATCGACCCGGCGGGGGAGGTGCCCGCCCGTCGGCTCACCCGGGGGTCCGAGGGCGAGTCGCCCGCCGGCTTCACCGCCGCCGGCGACGTGCTGTTCCTCTCCGCCCGACCGGACCCGGACGCCGGGCCGGGCGGCTCCGATGACGTTCCCACCTCGCTGTGGCTGCTGCCCCGCGGCGGCGGCGAGGGCCGGTTGCTGCTCACCCGGCCGGGCGGTCTGGGCCGCGTCCACGTCGCCCGTGACGCCGACGTCCTCGCGTTCTGCGGTGACGTGCTGCCCAGCGCCGTCCCCGACGGTGAGCCCGGTGCTGACGACCGCTCCGACGCCGCGGTCCGCAAGGACCGGGCCACCCGGAAGGTCGCGGCCGTCCTGCACACCGGCTACCCCGTCCGGTTCTGGGACGCCGATCTCGGTCCCGACGTGCCGCACCTGTTCACCGCCGCGATCCCCGCCGACGGCACCGGCACCGCCACCGACCTCACCCCGCGGCCCGGGCAGGCGCTGCGCGAGTCCGACCTGGACCTGTCCGCCGACGGCCGGTGGATCGCGGTGACCTGGCGGCGCCCGCTGGCCCGCGGCGCCGTCCGCAGCGACCTGCGGCTCGTCGACCGGGAGAGTGGCGCCGTCACGCCGCTGCTCGCCGATCCGGACGCCGACCTCTTCTCCCCCCGGTTCAGCCCGGACGGCCGCCGGGTGGCCCTGCTGCGGGAGCGCGACTCCACCCCGCAGCGCGCCCCGCGTACCGGCGTGCGGATCGTCGACGTCGCCGACGGGTCGGTGGTCGACGTCGCCGCCGACTGGGACCGCTGGCCGTCGTCGATCCGGTGGCTGCCCGACGGCTCGGGGCTGGTGGTGACAGCCGACGACCACGGACGCGGCCCGCTGTTCGTGCTGCACCTGGCCGACGGCCGCGTCGAGCGGCTGACGTCCGAGGACGCGGTGTTCACCGAGGTGCAGGTCGCACCGGACGGCACCGCGGTGTTCGCGCTCCGGGCCTCCTACCTGGCGCCGGCCCATCCGGTGCGGATCGGTCTCACCGGCGACGACCGCGGCCGGGTGACCGCCCTGCCGGCCCCCGCTCCGGTGCCGGAGCTGCCCGGCACGCTCACCGAACTCAGTACCCGGGCCGACGACGGCGCCGAGGTGCGCGCCTGGCTGGCGCTGCCCACCGGCGCCGGACCGGAGCAGCCGGCCCCGCTGCTGCTCTGGGTGCACGGTGGCCCGCTCGGTTCGTGGAACGCGTGGTCCTGGCGGTGGAACCCGTGGCTGATGGTCGCCCGCGGCTACGCCGTGCTGCTGCCCGACCCGGCCTTGTCGACCGGATACGGCCAGGACTTCGTCCAACGCGGCTGGGGAGCCTGGGGCGCGGCGCCCTACACCGACCTGATGGCCGTCACCGACGCCGCCGAGGCGCGGGAGGACATCGACGCGACCCGCACCGCGGCGATGGGCGGATCGTTCGGCGGCTACATGGCGAACTGGATCGCCGGCCACACCGACCGCTTCCGGGCCGTCGTCACCCACGCCAGCCTCTGGGCGCTGGACCAGTTCGGGCCCACCACCGACGCCGCGTTCTACTGGCAGCGGGAGATGACCGCGGAGATGGCGACCGAGAACTCGCCGCACCGCTTCGTCGGCGACATCGTCACGCCGATGCTGGTCATCCACGGCGACAAGGACTACCGGGTGCCCGTCGGCGAGGGTCTACGGCTCTGGTACGAGCTGCTCAGCGCCTCGCAGCTCGCCGCCGACGACGAGGGTCGCACCCCGCACCGTTTCCTGTACTTCCCGGACGAGAACCACTGGGTGCTCAAGCCGCAGCACGCCGCCCTCTGGTACCAGGTGGTGTGGGACTTCCTGGACCGGCACATGCTGGGTGGAAACGGCGTCGAGCTGCCGGCCGTCCTGGGGGCCGACCCCGCGGCCGGCTGACGCGACGAGCCGCGGCGCTCCCGCCGGTCGCGGCGCTCCCGACGAGGCCGGTCACGGCGGTCCCGGCGCTCCCTCCGGATGCGGCGCTCCCTCCGGGGACGTCGCGGCCGTCCCGCCGATTCCCACCCCCGAGCCCGGTGCCTGGCGTACCTTTACGACGTTGAGTGACTGAACGGCTACCGGTAGTGCGGAATGGGGAACGCTGTGGACGACGACGGCGCTCGCAGCGCATCCGCGCGGCGGTACGTGATGGACGACGACCTGACCGCCCGGCTGGAGACGGTGCTGATGGTGGTGGCGGAGACCCTGGAGTTCCCGACCGTCCGGGTCAACGTCGTCGACGACGACCGGCAGCACACCATCCGGCTGTTCGGTACGGGCGGGACCGGCTCGGTGCCGCGCAGCGAGGCGTTCTGCGACACCGTGGTGCGCACCGGCCATCCGGTGATCGTGCAGGACGCCGCCCACGATCCGCGGTTCGCCGACTTCCCGGCGGTGCGCAGCGGGGAGATCGGGTCCTATCTCGGGGTGCCGCTGGTCGGCCGGGAGGACCTGGTCATCGGCGCGATCTGCACCGTGGACAGCACCCACCGGACCATCACCTCGCACCAGCTGCGGGTGCTGCTGCAGTTCGGCAAGATCGTCGAACGCCAGCTGGACCTCATCCGGACGGCCACCGAGGAGCACCTCGCGGTGGGCGCCGCCGCCGGGGCCGGGCGGCAGGGCGGCGCGCCGTCCCGGCCGCTGGTCGGTCTGGTCGGCGGCGCCCGGCGGCCGCGGCCGGGTCACCGCTTCGGCCGGCCGCACCGCACGCCCTGAACCGACGGGAGCCACAAGGGGTTCGCGACGGTGCGATGCGGCGGAGAATGGGGACCATGACGTCCTCCGACCCGGCAGCCGACCGCGACCGTGACGACGCCGGCCGCGCCCGCAACTCCCGCCCCCGCGACGAGCTCGGACGTCCGTTGCCCTACGGTGCGGTCGACGTGCCCCGGCAGCCGGAGGGCATCGTGCGGACCCCGCGGCAGACCCTCGACGAAGCGCAGGAACTGCTCGACGCCGGCCGTCCGTTCCACGCCCACGAGGTCTTCGAGGACGCCTGGAAGGCCACCGACGGGCCGGACCGGGCGCTGTGGAAGGCGCTCGCCCAGCTCGCGGTGGGCGTCACCCACCACCTGCGGGGCAACCCCCGCGGCTCGGCGGTGCTGATCGGGCGGGCGGCCACCGCCCTGCGTGCGCTTCCGACGGCCGACACCCACGGGGTCGACGTCGCCGGCCTGCTGGCCTGGTGCGACGCCACCGCCGCGGGTCGACCGCCGGCCGGGGTGCAGCTCCGCGGACGCGCCCGCTGATCAGCCCTTCGTGGCCCCGGCCGTGATGCCGGCGACGAAGTAACGCTGCAGGAACACGTACGCCAGCACCATCGGCGCGCTCGCCACCAGCACCCCGGCGAACAGCACCGGGTAGTTCGTCGTGTACTCGCCCTTGAAGTCCAGCAGCGCCTTGGGCAGCGTCGCCTTGGCCGGGTCGGTGATGAACAGCAGCGGGTAGAGCAGGTCGTTCCAGTGCATGACGAACAGGAAGATCGCCACCGCGGCCACCGAGGGGGCGGCCAGCGGCAGCGCCACCGACCGGTACATCCGCAGCGGTCCGGCGCCGTCGATCTCGGCCGCCTCGAACAGCTCCGTCGGCAGCGTCTTCAGGAACCCGGTGAGGATGAAGATCGCCACCGGACAGGTCACGGCGATGTTGATCAGGATCAGCCCCAGCAGCGAGTTGTCCAGGCCGATCTGCTTGACGATGACGTACTGCGGGATCATCGCGACCTGCGCGGGCACGGCGAGCCCGGCCGCGAACAGGCCGAAGATCGCGATCCCCAGCCAGCCGTGGATCCGGGCGATGCCGAACGCCGCGAGCGTGGACACCAGCAGCGTCAGCACCACCGAGCAGCCGGTGACGATCACCGAGTTGAGCAGGCTGGTGCCCAGCCGCCCGCCGTCCAGCAGCTCGGCGAAACTCGCGAACGTCGGTGAGGTCGGCAGCCCGAACGGGCTCGCGTACATCTGCGCCGAGGTCTTGAACGTCGTGAACAGCACGACGGTCATCGGCACCAGGATGATCAGCGCGTAGACCGCGAGCAGCGCCCCGCGGGTGGCGCCCCGCAGGGTCGGTGCGGCGACGGCCATCTCAGGCCCTCCTGGCGGACAGGGCCACGGCGCGCTGCTGCAGGACCGTGACCAGCGCGATGAGGACCACGAAGATCACCGACTGCGCGGCGGCGTAGCCGAACTCGAAGTTGCGGAAGGCCGAGTTGTAGATCAGCGTGGACAGGATCTCGGTGGCGTGGTTGGGGCCGCCGCCGGTGCTGGCGAAGATCAGGTCGAACGCCTTGAACGACTGGATCGTGGTGTAGGCGACCACGATCGCGGTGGCCGGCGCGACCAGTGGCCAGGTGATGTGGCGGAACCGCTGCCAGCGGGTCACCCCGTCCAGGTCGGCCGCCTCGTACAGATCGGCCGGGATGGTCTGCAGTCCCGCGATGTAGACCACCATCATCTGGCCGGCGTGGAACCAGATCTGCACGATGGCCAGGTAGTAGATGGCCCGGCTCTGGTCACCGAGCCACGGCTGCTGCCAGCTGTCCAGGCCGACCGCCGAGAGCAGGCTGTTGGCCAGTCCGAACGTCGGGTCGTAGACGAACGACCAGACGAACGCCACCGACACCGACGACAGCACGGTCGGGAAGAAGTACAGCGCCCGCAGCGCGATGTTGGTGCGGGTGTTGCGCTGCAGGGCCATGGCCAGCACCAGCGACAGCGTGGTCTGCCCGATGACCACCGCGAGCATGAACTTCAGCGAGTTGCCGAAGGCCTGGCCGAACACCGTGTCGCCGCCGAGGAGGCGGTCGTAGTTGGCCAGGCCCAGGTTCCGGTAGGCGACCGAGAGCCCGTCCCAGTCGGTGAGGGAGTACTGCACCGCCTGGACGGTCGGCCAGAGCACCAGCCAGAGGTAGAGCACCGCCGCCGGCAGCACGAACAACAGCAGCCGCGGGTCGTTGCGGCGGCTCGAACGCCGGCGGGGGTTGCGGCGGGCGCGGGTCGCGACCTCGGCGAACCGGACGTCGGTCGCGGTGGTGTCGGTCGTGCTCACCCGCCGCGCTTCTCGTCGATGATGGCCTGCGCGGCCTCGGCGGCCTGCTCCGGCGACGATCCGGTGACCACGGCGACCAGCGAGTTCTCCACGGCGCTGCGGATGTCGGCGTCGGTGAACTGGAACCGCGGCGCCAGCAGCGTCTTCTTCTCCACCCAGGGGGCCAGCGCCTGCAGGTCGGGGTTCTCGTAGGTGACGTCCTTGACCGTGACGTGCTGCGAGGTGGCGTTGGCGTAGGCCGCGGCGTTCGCCGGCTCGGACAGGAACTCGACCCAGGCGCGGGCGCCGGCCGGATTCTTGGCGGCGGCGTTCACGGCGAGGATGAAGGTCGCGTTGAAGACCCCCTCGAACGCCGGGGTGGTCCCGGCGGCGGTGGTGATGAGGGGGGCGAGGTCGATCGGGAAGCTGCCGCCGGCCGCGCGGACCTGCGCGAGCTGGTACGTCCCGGTCGGCAGGATCGCCGCCCGGCCCTGGCTGTACAGCGCCAGCACCCCGTCGTTGCTGGCCCCGGCGAAGTTCTGCTGGAAGTACGCCGACAGCTGCTGGAACTGCGTCAGCGAGGTGATCCACCAGTCGTCGGTGGCCTTGTAGGTGCCGTCCTGGATGCCGATGAACATCTCCGGCGTGGGGCCGTTGTTCATCGCGAGGGTGTTGATGATCTGGAACGCGTTGGCCGGGTCGTTGCCGGGCCAGGCGATGGGGTCGACACCGGAGCCCTTGAGGGCGTCCAGCATGCCGAGGTAGGCGTCCCAGTCCTTCGGGACCTCCGAGACGCCGGCCTTCTCGGCCAGGTCGGTGTTCAGCAGCGGCATGTTGAAGATCAGCTGGTACGGGAACCCGTACTGGGTGCCGTCCTGCGCGCCCGGGGTGATCAGGTTGGCGACGTAGTTGCCCACGGCGACCGAGCCGCTCAGGTCGGCGAGGATGTCCTGCTCGGTGAACTGGTTGAACTGGGTGCCCCGGAAGGCGGTGAGCGCGTCGCCGATGGAACCGTCGCGCGCCTTCTGGGCCGCGGTCGACTGGTACTGCTCCGAGGGGTCGATGGTCTGGGTGACGCTCGCGCCCGGGTAGCGGGCGGCGAAGCCGGCGGCCAGGCTGTCCAGAGCCGCCCGGTCCTCGCTGCGCCAGTGGTAGAAGTTCGTCACCCCGCCGACGGTCCCGGAACCGGTGCCGCCGGTCGACGCGGACGAGCTGGGGGTGGCGGTGGCTCCGGGCCCACCGCAGGCGGCGAGCATCGCGCCGGCGCCGGTGGCGCCGAGGCCGGCGAGGAACGACCGGCGGCTGACAGGGGTGCGGCCGGGCCGGCCGGCGGACAGGACGTGGTTCACGGAAAAACCTCCGGGGCGTGCGGTCAGGGTTCGGGCAGCGGGCCGGACGAGCGCAGCCGGGTGGTGCAGGCCGCGGCGCGTCCGGGTCACGGGGTCACGTCCGCGGTGTCCGCGCAGGGTCAGCGCGGTCTCGGGAGAGGTCAGCGCAGGGTGGCGCCGACGCGGGGGAGAACGTGGCGGCCGACGCGCAACGCCTCTTCACGGTGGGGATACCCGGAAAGGATGAACTCGTCGACACCGACCGAAGAGTACTCATCCAGCCGCTCGGCCACCTCGTCGTAACTGCCGACCAGTGCGGTCCCGGCGCCTTCGCGGACCAGCCCGATCCCGGCCCACAGGTTCGGGCCGACGGTCAGCTCGGTGGCGCGGGCGGCCACCGCGGTCCCCCCGTGGAGGGACGCCATCCGGGCCTGCCCGACGGAGTCCATCCGCGACATCCGCTCCTGCACCGAGGCGACGACGGCCGGGTCGAAGGCCGCCTGGATGCGGTCGGCCTCCGCCCACGCCTCGTCGGCGGTGTCCCGGGCGAGCACGTGCATCCGCAGTCCGAACCGCAGCGACCGTCCGTGAGCGGCGGCCAGCTCGCGCATCCGGCTGATCCGGGCGGCGATCTGCGGCAGCGGCTCACCCCACAGCAGGTAGGTGTCGGCCTGGCGGGCGGCGACCTGCAGCGCCGCCGGGGAGGCGCCACCGAAGTAGATCGGCACCGGGATGCCGGTCGGTGCGACCAGGGCGGCGTCGCGGACGTCGAAGTGGGTGCCGCGCACGGTGGTGCGCCGCCCGGCGAGCAACGGGGTGATGACGTCCAGCGCTTCGGCGGTCTTGTCGTAACGGCCGTCGTGATCGGTGTGGTCGCCGTAGGCGGCCTGCTCGACGGGGTCACCGCCGGTCACGATGTTGAGGGTCAGCCGCCGCCCGTGCAGGGCGGTGAAGGTGTCGGCCTGCTGCGCCACCAGCGTCGGGGACGCGGTGCTCGGGCGCAGCGCGACGATGAAGCCCAGCCGGCTGGTGCGGCCGGCGATGGCCGAGCAGACCACCCACGGATCGGGGCAGCCGATGCCCACCGGCGTCAGCGCGGAGTGGAAGCCGCCCTGCTCGGCCGCCTGCGCCACCTCGGTCAGGTAGTCCAGCGTCGGCGGTCGCCGACCCGGCCCGACCTCGGTGTCGCCGAACGCGGGGATGACGCCGGGGTTCTCGGAATCGCCGCGGGTCGGCAGGAACCAGTGGAACACCGGGCCGGCGGTAGCGGCGGCGGGGAGCGGGGCGTGCGACAGGGCTGACATGACTGACCTCGGGGTGGGTGCGGAGCGGACCGGACGGCACGTGCGGCACTCCCGCCACCGTCGTCGGTGGTCACCGCGCGGGGCGCGGGAATGCCAGGGTCAGCTGCGACACGCCGCACTGGTGACGCGGCGCAGGTCGACGTGACGTCGACTCACCAGCGTTGCGGACATGGGTCGAATGGTGGTTCATCGACGGGCGGTTGGCAAATGCCGGTCGCCGGCGCGGGAAGCGGTCAGGGCCGGGCCTGGAACGCGGCGAGCGCCCCGGTCACCACGGCCAGCGCCAGGAAGCCGACGACCAGTGCGACCTTCCCGCCGCGGGGGCCGTACACGGCCTGCCAGGCCTTCAGCCGGTCGGTCTCGGCGCGGTAGCGCTTCCACCGCACGATCATGATGCCGAGCAGGACGAGCACGACCGTCAGCCCGGCGAAGACGGTCACGATGCTCGCGGTGCGCACGGGTCCCTCCACCGTCGGCGGCCCGGCGGCTGGGCGCCGCGGTCCTGTCGCACCCGTACCCGATCACCGGGTCGCGTGCCCGCGCCGCCGGCCGGTCGAGGTGACGTCGGCCGTCCCGGGACGGTGGTGCGCCGGCGGGTGACCGTCGCGTCGCGGCGGCCCGACCGGACCACGCCGGAGCGGCGGTGCCGGTGCTGCCGGTGGACCCCCTGGCGGAGCGCCCGGCGGTGCCGGCACCGGCCCCCGGCGCGGGCGTCGGCCTGCGCGACGCCCCGACCACGCCCTGCGGCGGTGGGCGCGGACGGAGCGGACCCGCGGGTGCGGTAGAACGGGGCGACACGCCGTTCGACCCGGGCAGGAGGTCCGTCCCGTGCAGGACCACCTCGGCGGCGCCTTCGCGCTGCTCCGGGCGGTGGCCGACCGACCCGACCCGACGGAGCCGGTCACGGTCGGGGTGCTGGCGCAGGCGGTGCGGGTCACCACGTCGTCGGCGTCGCGGACGGCGGCCGCCTGGCAGGAGGTCGGCATGCTCGCGCCCGCGGCCGGCTACGGGGCCTACCAGCTGGGCCGGCGCGCCGTCGCGCTGTCCGGCCGGGCCGCCGCCCCGGAGGCGCCGACGGTGGACTTCGTGCTGACCTGGCTGGCGGCGGTGACCGGCGAGACCGCGTCCCTGGTGGCGCCCGCCCCGGGCGGCGCCCGGGTGGTGGCCGCCGTGCTGTCGAACTGGACGGTGCACGTGGGTGCACGGGTGGGCGATGGAGTGGATCCCGCCGGCGCCGCCGCGGCGGCGCTGCGACCGCCACCGGCCGGCCGGGCGGCGTCGCGGGGGATGACCCGGTCGGCCGGACCCGAACACGAGGAGTTCGCGGTGGCGGTGCACGACGCCACCGGGCGTGCGGTGGCGGCGTTGGTGGTGCAGGTCCCGGCGCTGCGGGCGGCGCAGGTCACCCCGGTCGCGGAGCGGATCCTCGGGCAGGCCCGCCGGCGGCTGGAGACCGCCGCGGTGCGGGCACCGGCGGTGCCCCGGCACCCGGTGCCCGCCGACGACGGCTCGCGCCTCGGGGTCGCCGCCGCCGTGCTGGAGCAGGTGTGCCGGCAGCGCACCGAGCCGCTGCGCGACCTGGCGTCCCGGCTGGGGTTGCGGCCCGAGCGGGTGGAGCGGGTGATCGCCGGCGCCGCGGCCGCGGGGCTGGTCGACCCGGTCGACGACGGGACCGCCGCGCGCCCCACCTGGTACCTGCACGGCTGGCACCGCGCGGTCACCGCGGCGGTGCTCACGGGCCGGGTCGGGCCGCTGGTCGCCGACGCCGCCCGAGAGGCCGGGGCCACCGCCTACCTGACCGTGCGGCGTGGCAGCCGGAGCGTGACCGTGGCCGAGGCGTTCGGCAACGGGGCGTTGAGCACCCAGAGCTGGCTGGCCAGGCCGGCCCAGATGTTCGGCGCCGACGGCGGCGCACTGCTGGTGATGGATTTCGACGACCGGCAGATCGCCGCGGTGCTGCCCTCCCGGGCGGTGGTCACCGCCCGGCACACCCCACGCGACCTGGACGCCTTCCTCCGCGAGGTGCGGCGGGCCCGCGACGACGGCCGTCTCGTGCTGGACGGCTTCGCCGAGGAGGGGCTGACGTCGGTGGCCGCGCCGGTCCGGTGCGCCGCGGGCACCGTGGTCGCGGCGGCCTGCCTGGTCGGCCCCGGCAGCCGGCTGACGGCGTCGCTGGCCTACACCACGGCGGTCGCCGACCGGTTCGCCGCCGCGGTGTCGGAGAAGCTGGTCGCACCCGACCGCTGAAGCGTGCGGCTCAGCCGGGCAGCTCCCCGGCGGTCAGCCGGCCCGCCAGCAGGGTCGCCGTCACCGGCATCGTCCGCAGCTCGACGTCGGTGCAGCCGAGCGGGTCGCGGTCCACCACGACCAGGTCCGCCGGCCGTCCCGGGGCCACCCGCCCGCCGCGGGAGGAGGCGTCCAGCGCGGCCGTCACCGGGATGCCCTGCTCGGGATGCCAGGCCGGCAGCCCGTCCCGGCTGCGCGAGACGGCCGCGGCGATGCCGCGCCACGGGTCCAGCGGGGACACCGGGGCGTCCGACCCGAAGGCCAGCCGGGCACCGGCCCGCCACAGTGCGCCCACCGGGAACGCGTCGCCGGTGCGTCCCGCCCAGTGCCGGTCGGCGACGTCCCGGTCGTCCATGGCGTGCTCGGGCTGCATGCTCGCCACCACGCCCAACGCCGCGAACCGCGGCAGGTCGGCGGCGTCGACGAGTTGCGCGTGCTCGATGCGGCCGCCGCTGCCCAGCTGAGCGAACGTGTCCAGCGCCACCCCCGCCGCCGCGTCCCCGATGGCGTGCACCGCCGGCAGCAGGCCACCGTCGACCGCCCGCCGCAGCAGCGTCAGCAGCTCGTCCGGCGGCACGGTCAGCCAGCCGGTGGTGCCGTCCGGATAGGGGTGGCGGCAGCAGGCGGTGCGGGTGTTCAGCGAGCCGTCGATGAGGATCTTGAACGGGCCCACGGTGATCAGCCCGTCGCCGCCGGCGACGGGGTCACCGGTCCGCAACCCGACCGCGAGCGCGCGGTCCAGGTCCGCCGGGTACGTCCCGGTCTCCACCCGCAGACTCCGCAGGCCGGCCGCGACCCGGCGGGCCCACACCGGCGGGTTCCAGGTCATCTCCAGGTCCACCACGCCGACCACCCCGCGGGCGGCGGCCGCCTCCGCCGCTTCGGCGGCCCACCGGTCCACCACCGTGTCGGGCACCTCGGTGAGGCGGCCGGTCACCGCGAAGGCGGCGTCCTCGCGCAGCACCGCGTCGTGGGTCGCGGCGACCCCGAACACGGCGCGGGCGGCGCTGTTGAGCCACAGACAGTGCAGGTCGGCCGACACCAGGACCACCGGCCGTTCTCCGGACGCCCCGTCCAGCAGCGGCACGGTCGGGTCGTCGGCCCACAGGCCGTCGCGGAACCCGTAGCCGACCAACGGTTCGGCGGTCGGCGGGGTCGCCGCGAGATGGTCGCGCACCATCGCCGCCGCGGCCGCGGCGCTGTCGGCCGCGGCGACGTCGAGCCGCCGGCGCATCAGCGCCCACTGGGTGAAGTGCACGTGTTCGTCCCACAGCCCGGGCAGCAGCCAGCGGCCGTCGAGCGGCACGGGACGCGCTCGTCCGGCGGCCGCGGTCGCGGCGGGACCGACCGCGGCGACCACACCGCCGTCCACCAGCACGTCGAGCGGTTCGGCGGCGCCGGGCAACCGGGCGTCGTGCAGCAGCAGCGGCCCGGACGGTGCCGGACCGGCGGGCGGGCGGTCAGCCACCGTGGACCCGCCGCATCTCCGCGGCGAGCGCCGGCGCGGTGAAGGCGCCGGGCGACTCGAGCCGGCGGATCACCCGGGCGACCACCTCGGCGGGCTTGTCCTGGCTCAGCTTGGCCTTGGTCGTGATCCGGGTGGGGGTCAGCCGGACGCCGACCGTCCCGGCGACGATGCGGCGGGCGTAGGCCGCGTCGACCGGGCCGGCCAGCAGCAGGCGCGGCTCGTCGACGTGCCGTTCCAGGTGGTCCACCAAAGCGGTCAGCACCCGCAGGTTCTCCGCCGCGTCCAGGATCTCCGGGACGCCGGCGAGGTGCGCGACGGTGAAGTTCCAGGTCGGGACGGCGGGGGCGACGCCGTACCAGCTGGGGGAGATGTAGCCGTGCGGTCCCTGCACGATGACCAGCAGCTCGTGCCGACCCAGCTCCAGGACGTCGTCGTCCGGCCGCCCGACGTGGGTCAGCAGTGACAGCTCGTCCCGGGACTCGTCGACGATGACCGGGTAGTGCGAGGCGGTCAACCCGGCGCCGGTGTCGCTGACCAGCGTGGCCCACGGGTTGTCGCGGATCAGCCGCTTCAGGTCGGCCGGGTCCATGGCGTAGTCGGGGTTGGTCCGCACGCCGTCACCGGTGGGCGCCGCAGCGGCGGACCGCCATCAGCACCAGCGCCCGCGCCGCCTCGAGGGTTTCGGTGATCGAGACCTGTTCCCGCGGGGCGTGCGCCATCCGGACGTCGCCGGGACCGTAGAGCAGGGTCGGGATACCGCCGATGCCGGTGTAGAGCCGCAGGTCGCTGCCGTAGGGGACGGCCAGCCGGCCGACCGGCGGGCGGCCACCGCTGTCGGCCACCGCGGCCGCGACCTGCCCGATCAGCGGGTCGTCGTCCGGGGTGGCGCCACTGGCGAACTGCCCACCCGACCAGACCACGCCGACCGGGTGGTCGGACAGCCACGGGTCCGCGCGCACCGCCGCGGCCACCGCCGCGGTGAACGCCTCCCGCGCGTGCGCCGGGTCCTCCCCGAGCTGCACCCCCAGCCGGCCTTCGGCGACCAGCCGGTCGGGGACGCTGCTGGCCCAGTCGCCGGCGCTGATCCGGCCGACGGAGATGGGGTACGGCAGCGGGTTGCCGGCGAACAGCGGGTCGGGGTCGGCGTTGCGCTCGCGTTCCAGCTCCACGATGGCCCGGTGCACCGGCAGGTACGCCTCGAACGCGCTGACCCCCGCGGTGCGGGTGCTGCCGTGGGCGGCCAGCCCCGGCACCCTCAGGGTGAAGGTGAGCGAGCCGGCGTGGGCGGTCACCACCTGACCGCTGGTCGGCTCGGTGATCACGGCCGCGTCGCCGCCGTGACCGCGCACCAGGGTGGCGAACGCGCCGAGCCCGCCGTCCTCCTCGCTGACCACGGAGTGCACCGCGAACGGCCGTTCCAGCCGGAGTCCGGAGGCCGCCAGCGTGCGGGCGACCGCGGTGTTCACCGCCACCCCGGCCTTCATGTCGCAGGCGCCGCGGCCGTGCACGACGTCACCGGTGATGCGCCCGCCGAACGGCGCTCCGTCACCCCAGCGGGCGACGTCGCCGAGGGGCACGACGTCGACGTGGCCCTGCAGGACCAGCGCCGGGTGGCCGGCCCCGGAGGTGGCGACCACGCCGTAGCCCTCGACCCGCTCGGCCTCGGTGCCGGGAAACCGCGGGTCCGCGGTCAGCTCCGCCAGGTCCAGCTTCCAGCTGTCCACGTCCATGCCGAACCCGGCCAGTTGCGCGGCCTGGCGGTGCTGCAGCTCCGACTCCGCGTCGGTGCCGGTGATGCTCGGGATCCGGACCAGCTCGACCAGGTCACCGACCAGCGCGGTCTCGTCCAGGCAGGACAGCGCGTGTGTCTCGACGTCGGTCAGCACCTCACACCCCGCTCGGGACGAGCGCGCCCGCGGAACCCAGGCTGGGCCGGTCGGCGCGGAACAGCGAGACGTCGTCGGACGTGACCCCGGTCGTGGCGAGCTCGGCCAGTACCCGGCCGAAGGTCGGGGTGAACTTGAATCCGTGGCCGGCGCCCAGACCCAGCAGCAGCCGCGGGTGCCCGGGGAGGCTGTCGATGACGAAGTCCCGGTCGGGCGTCAGCGCGTACTGGCAGGTCACCGTGCGCAGCGACGAGCCGCTGCCGGGGATGACGGAGGACATGAAGGCCTGCAGCTCGGCGGCCCGGTCGGCCGACGGGACGAACGTGCGCTGGTCGACGTCCATGTCGACCTCGGACACGTCACGGGCGGCCTTCACGGTGGTCTCCCCGTAGCAGGGGAAGCCGTAGTAGCAGACCGGGCCCTCCCAGATCCACACCGGGAACCGGCCGATCTCGAAGTCGGCGGACTGCGGCGGCTTGAAGTAGGTGACCTGCTCCTGCATCACCCGCAGCGGTACCTGCGCCCCGAGGGGGGCGAGCAGCCGGTTGGTCCAGGCGTCGGTGCACAGCACCACGTTGCCGGCGTGCACCGGCCCCTGGGCGGTCTGCACGACGACGCCGTCGGCGTCCTCCTCGAGCGCGGTCACCGCGCACCGGTCCCGCAACCGGGCGCCGCGCATCCGGGCCTGCATCTGCAGCGCGGCGACGGAACGGGAGGCGTGCACGATGCCGGAGTCGGGCGTCCACACGGTGGTCACGCCGTCGGGCACGTCGAACTGGGGGAACCGCTGCCGCACCGTCGCCGGGTCCAGCGCCTCGTGCTCGACCCCGCACGTCAGGAGGCTGTCCAGGTAGTGCGCGGCCGGGACCGGGGCGTCGGCGGGACAGAAGTACAGGCCACCGGTGCGGGTGACCAACCGCTCCCCGCTGACCGCCTCGAAGTCGGCCCAGTCGCGGTAGGCCGAGTCGGCCAGCCGGACGTACTCCGGCCGGTCGTAGGCCCGTCGGATGATCCGGGAGGTGTCGTGCGAGGCGCCCCGGACGTGCCCGAGCTCGAACTGTTCGAGCCCGAGCACGTCCGCGCCCCGTGCGGCCAGCTGGTAGACCGTGGCGCTGCCGAGGGCACCCAGCCCCACCACCACATGATCGACGTGTTCCATCGTGCGTTGCCGTTCTCTCTCGCTGGCCGGTACGGGGTGTGACTACAGGACGCGGGCCAGGAACGACCTGGTCCGTGGATGGGCGGCGTCGCCGAAGACCTGCGACGGCGGGCCGTGCTCGACGATGACCCCGCCGTCGAGGAAGGCGACGCTGTCGGCGACCTCCCGGGCAAAGCCGATCTCGTGGGTGACGACGACCATCGTCATGCCCTCGGCGGCGAGGTCGCGCATGACGTCGAGGACGTCTCCGACGAGTTCGGGGTCCAGCGCGGACGTCGGCTCGTCGAACAGCATCAACTTGGGTTGCATGGCCAGGGCCCGGGCGATCGCCACCCGCTGCTGCTGGCCGCCGGACAGCTGCCGGGGGTAGGCGCCGGCCTTGTCGGCCAGCCCCACCCGGTCCAGCAGCGCCATCGACCGCTCGCGGACCGGTCCGGCGGACTCGCGCCGAACCCGCAGCGGGGCCTCCATCAGGTTGTCCAGCACGCTCAGGTGCGGGAACAGGTTGAACTGCTGGAAGACCATGCCGATCTCGCTGCGCCGCTGTGCGATCTCTCGGTCCTTGAGCTCGTACAGCTTCCCCCGGTGCCGGCGGTAGCCGACGAGCTCACCGTCGACGCTGATCCAGCCGGCGTCGATCTTCTCCAGGTGGTTGATGCACCGCAGGAAGGTGCTCTTGCCGGAGCCGGACGCCCCGAGCAGGCAGGCCACCTCGCCGGCCCGCACCTCCAGGTCGATGCCCCGGACCACCTCGTGGCTGCCGTAGGACTTGCGGACCCCGCGGGCGACGAGCATCGGCTCGGGAGTGTCGCCGGCCGGGGTGTGCGTCGGGCTGCTCATCGGGTCTCCCCCCGGCCGACGGTCTCGACCGCCGGCACGTCGTCGCCGGCCGGATCGGGGCCGGCGGTGTCCGCCGGGTCCGTGCGGTCGCGCCGGGTGCGGCCGCGGGCGTGGCTGTCGCCCCGGCGCAGGCGCCGCTCCAGGAACGTCTGCCCGACGGTCAGCACCGTGGTGAGGATGAGGTACCACAGGCTCGCCGTGATCAGCAGCGGGATCACCTGGTACGTGCGGGAGTAGATGACCTGGGCGGCGAACAGCAGCTCGGGCAGGGCGATCACGCTGACCAGGGACGTCGTCTTCAGCATCGAGATGGTCTCGTTGCCGGTCGGCGGGATGATCACCCGCAACGCCTGCGGCAGCACGATGCGGCGGAAGACCTGCCGCCCGGTCATGCCCAGCGCCTGGGCCGCCTGGGTCTGCCCGCTGTCCACCGACTGCAGGCCCGCCCGGACGATCTCGGCCATGTACGCCGCCTCGTTCAGGCCCAGTCCCAGCACCGCCGCGGTCAGCGGGGTGATGAGGTCGTTGGCGCTGCCGGAGACGAACGTCGGACCGAACGGGATGCCCAGCCCGAGGGTCGGGTACAGCGCCGACAGGTTGAACCAGAAGATCAACTGCACCAGCAGCGGCGTGCCCCGGAAGAAGCCGATGTACAGCAGCGCCGCACCCGACACGATGGGGTTCTTGGAGTCGCGGGCGACGGCCAGCACGATGCCGAGGACGAGGCCGACGACCATCGCGAGCAGCGTCAGCAGCAGGGTGTTGCGCAGCCCGTCGAGGATGCCGGCACTGGTGAAGTACCGGAAGACGACGTCCCAGCGGTAGTTCTCGTTGGTGATGAGCGAGGTGACGACCACGACGGCCAGCACCACGACCACCGCGACGGCCACCCACCGCCCGGGATGCCGCAGGCTCACGACCTCCCCGGGCAGTTCGGCGCCGGTCGGTGGGCGGCCCCCCGTCAGGCCGGCCGGGTCAGCCACGGGAGATCGTCGGGTCGTCGATCGCGCCGGTCGTGACGTCCCACTTCTCCAGCACCTGCTGGTAGGTGCCGTCGGCGATGACCGCCTCGAGTGCGGCCTCCACGGCCGGGGCGAGCTCGGAGCCCTTGGGCAGGGCGAAACCGTACGGCGCCGGGTCGTAGCTGGCGTCGAGCACGAAGAACTGGCCGTCGGACTGCTGGGCGGTGTAGGCCAGCGGGCCGAAGTCGGACACGACCGCGTCGGCCCGGTTGCTGCCGACCGCGAGGTTGGTCTGGGCCGCGTCCGGATAGATGTCGACGATGATCTCCGGCTCACCCTTGGCCGTGCAGTCGGCGGAGAACTTCGGCAGGTAGTTGTCGGCGTAGATGGTGCCCTTCTGGGCGGCGATGCGGTGCCCGCAGAGGTTCTCCAGGCTGAGGTTCTGCGGGTTGCCGGCCGGGGTCATGATCGAGGTGCCGCCCTCGAAGTAGGTCACGAAGTCCACGACCTCGTTGCGCTCCGCGGTGACGCCCATGGCCGCGGCGGCCATGTCGTAGCGGCCGCCCTGCAGGCCGGGGATGATGCCGTCGAACTTGAGGATCTGCAGCTCCGGCTGCAGGCCGAGCGCGCCGGCGACGGCCGACACCAGCTCGGGGTCGACGCCCTGCAGGTTGGTGGTGTCACCTTCGGCGTAGAACTCGAACGGCGGATAGCCCTCGCCGGTGGCGACGACGAGCGTGCCGCGTTCGCGGATGTCGGCGGGGACCAGCGCGGCGGCGGCGTCGACGACCGATCCGGACGGGGCGGGTGCCGCGGCGGAGCCGGCGGACGTGGCGGCACCGCCCGCCGAGGCGACCGGGCCGGCCGGGGCGGGACCGCTGGGGGAGGTGGTGTCGCTCTCGCCGGTGCCCCCGCAGGCGGCGAGCAGGAAGGTCGAGGTGGCGACGATGGCGAGCAGTCGACCGGAGGGGAAACGGGATGCAGTGGTCACGGGAACTCTTCCGTCGGGGGAGTGGACACCGTTATCAGTGCCCCTGGCTCGTTGGCGCAGACGCTAGGAGTGATGGTTTGCGGTCGTGTTACGACCTCCGTCGCGTGCAATCCCCGGTCGCGGACTTTGCAGGACGTGAGTTCCGGGCCGGTCGACCCACCCGGAACGGGTACTCCAGGGGGCCCTGGTCGGCGGCCCGGGACGACCGGACCGCGGCTACCGTGACCACATGGACAGGGCCCGCCCCCGGGTGCGCCGGCGCGTCGTGCTGACCGCGGTGACGCTCGTGACGGTCCTGCTGGTGCCGGTGGCCGCGCTGTGGCTGCTGCAGCGGCGCATCGTCTTCCAGCCCGGCACCACCCGCCCCGGTCCGGCGGCCGCGGCGGTTCCCGGTGCCCGCGACGTGGTGCTGCACACGGCGGACGGCCTCGCCCTGGACGCCTGGTACCTGCCGGCGGCCGCCGGCTGCGCCCGGACGGTGCTCGTCGCGCCCGGCAACGCCGGGTCCCGCGCCGACCGGGCGGCGCTGGCCCGGGCGCTGGGTGGGCGGGGTCCGGGCGTGCTGCTGCTGGACTACCGCGGCTACGGCGGCAACCCGGGCGCGCCGGACGAGCCGGGGCTGCTACGGGACGCGACCGCTGCGGTGGAGTTCCTGCGCGCCGAGGTGCCCGGCCACCGGCTCACCTACTTCGGGGAGAGTCTGGGCGGCGCCGTGGTGGTCGCGCTGGCCCGGCGGTTTTCGCCGGCGGCGGTGGTGCTGCGGTCGCCGTTCACCGAGCTGGCCGCCGTCGCCGCGGCGCAGTTCCCGCGGTTGCCGGTGCGCCGCATGCTGTGGGACACCTTCCCGGTGCACGGGGCGGTGGGGTCGCTGGACGTCCCGGTGACCGTCGTCCACGGCGAGCGGGACAGTCTCGTGGATCCCGCCCAGAGCCTCGCGGTCGCCGCCGCGGCGGGCGCCCGGGTGGTGGCGGTACCGGGTGCGGACCACAACGACGCCGCCCTGGCCCACGGGCCCCTGGTCGTCGACGCGGTGATGCGGGCCGACGGGGGCGCACCGGAGTGTGGAACGGGGCGGGGCTGAGGCACCGCTCACACCCGGGCCCGAGGCCTGGGGCGAGGCCACCCCCGGACACCGGTTCCCGTGCGGGCCGGCTCCGCCGACTGTGACGATTCTCGGTCGACGTCTCGCGGTCGTCGGCTCCCGGTCGGCTGAATCCGGGTCGACATCTCTCAGTCGTCGGTCGCCGGTCGGCCGCTGAGGACGCAGAACTCGTTGCCCTCGGGGTCGGCCAGCACGACCCAGCTGACGTCGCCCTGGCCGACGTCGGCGAGGGTGGCGCCGAGCGCCCGGAGCCGGTCCACTTCGGCGTCCCGGTCCTGCGGCCGGAAGTCCAGGTGCATCCGGTTCTTGACCGTCCGGGGCTCGGCGACCGGGACGAAGATCAGCCCGGGGAGCCGGCCCGGGGACGGCTGGATCTCGAACTCGTCGGGGTCGTCGTTGACCACGACCCAGTCGAGGGCGGCGGCCCACCAGCGTCCGAGGGTGACCGGATCGGCGGCGTCGACCACCACCTGTTCCCACTGCAGCGGCACGGTGCACCTCCAGGTGTGTCGTCTCCCGGCTCCGGGTGGTCCGTAGTCGACCATGCTCACAGCCGGTCAGCAAGACGCCACCGGCTTGCCCTTCCCGGCTCCCGGCCGTGATGTCGATACCCCGGTCGGGTGGCACCGCGGCCGATGTCGTGACGGTACGTCACCGCCGCCGACACGCCCGACACGGCGTTTCGCGCGAAACGCCGTGCGGCGCCGAACATATTCTGTCCACACAGGTCACAGCCCGATCACGCACCCTGACCTGCGACGACACGGGAACCCCTCGCAGTTGTCCCCAAGTTGTGCACATGGGGACACATGTGCTTGGCCCGCCGCCGGGAGCTCTGTCCCCAGCCCATCCACGCGTCGATCAACACACGGAGTTGGGCGCGAACGGCTATCGGACCTAGGTTCGCAACTGCGTCGCACGAGGTCGCCCGACGGTTCGCCGGAAGCCGTCCGCCGTCCCGCCGAAGACCGCCGGTCGCCGACCGGGCAGCGGTCGGCCGGCACTGTCGGTGGCATCCGATAGAACACCTGTACCCCTCCCGCGAGGGGTGTGACACCGAACCGAGGGGACCCGGATGGCAGCGGACGAACAGTGGAAGCCCCGGAACGCCTCGGCGCCGGCGGCCGTCCCGTTCGACCGGCAACCACCGCAGGACCTGCCGGCCGAACAGTCGGTGCTCGGCGGCATGCTGCTGTCCAAGGACGCCATCGCCGACGTCTTCGAGGTGCTCACCTCGGCCGACTTCTACAAGCCGGCGCACGTCCACGTGTTCGACGCGATCCTCGATCTGTACTCCCGCGGGGAGCCGGCCGACCCGATCACCGTGTCGGCCGAACTCGAGCGCGCCGGCCTGCTGCCGCGCGTGGGTGGTTCGGTCTACCTGCACCACCTGACCGCGATGGTCCCGACCGCGGCGAACGCGGGGTTCTACGCCCAGATCGTCGGTGAGAAGGCGGTGCTGCGGCGGCTGGTCGAGGCCGGCACCCGCATCGCCCAGCTCGGTTACGGCGGCGCCGAGGGGGACGCCGGCTCCGGCGAGGTCGACGAGATCGTCGACCGGGCCGAGCAGGAGATGTACAAGGTCGCCGAGCGCCGCACCACCGAGGACTACGTCGTCCTCGAGGAGCTCCTCGGGCCGACCATGGACGAGATCGACGCCATCCAGAGCCGCGGCGGCCTTTCCCTCGGGGTGCCCACCGGCTTCACCGATCTCGACACCCTGACCAACGGTTTCCACCCCGGCCAGATGATCATCATCGCGGCGCGGCCCGGCGTGGGTAAGTCCACGCTCGCCTTGGACGTGGCCCGCAACGCGTCGGTCAAACACGGCCTGACCAGCGTCATCTTCTCCCTGGAGATGAGCAAGACCGAGATCACCATGCGTCTGCTGTCGGCCGAGGCGGGCATCAAGCTGTCGCAGATGCGGTCCGGCAAGATGCAGGACCAGGACTGGCAGAAGATCGTCAAGCGGATGAGCGAGATCTCCGACGCGCCGCTGTTCATCGACGACTCGCCCAACATGACGATGATGGAGATCCGGGCCAAGGCCCGGCGGCTGAAGCAGAAGGACGACCTGAAGCTGATCGTCCTGGACTACCTGCAGCTGATGAGCTCCGGCAAGAAGGTGGAGTCCCGGCAGCAGGAGGTGTCGGAGTTCTCCCGGCAGATGAAGCTGCTCGCCAAGGAGCTGGAAGTGCCGGTCATCGCCATCTCGCAGCTCAATCGTGGTCCCGAGCAGCGCACCGACAAGCGGCCCATGCTCTCCGACCTGCGGGAGTCCGGCTCGCTGGAGCAGGACGCAGACATGGTCATCCTGGTGCACCGCCCCGACGTCTTCGAGTCCGACGACCCCCGGGCAGGGGAGGCCGATCTGATCGTGGCCAAGCACCGCAACGGCCAGACCATGACCGTCGCCGTCGCCCACCAGCTGCACTACAGCCGCTTCACCGACCTGGCGCTGCAGTAGGAGCCCGGCGGTGCCGGACGGGGACGGCCGATCGCTAGGGTGCGACAGTCCGTTCAGCAACCCGAGAGGCCCCCGATGACCACGCCCGTCCCGATGTTCCTCGACTGCGACACCGGGATCGACGACGCCCTCGCGTTGGTCTACCTGCTGCACTCGCCGGAGATCGACCTGGTCGGGATCGCCACCGTGAGCGGCAACATCGACGCCGCCGGTGGTGCCCGCAACACCCTGGACCTGCTCGCCCTCGCCGGTCGCGGCGACATCCCGGTGGCCGTCGGCAACCACGATCCCCAGGCCGGGCGCTACCGCGGCGGAGCTCCGCACGTGCACGGTGACAACGGCATCGGCAACGTGACCCTGCCACCGTCGGGCCTGTCGCCCGTACCGGCCTCGGGGGCCGAGTTGCTCGTCGAGATGGCCCGTCGGCACCCCGGCGAGCTGCACGTGGTCGCGGTCGCGCCGCTGACCAACCTCGCCGAGGCGCTGCGCCTGGAGCCGGGCCTGCCCGACCTGGTGGCGCACGTGACGATCATGGGCGGCGCCGCTCTGGTGCCGGGCAACATCACCGCCGTCGCCGAGGCCAACATCGGCAACGACCCAGAGGCCGCCGCGGACGTGATGGCCGCTGCCTGGGACATCACGCTGGTCCCGTTGGACGTCACCATGTTCCACCGCTTCGACGAGGACGACCGGCAGGCGTTGCTCGCCGACGGACGCCCCGTCCCCGTCGCGCTCGGGGAGATGCTCGACCACTACTTCGCGTTCTACCTCAGCGTCTTCGGTGACCGGCACTGTGCGCTGCACGATCCGCTGGCCGCCGCGATCGCCGTCGGCGAGGTGGTCCCGACGCTCGCCCCGACGGTGCGCGTGGACGTCGACGCCGCCCACGGCCCCAGCCGCGGCCAGACCGTCTGCGACCTGCGCGGCCGCTACCGCGGATACCCGGCGCAGACCGGTGCCCACACCCGCGTGGTGCTGAGCGCGCCGGAGGGCAGCGCCGCCGCGATCCGGCGTCGGCTGGTCGCCGGATAGCCCGTCAACGATCCGGCGATCCTGCGGTCGGTGATCCCGCGGTCAGCAGTCGGCTTCTTCGCTGGTCCGCTCCTGAAGTCGGCTTTTTCGCTGGTCCGGTCCCGCGGCCGGCTTCCCGCTGGTCCGGTCCCGCGGCCGGCTTCCCGCTGGTCCGGTCCCGCGGTCGGTGATCCGCTGGTCCGGTCCCGCGGCGCGGCTCCACCCATCCGATCCCGCGGCCGGTGGAGCCGCAGGTGGGGCCGTCGCACGACCCGCGGTGTGACGGCACCGCCCGGACGGGTACATGCTCAGGTCATGGAATTCAGATACCTCGGTAACTCCGGCCTGCAGATCTCCGCGATCACCTACGGCAACTGGCTCACCCACGGTTCCCAGGTGGAGAACGACGTCGCGACCCAGTGCGTGCACGCCGCCCTCGACGAGGGCATCACCAGCTTCGACACCGCCGACGTCTACGCCAACGGTCGCGCCGAGGAGGTCCTCGGCGCCGCGCTGAAGGGCCAGCGGCGCGAGTCGCTGGAGATCTTCACCAAGGTGTACTGGCCGGTCGGGCCCGACCCCAAGGGCAAGAACGACACGGGTCTGTCGCGCAAGCACGTCATGGAGAGCATCGACGCCTCGCTGCGTCGCCTGCAGACCGACTACGTCGACCTCTACCAGGCGCACCGCTACGACACGTTCACCCCGCTCGAGGAGACGATGCGGGCGTTCGCCGACATCGTCCACGCCGGCAAGGCGCACTACATCGGTGTCAGCGAGTGGACCCCGGAGCAGATCCGGGCGGGTGTCTCCTGGGCGAAGGAGCTCGGCATCTCCCTGGTCTCCAGCCAGCCGCAGTACTCGATGCTGTGGCGCGTCATCGAGGACGAGGTGGTCCCGACCTGCGAGGACCTCGGCCTCAGCCAGATCGTCTGGTCGCCGGTGGCGCAGGGGGTGCTGTCCGGCAAGTACCTGCCCGGACAGCCGGCACCGGAGGGTTCCCGCGCCGGGGACACCAAGGGCGGCGCCACCATGATCAGCCGCTTCATGGACGACCGGGTGCTCACCGCCGTCCAGCAGCTGCGCCCGATCGCCGACGAGCTGGGCCTGACCATGGCCCAGCTCGCGGTCGCGTGGGTGCTGCAGAACCGCAACGTCGCCGCCGCCCTCGTCGGGGCGTCCCGGCCGGAGCAGGTCGCCGAGAACGTCAAGGCCGCCGGCGTCACCATCCCGGATGAGGCGCTGACCCGCATCGACACCGCCTTGGGCGACGTCGTCCGCCGCGATCCCGCGCTCGTCGCGCAGTCGACCCCGCAGCAGCGCGGCGTCTGACCCGTCCGACACCCGTCCGGCGGCAGCCCCCGGCCACCCGCTCGGGGGCGCCGCCCGGCACGGCGGATGCGTCCGTCGGTGGCATCATGACTACCGGTGGAACGGTTCACACCCCGAGCCCGCCCACCGTCGATCCTGGGAGTGTGGCGTGTCCGAAACGATGGACCGCGGCGACGCGATGCCGCTCGGCGAGCTCGCGTTCGCCGATGGTCTGGGCAGTCTCGCCCGGGCCATCCAGCAGAACCTCTCCGAGGAGGTCCAGTCCCTGGACTTCATCGTGTCCGCGGCCGTCGAGCTGATCCCCGGTGTCGAGTCGGCCGCGGTGTCGACGCTGGCCGGCCGGAACCGGCTGGCCGGGCAGTCGTCCAGCGGCGCGTTCGCCGGTCCCGTCCTGGAGGCGCAGAACGCCACCGGCGAGGGACCCTGCCTCAACGTCGCCGAGGGTGGCGACCAGGTGTTGATCTCCGACGTCCTGGCCGACGACCGGTGGCCGTCGTTCGCCACCACCGTCGCGCCGATCGGCGTCCGCAGCATCGTGTGCACCCCGCTCACCGGGGACGGCAGCATCCGCGGTTCGCTCAGCCTGCACGCCACCGAGCCCGGCGCGTTCAACGAGGAGACGCGCGAGCTCGCCCGCGTCTTCGCCGCGCACGCCAGCATCGCCCTGGCCGGTGCCGCCCGGCACCGCAACATCGTGGTCGCGCTGGGTTCGCGCGACATCATCGGGCAGGCCAAGGGCATCCTGATGGAACGCTTCGGCATCACCGCCGACGCGGCGTTCACGGTGCTGCTGCGGATGTCGCAGCACCTGAACATCAAGCTGCGGGACGTCAGCGCGGAGTTGTGCAGCACCGGGGTGCTGCCGGGCGTCACCGACCTGCAGCGCTCGCGCGGCGGTGCCGGCGCCGCCACCCGGACGATCGTCGCGGACGCGGTGGCCCGGACCGGTGGTGCCACCACCGGGGCGGCGGCCGACGACCCCGAGGTCGACGGGGTCGCCCGGGACGCGCTGGCCGCCGGCTCCCGGGACGAGGACGTGGCCGTCGAGGCCGTCCTGTCCGCGGGGGACGGGTCCCCTTCGGACCCGGGGAGACCGACCTCACGGTCGTCGAGCTGACCCTGTCACTCAGGTTTCCTGAGTTGCTCAGGTATCCTGAGTGAGTGCCTGTCGTCCACCCCGTCTGCGTCCGGTTCCACCGGGCGGTCGAGCTGATCGGGGCCCGCTGGTCGGGCGCCATCCTGCGGGCACTCTTCACCGGTCAGCACCGGTTCGCCGGCATCAAGGCGGCGATCCCGGGCATCAGCGACACGATGCTCGCCCAGCGGCTGCGTGAACTCGAAGCGGCGTCCGTCGTGGATCGACAGGTCGTGTCGACCTCACCGCTGGTCGTCGAGTACCGCCTGACCGAGCGCGGGCTCGAGCTCGCGCCGGTGATGGACGCGCTGACGACCTGGGCGCACCGGTGGATCGAGCCGTCCGGCGCCGAGCCAACCACGGCCGTGACGTAGCGGCCCACAGCAGCATCCGCACCACCGGGGCAGCGTCGCCCACCTTTCCCATCCGCCACGCCCCCAGGAGAGACACCATGTCCGCACCCGTTCTGCAGATCATCATCGGCAGCACCCGACCGGGCCGCATCGGCCCGGTCATGGCCGCCTGGTTCGCCGAGAGGGCCCGTCAGCAGGGTGGTTTCGACGTCGAGGTGCTCGATGTCGCCGATTTCGCGCTGCCGGTCTTCGACGAGCCCCACCACCCGAAGAGCCGCAACTACACCCAGCCCCACACCAAGGCGTGGAGCGCGGCGGTCGACCGCGGCGACGCGGTGGTGTTCGTGCATCCCGAGTACAACCACAGCGTCAACGGCGCCTTGAAGAACGCCATCGACTTCCTCCACGGCGAGTGGGCCCACAAGCCGGTCAGCTTCGTCAGCTACGGCGGAGCGTCCGGTGGTCTGCGTGCGGTGCAGGCACTGAAGCCGGTCGTCAGTGCGTTGCGCATGTACCCCACGGCTGCTGCCGTCGCGCTGGCGGGCCCGCAGCGGCAGATCATCGACGGCGCCTTCGTTCCCACGCCGGAGCAGAACTCCGCCGCCGACGCGCTGCTGGACGAGCTCGGTGCACTCACCGCGGCCGTCTCGCCGCTGCTGGACGCCGCCCGCGCCGCCTGACCCCGGCCGCGTTCCACCCAGGCCCCGGGTCCGACCTGCGTCTTCCGGTCCGGCGACGGTCCGCCGGGAACCGGTGGACGCGGGCGGACGAGGCGATCGGGCCCGGGGCGCGGCGTCACTCGCCGGGGAAGCGGATCCCCAGGGCCGCGCGGACCTCGTCCATCTGCTCGAGGGTGGCGATGGAGGCCGCGAGCGGTCGGACCGGTGATTCGAGCCGGCCCGCGGCGACGCACCGCGCGACCTCGCAGGCCTGCCAGAACAGCGCCTCGTGCGCGCCGGCCGCCTCCTCGTAGCGCAGCACCTCGCCGTCGACGAAGCGAACCTCGAACGACCCCGGCCGGTAGAACGGGTCGGTGAAGACGAGGGTGGCCGCCGAACCGGCGACGAACGCCGTCACCGGGGTGTTGCCGAGCACCGAGGTGTGCAGCACGCTCTGCCGGCCGGCGTCGTCGGCCAGGATCGCCGACAGTTGACCGTTGATGCCGGACGGATGATCGGTGCCTTTCGCCCCGACGAGCCGCTGCGGTCCGAGTACCCAGTGGGCCAGTCCGAAGACGTAGGTGCCGAGGTCCAGCATCGGCCCGCCGGCCTGCGCCGGGTCCATCACCCGGCGGTGCCCGGTGAGGTCCTCGCCGTTGTCGGCCATCACCGTCTGCAGCTCACCGAGCATGCCGGTGTCCAGGATCTGGCGGATGACGTCGAACTTGGGCAGCGCCGTCGTCCAGAACGCCTCCATGCAGAACACGTTGTGCGCGTCGGCCAGCGCGGCGAGCTCGCGGGCCTGGTCGGCGTTGATCGCCAGCGGTTTCTCCACCAGAACCGGCTTCCCCGCCCGCATCGCGGTCCGGGCGCAGTCCAGATGCGCGACGTGCTCGGTGGCGACGTAGACGACGTCCACGGTGTCGGCGGCGACCAGGTCCTGATAGCTGCCGAAGGCGGCGGGGATGCCCATCCGCTCGGCGAAGGCGGTCGCCCGGTCGAGGCCGCGGGACGCCACCGCGACGACCTGCTGGGTGGTGGAGGCCTGCAGAGCGGCGACGAACCGCTCGGCGATCCAACCGGTGCCGATGATCCCCCAGCGCAGCGACGGCGCGGATCGCGGGTCGGGGACCCGCGACGCGGGCAGCGCCCGGGTCACCGGACGTCCGTGGTGACGCGCACGGTCCGGCCGCCCTCACGCATCGAGGTGATCACCGCGGTGGCGACGGCACTGGCCTGGAGCCCGTCGGCCGCGGTGGCCAGCGTGGTCGGGGTGCCGGTGTCGAGGCCGTCGACCCACGCCTGCAGCTCCAGCCGGTAGGCGTCGGCGAACCTCGGCCGCCAGTCCCGGGCGTAGCCGATGCCGTGCGACAGCTCGCGGTCGCGGACCACCCGGGCCGGCTCGGCCAACGTGAGACTGCCGGTTTCACCGACGACCTCGCAGCGGATGTCGTAGCCGTACCGGGCGTTGAGGAAGTTCTCCACCGTGCTCAGCGCGCCGTCCTGGGTGCGCAGCAGCATCATCTGCGGGTCCTGGAAGCCGGCCAGCGAACTCGGCGCCGGGGCGTGCCAGCTGACCTCGACGACCGGCGACCCGAGCAGCCAGGGCACGATGTCGAAGTCGTGCACCGCCGATCCGGTGATGAGCAGCTCGTCGTCGGCCCCTGGACCGGACGTGACCCCACGGCCGACCGAGTGCACGATGAGCGGCCGGCCGATCGCCCCGTCGACGATGTCCCGGCGCATCTGCACGTACCCCGGGTCGAAGCGGCGCATGAAGCCGAGGGTGACCAGGCCGGGACCGTCGCCCACCACGGCCTTCTCGGCCGCGACCACGTCCAGGCACTCGCCCAGCGTCGGTGCCAGCGGCTTCTCGCAGAGCACCGGCTTCCCGGCGTCCAGGCAGGCGCGGACGAGGGCGGCGTGGGTCGAGTCGTGGGAGGCGATGAGGACGGCGTCGACCGCGGGATCGGCGATGACGGCGAGCGGATCGACGGTCGCCCGGGCCCCGACCGCGTCGGCGGCGGCGGTCACCCGGTCCGCATCGAGGTCGGCGAGCAGTTCGACGGTGGCGCCGCTGACGAAGCGGTGCACCGTGCGGGCGTGGTCGGCCCCCATGATGCCCGCGCCGATGATGCCGATCCGTTGCGTCATGGGCACTCTCCTGTGAGTGGGTGGCGGGTGGGGCCGGGCGGCGACACGACGACCGGCTGCGGAGCTCACGCTAGCACCGACGTCCTAGAACGTTCTAGGCGCCTCGGGTGCGGGGGTACGAGAGCTCAGCGCACCGGCCGCAGCGACGACCCGGCGGCCGGGTCCAGCCGGACGGCGTCGACCACCGCGATCACGGTCAGCGCCGCCAGGACGAAGAAGGCGAAGCGGTACGGGCCGACGGCGGCGGGGTCCCCCCCGGTGCCCGTCACCGCGTCCCCGAGCCGGAGCGCGACCGCCCCGACGGCGACCCCGAAGCCGGCGGCGATCTGCTGGATGGTCGCCGAGAGCGTGTTGGCCTGTGACACCCGGGGGGCGTCGATGTCGGCGAAGGTGATGGTGGCGTAGGCGGTGAAGCCGATCGAGCGGGCCACGCCGCCGAAGGTCAGCGCCGCCGCGACCAGCCAGAGCGGCATCCCGGCGGTCAGCGAACCGGCCAGCACCATGCTCAGCGCGGCGCCGCTGGTGGCCGCCACCAGCACCCGGCGGAAGCCGAAGGTGCGCAGCATCCAGGTCGTCGCCGGTTTGATCGCGACGTTGCCGAGGAACACGAACAGCACCATCGACCCGGCCTGGACCGCCGACCACCCGAACGCGTCCTGGAACATCAGCGGCAGCAGGAACGGCACCGCGCTGATGGTCAGCCGGTACAGGCCGCCGCTGCCGTGCGGCACCCGGAACGTGCGGATCCGCAGCAGGGTCAGGTCCAGCAGCGGGTGCGGGGCGCGCAGCAGGTGCCGCACCGCCAGCACCAGCAGCACCACGCCGGCCGCGCCCAACGCCGCGGTGAGCCCCCGGCGGTCGGCCTCGGCCGCGAGCAGGTCGGCGGTGGTGACGAGCGCGGCGACGGCGGTGCAGGTCAGCACCAGCCCCCACCAGTCCAGGCCCGCGGGCCGGACGCCATCCCCGGTCGGCACCACCCGCAGCGCCACCACGAACGCCACCGCCCCGAGCGGCACGTTGACCAGGAAGATCCATTCCCAGCCGAGGTAGGTGGCGAAGAAGCCGCCGAGCGCCGGCGCGATGACCGGAGCGACGAGGGCCGGCCAGGTGAGCAGCGCGATGGCCCGGATCACCTCGCTCCGGTCGATGCCGGTGAGGACCGCCAGCCGTCCGACCGGCACCATCATGGCCGCGCCCACCCCCTGCAGCACCCGGGCGGCGACCAGCATCGGCAGGGTGGGTGCGGCCGCACACAGCGCCGACGCGACGGTGAACACGGTGATCGCGGTGAGGAACACCCGGCGGACCCCGAAGCGGTGCGCGATCCAGCCGCTCAGTGGGATCAGCGCCGCCATGGTCAGCAGGTACGCCGTGATGGCGATGCCGATGTCGCTGGACTGCACGCCGAACGCCCGCGCCATCGCCGGTGCCGCGGTGGCGATGATGGTGCCGTCGAGGTTCTCCATGAAGAACGTGCCGGCGACGAGCAACGCGGTCGCGCGGCGGCGGCGGTCCATCGGTGCCTCGGGTTCTCGAGTCAGGTACGGGTGGGGCCCCGCGGGGGTCAGAGCTCCCCGGTGAGGAACTGCGCACGGCCGAGACCGAACGACCAGTCCTCGCGGCTGTTGCCGGTGACCGAGACGATGAGGTCGGCGGGGCGGACGCCGCACTCGGATTCCAGCCGTTGCGCCAGGGCAGCGTAGGCCCGCTCCTTCTGTGCGCGGTCGCGGCCCTGCTGGACGATCTGCACCACGGTGATCCCGTCGGTCCGCTCCAGACCCAGGCCCGAGTCCTCGACGATGATCCGGCCGGGCGGGTGTTCGGTGACGATCTGGTACCGGTCGCCGGGCGGGGCGGCGAAGACCTCGAGCATCACGTCCTGCACGACGTCGGCGAGGCGGCGCACCTCGGCCGGGGTGCGGCCGGCCTGCAGGTCGATCCGGACGAGTGGCATCGCATCTCCTCGCGGGCGGAGTGTCCGGAGGCGGATCCACCGACGTCGTCGCCCGGTGCGTCAACCCTGTCGGACGCCGGCGGCGGATGTCAAGCTTTGTTCTGACATCTGCACAAACGCGGTCAGTCCACCCGCCGGGCCCGTGACCACGACGACCACAGCGCCGCATACGGCCCACCCGTGGTGATCAGGGCGTCGTGGGTTCCCGTCTCGACGATCCGGCCGTCGTCCATCACCACGATGCGGTCGGCCGTCACCGCCTGTGACAGCCGGTGGGCGACGATCAACGCGGTGCGTCCGCGCAGGGCCTCGACCGCCGCCGCGTCCAGCCGGCGGGCCCCGGCGCTGCCGGCGTCGGCGGTCGCCTCGTCGAGGATGGCCATCCGCGGATCGGCCAGGATGAGCCGCGCCAACGCGAGCTGCTGGGACTGCGCGGCGGTCAGCGGCGTCCCGCCCTCGCCGACGGCGGTGGCCAGCCCGTCGGGCAGCCGGTCGAACCAGTCGCCGGCGCCGACCCGGCGCAACGCGTCGTCCAGCGCGGCGTCGGTCGCCGTCGGGGCCGCCAGCCGGAGGTCGTCGGCCAGCGAGCCGGCGAACACGTAGCTCTCCTGGGAGATCAGCGCCACCGACGCCCGGAGCAGGTGCGGCTCGATCTGGTCGAGGGCGACCCCGCCGAGCAGCACCCGGCCGCCCCGGACGGGGTGCACACCGGCGATCAGCTTCGCCAGCGTGGTCTTCCCGGCGCCGCTCGCCCCCACCAGCGCCACGTGCTCGCCGTCGGCGACGGTGAGCGAGACGCCCCGCACGGCCGACGATCCCGGTGCGTAGCCGAACTCGACGCCGTCCACGGTGAGGCTGCCGTCGACCGGCGCCGCCGGTGCGGCCGGCGGCGGGGGCAGCGGCGTCCGGATGACGCCGACCAGCCGGGCGAGGCCGGCCAGCCCCTGCTGGGCCTCGTCGAACAGGGCCAGCAGGGTGTTGATCGGGTCGAAGAGCCGGTGGAAGTACAGCGCCGCCGCCGTCGCGGTGCCGACCGTGGCCGCACCGCTGTCGACCATCCAGAACCCGGCGGTGAGGATGGCGGCCATCCCGACGAACTCGGCGTAGTTGAGCCGGCCGAAGAAGATGCTGGCCATCCGGGCCGCCCGCAGCGCGAGATCCACGGCCTGCTGCGACGTCCGGGTCACCGCGCCGACGTGCTGGTCGGCCAGGCCGAAGGCGTGCACCGTCTGCACGCCGCCGAGGGAGTCGAGCAGCTGCTGGGTACGGGCGCCCTCGGCGACCCGCTCGGCCGCGTACACCGGTCCGGACCGCCGCAGGTACCAGCGCAGCGCGTCGAGTTGGATCGGCACCGCCAGCAGCCCGGCCAGCGCGAACCGCCAGTCCAGCGCGGCGAGCCCGACGAAGGTCAGGCCGACGGTCAACGCCGACCCCGTCACCGCCGGCACGACGACCCGGGTCACGCCGGCGAGCACCGCGACGTCGCCGCTGACCCTGGCGACGAGGTCGCCGGTGCCGCCACGCTCGATCCGCGCCAGGGGCAGCTGCAGTGCCCGCGCCATCACCGTCTCGCGCAGCTCGGCCAGCGACTCCTCGCCGACGTGGGCGACGAGCACCGCGCCGAGGGTCCCGAACACGCCCTGGCCGAGGGCGACGGCGAGCAGCAGCGCCGCCGGGACGGTGATCGCCGACGCCGGTTCGCCGGCCAGCACCAGGTCCACGATGTGCCCGACCAGCGGCGGCGCCAGCAGCGCCACCGCGTTCGCCACGGTGAGCAGGACCAGGGTGGCCAGGGCCCGGCCCTGGCGCGGCCGGAGCAGCGCCCGGACCGTGCGCCAGGCGTCCCGGGTGGTCGCGGTCGGCAGGTGCAGCTCGGTGCCGGCCGTCATCCGAGCACCATCTCGCGGTACGTCCGCTCGCCGTGCAGCAGCTCGGTGTGGGTGCCGTGGGCGGCGCGGCCGGCGGCGTCGATGAACACGACCCGGTCGCAACGGGCCAGCAGGGCGGGGCTGGTGGTGACGAGCAGGGTTCCCCGGCCGGAACGCATGCCCGTCAGGCGGGCGGCGATGCGCTCCTCGGTGGCGGTGTCGACCGCGGTCGTCGGGTCGTGCAGCACGAGGACGTCCGGATCGGCGGCGAGGGCGCGGGCCAGCGCGACCCGCTGCCGCTGGCCTCCGGACAGCGACCGCCCGCGCTCCTGCAGCACCGTGTCCAGGCCGTCGGGCAGGGTGGCGGCGACCTGCCCGGCGTCGGCGGCGGTCAGGGCCGCGTCGATCCGCTGGGCCGACGCCGGGGTGGTGATCAGGTTGTCGCGCAGGCTCTGCTGGAACAGCTGCGAGTCGTGCCGGTCGACGATCACGCCCGCCGCCGCGGCCGGGGAGGTCAGCCGGGTGCCGTTCCAGACCACCGCCACGTCGTCGGCGTCCCGGGTGGCCAGCAGGTCGACCAGCGCGGTGGACACGTCGGGGGAGGCGGCCAACCCCACCGTCTCGGCCGGCCGGACGTGCAGCTCGAAGCCGGGCCGGCGCACGGTCAGCCCCCGGTGGGCCGGCTCCGGCGGCAACGGTGTCGCGTCGGTGGCCGGGGCGTCGGCGAGCACGTCGGCGACGCGCACGGCGGAGGCGCGCGCCTTCGCCCACCGCGCGCCGGCGTAGCCCAGCTGGTTGAACGGGCCGATGAGGAACTGGGCGAGCCCGACGGCGGCGATGAGCTGCCCGACGTCGATGCGTCGCTCGGCGGCGAACCGGCCCCCGACCAGGGCCACCGCGGCCAGGAACGAGGCGGTCAGGGTGATCGTCGCCCCCACCACGATCGACTCGGCGTGGGCCGCCCGCAGCGTCGCGGCGAGCGACCGCCGGCTGGCGGCCCGGTAGCGGGCCAGGGCGGGCGCCTCGCCGCCGACTCCCTTGAGCACCCGCAGGCCGGTGAGCATGTCGGTGGCGATGGTGGTCGCCTCGGCGGCCCCGGCCTGCTCGGCGCCCGAGCGGCGCTCCAGCGGCTTGCCCAGCAGGTGCAGCACCAGCAGCAGCGGCGGGATGCCCAGCAGCACCATCAGGCCCAGCGGCACCGAGATGGCCAGCAGCGCGACGGCGGCCACCGTCAGGGAGGCGAGCGCCCCGGCCAGCGCCGGCAGCACGCCGTTGATGTCACCGACCCGGTGGGCGTCCTCGGAGGCCACGGAGAGCAGCACCCCGGTCCGGCGGCGGGGGACCCGCCCCGCGCGGGGCACCAGGACGTGCGTGGTGAGCACGACCCGGGCCGCGTGCGCGGCCCGTTGCACCGCCGCCACCTGCCAGCGGCCGCCGAACCGGCCGGCACTGGTCAACACGCCGAACACCACCGCGAGGGCGCCGACGGCCAGCGCCATCCCCGCTCCGTCGCCGGTGCGGACGGGCCCGTCCACGACGGCGCCGATCAGCAGCGGGACCGACGCCTCACAGATCTGCCAGATCATCAACAGGCCGGCGGCCCCGAGTCCCCACCGCCGCTGGCCGACGAACGCCTGCCACAGCACCGCACGAGCGCCGGACACGGCAGTCTCCTCCATCTCGGTCAGGCCACCGGCCCGCGGTCCGATCGTACGGACCGGGGTGAGCCGCACCGGAGATCCGGCGCCGCCGCGGAGCGCGGCACCGCCGGCCCCGCGTGGTCACGGGGACCGTGGCGGCTCCACCACCGGGAGGTCGCCGGCGGCCGGTTCGGGGCGGGCCCCGGTGCGTTCGGCACCGATCCCGGCGGCCACCACGAGCAGGACGCCGATCAGCGGCACCCAGCCCGGTACCTGTCGCAGCGCGACGAGTCCCACCACCACGGCGAGGGCGGGTTCGAGGCTCATCAGGGTGCCGAACGACGCGGCGCTGAGTCGGCGCAGCGCCAGCAGCTCCAGGCTGAACGGGACGACCGGCAGCAGCAGCGCCAGACCGAGGCCGGCCAGGACGAGCCCGCCGTCCAGCCGGCCGGCCGTACCGGGTGCGATCACCAGCGTCGCGGCGAGCCCGGCCACCGGCATCGAGATCGCCAGTGCGTTCAGCCCGCTCACCTCGTCGCCGGCACGCTGGGTCAACAGGATGTAGCCGGCCCAGCAGACCGCCGCACCGAGCGCGAGCAGCACTCCGACCAGGTCGGCGTCACCGTGCCAGGGCTCGGTCAACGCCAGCACCCCGACCGCCGCCACCAGTGCCCACCACCGGCCGGCGGCCCGGCCGCGGACCACCGCGACGCCGAGCGGGCCGAGGAACTCCAGTGCGCTGGCCGTCCCCAGCGGCAACCGCTGCACCGCCGCCATGAACAGCACCGTCAGCCCGGCGGTGACCACGCCGAGCGCGACACAGACCAGCAGCGACGACCGGCTGATCCGCACCCGCCACGGCCGCACCAGCACCAACAGCAGCACCCCGGCCCAGGCCAGCCGCAGCCACGCCGTGCCGGCGGCGCCGAGCCGGTCGAACAGTCCGACGGAGGCGGCCAGCCCGATCTGCACGCAGCTCATCGACGCGACGGCCATCAGGACGCCGGCGCGGGCAGCCGACAGCCGCGGCGAGGACGTCACCGGGCGAGGAAGGACGGCGACCGCTCAGTGGTCGACGAGCGTGACCGCGAACGAGTACTGGCTGGCGCGGTAGACGTGGTGTCCCCATTCGACCGTGCGACCGGAGTCGTCGTAGGTCGAGCGGTCCATGGTGAGCAGCGGGCTGTTGCGGCGCTCGGTCAGCAGCCGGCATTCCTCGGTGGTCCCGGTGCGGGCACCGATGCGCTGCTTGGCGACCCGGATGTGGATGCCCCGGCTGCGCATCATCTGGTAGAGCCCGCGCTCCTCGAGGTCCTTCTCGGGAAGGTCGGCGAGGTCCTCGGGGAGGAAATTCTCCATGATGGCCAGCGGCTCGCCGTTGGCGAAGCGCAGCCGGCGCAGGTGCAGGATGGCCTTGCCGGGCGCGATGTCCAGCTGCCCGGCCATCCGGTCGTCGGCCGGGATCACCTCGCGGGTGAGCAGCGTCGTGCGCGGCGCGGCGCCGTTGCGGCTGAGGTCGTCGAACAGGCTGGTGAGCTCGACCGGCCGGCTCACCTCGCCGTGCACGACCTGGGTGCCGACCCCGCGCTTGCGCACCAGCAGGCCCTTGTCGACCAGCTCCTGGATCGCGCGGCGCATGGTGGGCCGGCTGAGCCCGAAGTTGTCGGCGAGGCTGATCTCGTTGGGCAGCTTCGCCCCGGGCCCGAGTTGCCCGGTGGTGATGGCCTTCTCGAGTTCCTGGGCGACCTGGAAGTAGAGCGGGATGGGGCTGGAACGATCGAGGTCGATCACGAGGTCGGTCATGGGTGCACCCTCCGGGTCTCGCCGGCGACGTACCCGGGCCGGCCGTTCCAGTATGGCGACAATGTCGCACCGATGACAGTATGTACGAACAACCGTTTGACAGGCGCGATTTCCGTTCACCGTCGGTCTGTCCGTCGACGTCGGAGCAGGCCGCGGGCCTGTCGACCCGGCCCGGCGTCCCCGCGTGAGCGACCGACAGTGAGGGTGTACCCATGTCCGACCCGTACTTCGTCCCGGCCGGCTCCACCGGCGGCGCGGACAGCCCGTTCGAGCTGGTCATCACCCCCGAGGACGCCTCGTGGGGCTACTCGAGCCTGCGGGTGCTGACCCTGACGGCGGGACGGACCGTGCAGTTCGAGACGGGCCTGGAGGAGATGATCCTGCTGCCGCTGTCCGGCTCGTGCAGCGTCCGCATCGGCAGCGAGAAGTTCGACCTGGCCGGGCGGTCCGGCGTGTTCGACGCGGTCACCGACTTCGCCTACCTGCCCATCGCCGAGGTCGTCGAGGTCACCAGCGCGGCCAGCGGCACCTTCGCCCTGCCCGGCGCGATCACCGACGAGCTGCTGCCGTTCCGCTACGGCCCCGCGTCCGGTGTCCCCGTCGAGCTGCGCGGGGCCGGCTCGTGCAGCCGCCAGGTCAACAACTTCGCCACCCCCGGCGCGTTCGACACCGGCAAGCTCATCGCCTGCGAGGTCATCACCCCCGCGGCGAACTGGTCGTCCTACCCGCCGCACAAGCACGACGAGACCTCTGACGTCGAGTCGTCGCTGGAGGAGATCTACTACTACCGCTTCCGCTCCCACGCCCCCGACGCGTCCGTCGCCGCGACCGGCAGGGGCGCCGGCTTCCAGCGCGTGTACGGCACCGAGGAGCGTCCGATCGACGTCCTGGCGGAGGTCGGCGACGGCGACGTGGTGCTCATCCCGCACGGCTGGCACGGCCCGTCCATCGCCTCGCCGAGCCACGACATGTACTACCTGAACGTGATGGCCGGCCCCGAGCCGACCCGGGCCTGGAAGATCTGCGACGACCCCGACCACGGCTGGATCCGTGGCACCTGGTCCGACCAGGCCGTCGATCCCCGGCTGCCGCTGTACGCGGCGCCGGAGCCCGCCGCGGGCTGAGCCCCACCGGGAGCCGAGCTCCGCGGTCGAGCCGTCATGGCCGCCGGGCCCCCCCCGGGGCTGCCCGGTCCGGCGCCACGGTCCGGGCCGTCACGGGTCGACGGTGGTCGGTTCTGCGCGCAGCCGGTCGGTGTCGTCGGCCGTCCAGCCGGGCGGCGGCGCCACCTCGGCCCCGGCGTCGGCGGGTTCCGGCCCGTCGTGGTGCCCGCGCCCGTCGGGCATGTCGCTGGAGAACACCATGTCCACGGTGACCCGGCAGAACGTCACCGCCGGGTACCAGGTCACCCCCGAGGTGACGCCGAGACCAGCCCGAGGGTGCTCAGTCCCGCCCGGTGCCGCCGGCGGTGGGCGGCCACCCGGGCGCGAACCCGCCGGAACCCGCGCGGACGCGGGACGGTCTCCGGATCGCCGACGTCGTCGGTCACCGACGTCGGGATGCTCACCCGGGGGCCTCACCACCACCGCGGATCGCCCGCCGCAGGTCACGTCCGGTGCTGCCGAACGGGGTGCCCGGAGGTGCCTGCGCCCCGATCCGCGCGTCCGGCGGGCACCGCCCATAATGGACGCGCAACCCCTGAGCCTTCGACAGAGATCGCCCCCGTACCGCCTGCCGTCGTCGTCCGCAGCCCACCCGGGACGTTGCCCCGGAGGCGCCGCCGACGGCCGCAGGCCGCTCGACGTTAGGAGAATGTCAGTGCAGCCATTCGTCGTGAACCAGCACGGTCGTCTCGTCTTCCCGTCCAACTTCCTGCCGGATCTGGACTTCTCGGTGATCGAGACGGAGGCCCAGCTCGACGGGGTGATCCGCCGCGACTTCGAGACCAAGGCCCCCAAGGGCACCGAGATCCTGGCCCGTATCGACACCGGCCAGTACCCCACCCGGTACGAGCTGATGCGCGACGTCGCGCTGAACCTGTTCTGGGTCAACCGGTTCGCGATGACCATGTACGACAAGCAACCGGTGCGGTGGCGGGACACCCCCCGCAACCGCGACGACTTCTTCCTGCCGATCGTCGCCCACTGGCACGACAGCGAGGCCAAGATCGGCGCGGTCGCCAAGGCCTACGACGAGCTGGGCCCGACCTGGGACGCCGCCGCGGAGGACGCCATCTGGCGCGATCTGTTCGACGTGTTCGGCAACCGCACGCACGACGCCACCACGCTGCCGTCGATCAAGCCGACCGTGGCGGAGGCGCTCGCCAACCCGGGGTGGCTGACCCTGGTGCTGGAGGACTACGACCCCGACTACGGCACCCACAGCTTCGACGACATCGTCGACTGCCACGCCGACATCCCTGAACTCGAAGCGCTGCAGCGCTGGTCGATGGTGCTGCACAACCAGTACCCGTGGGACCGCTCGAAGGTGCGGCTCAAGGCCGTCGGTGACCTCGCCGACGACGACGTGCTGGTGACGTTCCGGCCGCGCAACCCCGACGTGCTGCGGTTCATCAACCGGATGAAGAAGAGTTCCGGTGACGACGCCCGTCCTGGCGCCACGCAGACCGCCGCGCCGTCGGTCAAGCCGGTCCGGCCGTACCCGCCGACCGACGTCCGCAGGAAATACGCCGTGCTGCCCAGGATCGAGTCGCTGGCCGTGGTCAAGGGTGAGATCGTCTGCAGCAACGAAGACCTCATCCGCAACGCGGCCTACTGCTGGTCGCCGATGAGCGCCGAGGACATCAGCTCCAAGACCGGTATCGAGTCCCGGATGTACACCACCCGCGACCTGTCCGAGATCTCCCTGGACGCCGCGGTGGCCGCGCTCAAGCACGCCGGGCGCAAGGCCGAGGAGATCGGTGCGGTGATCTTCTGCTCGTGCACCAGTCACCGGATGATGCCGTCGATGGCCACCTGGCTGTCCGGTCAGCTGGGCATCTACCAGACGCACTCGTCGGTCGACATGGTCGCCGCCTGCGCCGGTCTGCCGTACGGGCTCTCGGAGTGCGTGCGGCTGCTGCAGGAGGTCGAGCGGCCGGTGCTGCTGGTCTGCGGGGAGAAGTTCTCCGACAAGATCGGCACCGTCCGGCCGTCGCGGATGATCTTCGGCGACGGTGCCGCGGCGATGGTGATCGCGCCGGCGCCGGAGGGCCACCCCGGTGACATCGACCTGCTGCAGACCTACGCCAGCGGGCCGTTCAGCCAGGTCAACTCGATCATCTGGCCCAACCCGGCGTTCGACAACAACATCACCGTCTACGGTCCCGAGGTCAAGGACCTGGCCGGCCGCTACCTCGGCCAGATGATCGAGGAGCTGCAGGCGCTGCCCGACCCGGGCGGGGTCGAGGACTCGGCGTGGAGCACCGTCGAGCTGGTGGTGCCGCACCAGGCCAACAAGACGATGGTGCTGAAACTGGCGGCGGCGTCGGGCCTGTCGGAGGACAAGCTGTTCTTCAACATCGAGACGATGGGCAACACCTCGTCGGCGTCGATCCCGATCGCCATCGCCGACGCGGTGGCCGCCGGGGTCATCGACGCGCCGGTGAAGATCTTCGCGCCCGGGTTCGGCGCGGGTGCGGTGGCCGGCTATTCGGTGATGACCATCGACCCCGCGGTGATCGCGCCCAGCTGGTCGGCCGCGGTCGAGACCGGAGCCCCGTCACCCACCGCCACCGACATCGACAACGTGCCCACCGGCGGCAAGTTCGAGGACGCCGGCATCGCCTTCGGCGGCTGAAAAGAAACTTTCGGGGTGATTCTGTCCGCTCTGCGGTCACAATCACCCCGAAAGTCGTTCGTCCGGTCACCGGGAGGGACGGCATCTCGCGGGCCGTCGGGTCACTTGCGGGGTGATTCTGCCCGGTGATCGGTCAGAACCACCCCGAAAGTCGTCTCAGCCCAGTTTGACGTTGATCTGTTTGGTCTGGGTGAAGCCTTCGAGGGCTCCTTCGAGGGAGAATTCGCGGCCGATGCCGGAGGCTTTGTAGCCGCCGTAGGACTGGCCGATGACCTGGCCGCCGCCCTGGTTGATCTGGACCCAGCCGGACTGGATGCGGTGTGCGGTGTCGAGTGCGTCGGTGAGGTTGTGTGACCAGATGTAGGCGCCGAGGCCGTAGGTGGAGTCGTTGGCCATCCGGATGACCTCGTCGCGGTCGGTCCACGGGATGGCCACGAGGACGGGTCCGAAGATCTCTTCCTGGGCGATGCGCCAGCTGTTGTCGACGGCGGCGAAGATGGTGGGGCCCTGGTAGTAGCCGTTGAGGCCTTCGCCGACGAAGTCGGCGCCGTCCAGCGGTACCTGGACGCCGGGTTGGGATTTGCCGTCGTTGATGTAGTCCATGATCGATTCGTACTGCTTGGCGTTGATGATGGAGCCCATGTCGGTGGTCTCGTCGAGTGGGTCGCCGACCTTGAGCTGCTTGACCTTTTCGATGAGCGCGGCGAGGAAGACGTCGTAGACGTCGGCGTGGACGAACAGCCGGGACCCGGCGGTGCAGGACTGGCCCTGCCGGGTGAAGCGCATGGCGGTGAGCACGCCGGTGGTGGTGGCGTCGATGGTGTCGGGGGTGGCGGCGTCGGGGAACACGATGTTGGGGCTCTTGCCGCCGAGTTCCAGGGAGACGTGGGCGAGGCGTTTGCCGGCGACCTCACCGACGTGCCGGCCGACCTCGGTGGAGCCGGTGAAGGACACTTTGTCGACGCCGGGGTGGGTGAGCAGCGCTTCGCCGATGCTGCGGCCGGGGCCGGTGACGACGTTGATGACGCCGGGCGGCAGGTAGCGGTTGGCGATCTCGGCCATCTTGAGGATGGTGAGGGGCGCTTCCTGCGCGGTTTTGAGGATGAGGGTGTTCCCGGCGGCCAGCGACGCGGGGGTCTTCATGCCGGCGATCATCAGCGGCGAGTTCCAGGGCAGGATCCCGGCGACGACGCCGAGGGGCTCGCGGCGGGTGTACTGCAGCTGGTCGTCGCCGGCGGGGAGCACGGTGCCTTTGAACTCGCCGGCCACGCCGCCGAAGTAGCGGAACAGGCTGACCAGGGTCTGGGATTCGGGGCGGGCCTGGGTGCGCAGCGCGTTGCCGGTGTCGGCGGCGGTGAGCAGCGCGAGTTCCTCGGCGGCGTCCTCGAGGGCGTCGGCGATCTTCAGCAGCGCTTTCTGTCGGTCCTTGAAGTGCAGCGCCGCCCACGCGGGGAACGCGGCGCGGGCGGCCTGGACGGCCCGGTCGGCGTCCTCGGGGCCGCCGACGGGGACCCGGGCGAGGACGGTCCCGCGGCGACCCGGGGACTGCACCTGGCTCCACTCGCCCGACAGCGCCGGCACCCACTCGCCGCCGATGAGCATCGGCCTGTCGGGGACGGTGGTACCGGTGGTCGTGGGCTCGGACGTGGTGATCGTCATGCTTCCTCCTGGATCGGGCCGTTCCGGGCGGTCGCGCCGGACGGGTGTCGCCGGGCGGCCGGCGGCAGCCGTGCCTGATGTCGGCCGGGCCGAGGTCCTCACCCCGGGTCCCGCCGACCTGCTGGTGCAACGAGCGGACAGGTTCGCGAACTTCCCGGCGGCGCACCGGCCGGCTCTCCCGAGCCCGTCGGCGCCCGCTGCCCTACATTCTCCTACCAGCGGCCCTGGTCGGCCGCCCGGCGGAGGCGTTCGCACGCGCGCGGTCCACCGCGGCAGGGACGCGGCAGGGACGGGGCCGGGACGGCGCCGGGGTGGCTCCCCGGGCCGTCGCTGGACATGTCCGCATGTTCTAACAAAAGCTTGACATCACACCGCGTCGTCCGCAAGAGTTCTCCCTGCGGGCGATGGCGCCGGCCACGCGTGACCTCACCGCCATCGCGGGAGAGGGGTGAGCATGGCCGAGCGGCGGCGTGTGCGGCAGGACGGTCGATCGACCGGCCGCCGCACCCGGTTCGTCCCCGGCCGCCTCGTCCCCCCGCCGCAACCGTCCCGGCGTCCGGTCCCCGGGCCGCTCCCGCCCTCCCCGTCGTGAATCCGCGTCCGGCTGCGCCCGCCAGGCGCGGACCGGACCACAGCTGTTCTCGAAGACCCGGTTTTCTCGTGAAAGGAAGCTCCGGCATGAGTCACACGCCCGCAGCGCAGGACGGCACCATCCGCCTCACCGTCGCCCAGGCGGTGGTGAAGTTCCTCGGTCAGCAGTACTCCGAGCGGGACGGTGTGCGCCGCAAGTTCTTCGCCGGCTGCTTCGGCATCTTCGGACACGGCAACGTCGCCGGCCTCGGCCAGGCCCTGTTGCAGTCGGAGCTGGAGAGCCCGGGCGAGCTGCCCTACCACCAGGGTCGCAACGAGCAGGCCATGGTGCACATCGCGGTCGGCTACGCCCGCCAGCAGGACCGGCTCGAGACCTTCGCCGTCACCGCCTCCGTCGGACCGGGTGCGTCCAACATGCTCACCGGCGCGGCGCTGGCCACCATCAACCGGCTGCCGGTGCTGCTGCTGCCCAGCGACATCTTCGCCACCCGCGTCGCCTCGCCGGTGCTGCAGGAACTCGAGCAGCCCTACGGCTACGACGTCTCGGTCAACGACGCCTTCCGCCCGCTCTCGAAGTTCTTCGACCGGGTGTGGCGTCCCGAGCAGCTCCCCGCCGCGCTGCTCGGCGCGATGCGCGTGCTGACCGACCCCGCCGAGACCGGTGCGGTGACCATCGCGCTGCCCGAGGACGTGCAGGCCGAGGCCCACGACTGGCCGGTGGCGCTGTTCGCCGAGCGGGTCTGGCGCATCGGCCGGCCGATCCCCGAGCCCGAGGTCGTCGAGGCCGCCGCCGCGATCATCCGCGGCGCGAAGCGGCCCGTCATCGTGGCCGGTGGCGGCGTCACCTACGCCGACGCCAACGAGGCGCTGCGCACCTTCGTCGAGGCCACCGGCATCCCGATCGGGGAGACCCAGGCCGGCAAGGGTTCCCTGCCGTTCGACCACCCGCTCAACCTCGGGGCCGTCGGCGCCACCGGATCGCCTGCGGCCAACCACTTCTCCCGCCAGGCCGATGTGGTCATCGGCATCGGCACCCGGTACTCCGACTTCACCACCGCGTCCAGGACGATCTGGCAGAACCCGGACGTCCAGTTCGTCAACATCAACGTCGCCTCCCTGGACGCGGTCAAGCACGCCGGTCTGCCGGTGCTCGCCGACGCCCGCCAGGCGCTGACCGCGCTCACGGCCGCGCTGGACGGCCACACCACCGACGCGGCCTACCGGGCCGACGCCACCGCCCGGGCGAAGGCCTGGGACGACGAGGTCGTCGCCTCCTTCCACAGCGGCTTCGGGGCCGAGCACGGCGTCCTCGGCCAGTCCGAGGTGCTCGGGGCGGTGGACGAGGTCATGGAGGCCCGGGACGTCGTCGTCTGCGCCGCCGGTTCGCTGCCCGGCGACCTGCACGGCATGTGGCGCACCCGCGACCGCAAGGGCTACCACGTCGAGTACGGGTTCTCCTGCATGGGTTACGAGATCCCGGGCGGCATCGGCGTCCGGATGGCCGCCCCCGACCGCGACGTGTTCATCACCGTCGGCGACGGCTCGTACCTGATGATGCCGACCGAGCTGGTCACGGCCGTCCAGGAGGGCATCAAGGTCATCGTGGTGCTGCTGCAGAACCACGGCTACGCCTCCATCGGCGCACTGTCGGAGTCGCTGGGCGTGGCCCGCTTCGGCACCAAGTACCGCTACCGCAACGCCGACAGCGGCCGCCTCGACGGCGGCATCCTGCCGGTTGACCTGGCCGCCAACGCCGAGAGCCTGGGCATCACGGTGTACCGGGCGAAGACCCTCGACGAGCTCCGTGAGGCCCTCAAGCAGGCCAAGGCGGGCGACGAGCCGGCCATGGTGCACGTCGACACCGACCTCGAGCACCAGTCGCCGTCCGGTGACGGCTGGTGGGACGTCCCCGTCGCGGACGTCTCGACGCTGGACGTCACCCAGCAGGCCAAGGTCGCCTACGACAAGAACAAGGCGACCCAGCGGGACTACCACCGCCCCGCCGGTCGCTGACCCCGCACGCGCTTCCCGTCCGCACTCCCGCATATCCCCGGAGGACCCATGACGACCATCACCGATCCCGACGCCCTGCCCGAGGCGACCGACGCCCGCCGCACGGCCACGACGCCCACCGTCCTGCCGCACTGGAGCAACGGCGCGCCGTTCGCCGGTGACTCCGACCGCACCGCCCCGGTGTACGACCCGGCGACCGGCAAGGTCACCAAGCACGTCACCCTCGCGTCGGAGTCCGACGCGGACGCGGTCATCGCCGCAGCCGCGGCGGCGGCCCCGGCCTGGGGCGCGCTGTCGCTGGCCCGCCGCACGCAGGTGCTGTTCAAGTTCCGCGAGCTGCTCAACGAGCGCAAGGCCGAGGCCGCCGAGCTGATCACCTCCGAGCACGGCAAGGTGCTCTCCGACGCGCTCGGCGAGGTGACCCGCGGCCAGGAGGTCGTCGAGTTCGCCTGCGGCCTGGCCCACCTGCTCAAGGGCTCGCTGAGCGAGAACGCCTCCACCAACGTCGATGTCGCCACCATCCGGCAGCCGCTCGGCGTGGTGGGCATCATCTCGCCGTTCAACTTCCCGGCCATGGTGCCGATGTGGTTCTTCCCGATCGCCATCGCCGCCGGCAACGCCGTGGTGCTCAAGCCGAGCGAGAAGGACCCGTCCACGGCCAACTGGCTCGCCGGTCTGTGGAAGGAGGCCGGGCTGCCGGACGGGGTGTTCAACGTGCTGCACGGTGACAAGGTCGCCGTCGACGCGCTGCTCACCGACCCGCGGGTCAAGTCGATCTCCTTCGTCGGCTCCACCCCGATCGCCCGCTACGTCTACGAGACCGGCACGAAGGCCGGCAAGCGTGTGCAGGCCCTCGGCGGCGCGAAGAACCACATGCTGGTGCTGCCCGACGCCGACCTGGACCTGGCCGCCGACGCCGCCGTCAACGCCGGCTTCGGCTCCGCCGGTGAGCGCTGCATGGCCATCTCCGCGCTCGTCGCGGTGGATGTCGTCGCCGACGAGCTGGTCGCCAAGATCGTCGAGCGGATGGGCACCCTGCGCACCGGCGACGGCCGCCGCGGCTGCGACATGGGCCCGCTGGTGACCGGCGCGCACCGCGACAAGGTCGCCTCCTACGTCGCCGCCGGCGCCGAGGCCGGCGCCACCCTGGTCGTGGACGGCCGCGACCCGGTCGTCGACGGCGACGCCGACGGCTTCTGGCTCGGCCCGACGCTGATCGACAACGTCTCCACCGACATGACGATCTACACCGACGAGATCTTCGGCCCGGTGCTGTCGGTGCTGCGGGTGGCCTCCTACGACGAGGGCCTGCAGATGATCAACGACAACCCGTACGGCAACGGCACCGCCATCTTCACCAACGACGGCGGAGCGGCGCGGAAGTTCCAGAACGAGGTCGAGGTCGGCATGGTCGGCATCAACGTCCCGGTCCCGGTCCCGGTCGGCTACCACTCCTTCGGTGGCTGGAAGCTCTCGCTGTTCGGCGACACCCACGCCCACGGCACCGAGGGCTTCAACTTCTTCACCCGCAACAAGGTCATCACCACCCGCTGGCTCGACCCCAGCCACGGCGGCCTCAACCTGGGCTTCCCGCAGAACGTGTGACCTGCCGGTGGGCCGTCGACCACGACGGCCCACCGGGCGCCCGCGTCCCGGCCACCCGCCGGTGGACGCACCCACCCAACCCCCCGTTCCCGGAAGGCACAGATGAGCGCCCCCACCGCAGTCCCGGAGGTCCTGACCATGGGTCGGGCCGGCGTGGACATCTACCCGCTGCAGATCGGCGTCGGTCTCGAGGACGTCGAGACGTTCGGCAAGTTCCTCGGCGGCACCACCGGCAACGTCGCCGTCGCCGCCGCCCGGCTCGGCCGGCGCACCTCGATCATCACCGGGGTCGGCGACGACCCCTTCGGCCGCTTCGTCCGCCGTGCGCTGCGCGACCTCGGGGTCGACGACAGCCAGGTGGTGACCAACACCGAGTACCCGACGCCGGTCACGTTCTGCGAGATCTTCCCGCCCGACGACTTCCCGCTGTACTTCTACCGCAAGCCCACCGCCCCCGATCTGCAGATCCGCACCTCCGACGTCGATCTCGACCTCGTCCGGGCCGTGGACCTGCTGTGGATCTCCACCACCGGGATGAGTGAGGAGCCCAGCCGGCAGACCCACCTCGACGTGCTGGAGGCCCGGGGCCGCAAGGGCTTCGTGGTGCTGGACCTGGACTACCGCCCGATGTTCTGGGACAAGCCCGCCGACGCCACCGAGCAGATCGCCCGCATCCTCCCGCACGTCACGGTGGCCGTCGGCAACCGCGAGGAGTGCGAGGTCGCGGTGGGGGAGACGGTGCCGGACAAGGCCGCCGACGCCCTGCTCGACGCCGGGGTGGAGCTGGCCATCGTCAAGCAGGGCCCCAAGGGCGTGCTGGCCAAGACCAGGCACGAGCGGGTCGAGTCCGCGCCCATCCTCATCGACCCGGTCAACGGGCTCGGCGCCGGCGACAGCTTCGGCGGGTCGCTGGCCAACGGCCTGCTCGCCGGCTGGCCGCTGGAGAAGGTGCTGCAGCGGGCCAACGCCGCCGGCGCCATCGTCGCGTCCCGCCTCGAGTGCTCCACCGCCATGCCCACCGCCGCGGAGATCGACACCCTCATCGCCGGTGGCAACCCCAACGAAGGCCGGTGAACGCGATGTCCCACTTCGCCAAGAGCTACGACGAGATCTCCGAGATCCGGGCCCGCGAGCCGGAGCGGATCGCCGGGCTGTTCCGCTCCCGCAAGCGCCGCCACCTGCTCGGTGACGACGGCAAGATGATGATCGTCGCCTGCGACCACCCGGCCCGCGGCGCGCTGTCCGTCGGGTCCGATCCGCACGCGATGAGCGACCGCAAGGACCTGCTCGGCCGGCTGCAGACCGCACTGTCCCGCCCCGGGGTCGACGGGCTGCTCGCCACCGCCGACATCGTGGAGGACCTGCTGCTGCTGGGGGCGCTCGAGGACAAGATCATGTTCTCCTCGATGAACCGCGGCGGTCTCGCCGGGGCGTCCTTCGAGATGGACGACCGGATGACCGGTTACGACGTCCAGGGCACCATCGACGGCGGCTTCGACGGCGCCAAGATGCTGACCCGCATCGATCTGGCCGACCCGGGCACCGTGTCGACCCTCGAGACGTGCGCCCGCGCGGTCACCGAGCTCAACCGGGCCAAGCTCATCGCGATGGTCGAGCCGTTCATGTCCAGTCGGGTGGCCGGCAAGATCGTCAACGACCTGAGCCCGGACGCGGTCATCAAGAGCATCCACATCGCCCAGGGCTTCGGCAGTTCCACCGCCTACACCTGGATGAAGCTGCCCGTGGTGAAGGAGATGGAGCGCGTCATGGACGCGACGACCTTCCCGACCCTGCTGCTCGGCGGCGACCCGTCCGGATCACCGGAGGACACCCTGGCCGCGTGGGCCAGGGCGCTGTCGCTGCCGTCGGTCCGCGGCCTGGTCGTCGGCCGCACCATGCTGTACCCGGCCGACGGCGACGTCGCCAACGCGGTCGACAACGCGGTCTCGCTCATCCGCTGAGACCGGCACTCCCGCACCACATCCCGGCGCCGGCACCGCCGCCGCACCACACGACCGGAGGTACACATCCCCATGACCTTGCTCCCCCCTTCTGATGGCGTCACCATCGGTACCGCCCCCGACTCCTGGGGTGTGTGGTTCGCCGACGACCCGGTGCAGGTGCCGTACACCCAGTTCCTCACCGAGGCGGCCGCGGCCGGCTACGAATGGATCGAGCTCGGCCCGTACGGCTACCTCCCGACCGACCCGTCGGCACTGGCCGATGCGCTGGCCCCCGGCAACTTCAAGGTCACCGCGGGCACCGTCTTCGAGCACCTGCAGCGGGAGAACTCCTGGGACGACGTGTGGACCCAGGTGAGCGACGTGGCCGGGCTGGCCAAGTCCGCGGGCGCGGAATACGTGGTGGTCATCCCGTCGATGTGGCGCGACGACGTCACCGGCGAGGAGGTCGAGCCCTACCACCTGGACGCGGCCGCCTGGGACCGCAAGATCAAGGGCAACGACCGCCTCGGCAAGGCCATCCTGGAGGAGTACGGGATGAAGGTCGTCTACCACCCGCACGCAGACAGTCACGTCGACAACAACGCCGCGGTGGAGCGGTTCCTGGAGGGCACCGACCCGGACTACGTCAACCTCTGCCTGGACACCGGCCATCTGAGCTACTGCGGCGGCGACAACCTGGACCTGATCGCCAAGCACCCGTCCCGGGTCACCTACACCCACCTCAAGCAGGTCGACCCGCAGGTCAAGGCCGTGGTCGACGAGAACAATTTCACCTGGGCCAAGGCCGTACAGCTGGGCGTCATGCAGGAGCCGCCGGGCGGCGTCCCGCACATGCCGGACGTCTTCGCCGCACTGGAGGGACTGGGGCGGCCGATCTTCGGCATCGTCGAGCAGGACATGTACGGCTGCGCCGGCGACGTGCCGTTCCCGATCGCCGAGCGCACCCTGACCTACCTCAAGGGCTGCCGCCACGTCGCCCCGCGCGGCTGACCCGGCCACCCGTGCCCACCCACCACACCCCGTTCCGCCTGAAGGAGAACCTCCGTGTCCGATGATCTGCGCGTCGCCGTCCTGGGCGTCGGCATGATGGGCTCGTTCCACGCCAGCACGCTGTCCACCGCCGTCAAGGGCGCCACCGTCACGGTGATCAACGACTTCTCCGCCGGCACCGCGGCGAAGGTCTCGGCCGGCATCCCGGGGTCGCGGGTCGTCGCCGACCCGTTCGAGGCGATCAACGCCGACGACGTCGACGCCGTGGTCATCGCCACCCCCGGTGCGGCCCACGAGGAGCAGGTGCTGGCCTGCCTCGAGCGGGGCATCCCGGTGCTCTGCGAGAAGCCGCTGACCACCGGCATCGACACCGCGTACCGGATCGTGCAGCGGGAGGCCGAGCTCGGCCGGCAGCTCATCCAGCTCGGCTTCATGCGCCGCTTCGACACCGAGTACGCCGAGCTGCGGGCCCTCATCGCCGACGGTGGCCTGGGCGCGCCGCTGATGGTGCACTGCACGCACCGCAACCCCGACGTGCCGCCGCACTTCAACTCCGAGTTCATGATCCGCGACTCGGTGGTGCACGAGGTGGACGTGGTCCGGTTCCTGCTGGACACGGAGATAACGGCGATCACCGTCCACAAGGGGCTCGCGACCTCACGCGCCCCGGAGGGCGTCAACGACCCGATGCTGGTGGTCTTCGAGACCAGCACCGGGGCGGTGGCCACCGACGAGATCTACGTCCGGACCGGCGTCGCCTACGAGGTGCGCACCGAGGTGGTCGGTGAGACCGGCTCCGCGCTCATCGGTCTCGACCAGAACCTGGTCCGCACCACCACCGACGGTCGCTGGGGCGGCACTCTCACCCCCGGCTTCGTGCAGCGCTTCGGAGCGGCCTACCACGCCGAGCTGCAGCGCTGGGTGAACGCGGCCCGCAACGGCACCATCGACGGCCCTGGAGCCTGGGACGGCTACGCCGCCGTCGCGGTGTGCGAGGCCGGCGTCGAGGCCGTGCGCACCGGGCAGCGCGTCGAGGTGCGGATGTCCCCGCGTCCCTGACCAGGTCCGTTCTCCGGGGCGGTGGCCGGCGTCCGCCGGGCACCGCCCCGTCCCCTGTCGGCTGCCGTCAGCGGCCCGGTGCCGATCTCCGGTCCGGTTGCCGTCGCGGTGGGGAGCCCTAGGATCAGGTGCGCCAGCCGGTCCCTCCTCCCGGAGTGGACCGCCACCGCGTTCCGCGACCCCGGGAGGCCCCCATGACCACCGCCGACAGTTCCGTCGACAAGGGATCCGTCAGTGCGGTGGTGGGCGACAAGCTCTCCGGACGCGTCGCTCTCGTCACCGGCGGCACCCGGGGCATCGGGGCCGCGATCTGCGGCAGCCTGGCGGCGCAGGGCGCGGCCATCGCGGCCGGGTTCAGCGGCAACGTGACCAAGGCCGAGGGTTTCCTGGCCGACTTCCAGGGCCGTTTCGGCACCGCGGTGACCATCCACCAGGGCAACGTCGCCTCCGCCGACGACTGCCGTCGGGTGGTGGCGGAGGTGATCGAACAGCACGGGCGGCTGGACATCCTGGTCAACAACGCCGGCATCACGATCGACAAGACCATCCTCAAGCTCACCGACGACGACTGGCACAAGGTGCTCGACGTCAACCTGTCCGGAGCGTTCTTCCTGTCGCAGGCGGCGCTCGCGCACATGGTGGAGCGGGGGAGCGGTCGGATCATCAACGTCTCGTCGGTCATCGGCGAGATGGGCAACATCGGGCAGGCCAACTACGCCGCGTCCAAGTCCGGCCTGTTCGGCCTGACCAAGACGTTCGCGCGGGAGGCCGCGTTCCTGCTGGAGCGCGCCGGCAAGCTCTCCGACGACAGTGTCGGCATCACCGTCAACACGGTCACCCCCGGGTACACGGCCACCGAGATGGTCGCGGCGGTCCCCGAGAAGGTGCTGGACAAGATCACGGCGCAGATCCCGCTGCGACGCCTCGGCCGGCCCGAGGAGATCGCCCGGATCGTGCACTTCCTGGCCGCGGACGCCTCCTCGTACATCACCGGACAGGTCTGGGCCGTGAACGGCGGCATGGACATGTAGTTCGTTACGGCTTCGATACCTGTTCGTGCGCGGAACGTTTCGCCCGGCTGCCAGGAGGGCCGGCCTCGCGCCGCGTCGCTGCCCGGCACCTCTTGGATCGACGTAAGAATGTCAGTACAAAAGCTTGACATCCGATGTGCCGTCGGACACTCTTGTTCCTGTCGGCAGAGGCGCCGGCGCTCGGATCAGGCGGAGGTAGGGCCCCATGGGTGTTGCCACGACGGCGGGCACCACCCCCGTCCACCGCGTCTGCATCCCAGGGCCGTCTCGCTGCCGCCGGGTCACCTCCGGTGACCCGCACCGCCGATCCGCCGGGCCCACCACCGTCCACCGGATCACCCCGCACCGCACCGTCGGCTCCGGTCACCGCGACTCCGTCGTGACGACCCGCCGCGGACCGCTGCGTCCGTCCACCGGCGACGACCTCGCCGGCGCGGCAGCCGTGTCACGATCGTCGAGCGGTCCGCACCCTCGTAGTTCCCGTCCCACCTCGTTCCGCTCCCGTCCGCACCACCCGTCCGCGGTGGTGTGCGCCGGCCCGGGCGGCTCGGCCGCCCCCACCGTCCGCTGACGGCCGGTGGGCTGGTGCTCCGCCCGCAGTACGCACTACGTGAACCGGCGACGTCGCCGGGGAATCCGACGAAAGGAAAGCAATGAAGCTCAGTCGATCTCGGAAGGGCCTGCGCGTCGCGGCCGCCACCGTGGCAGCCGTCGCGCTGGCCGTCTCGGGCTGCAGCAGCTCCGGTGGCGCCCAGGAGACCTCCTCCTCGCAGCAGGCCGGCGGCTCCGGCGGCGCGGTCAACCAGGGCCCCAAGGCCTACACGATCGCCGTCATCACCCACGAGACCCCGGGTGACACCTTCTGGGACAAGATCAAGGCGGGCGTGAACTCCGCGGCCTCGAACCACGGCATCACGATCAAGTACTCCAACGACCCGACCGCGGCCGGTCAGGCCACGCTGATCCAGAACGCCGTGGACTCCAAGGTCGACGCGATCGCCACCACGCTGGTCACCCCGGACGCGCTGGCCCCCGCGGTCAAGGCCGCCACCGACGCCGGCATCCCGGTCGTCGGCTTCAACTCCGGCATCGACCAGTACAAGGACCTCGGCGCACTGATGTACTTCGGCTCCGACGAGGCGCTGGCCGGACAGGCCGCGGGCGAGCGGGCCACTGAGGCCGGGGCCAAGAAGGTCCTGTGCATCATCCAGGCCGAGGGTTCGGTCGCGCTGGAGACCCGGTGCGCCGGTGTCGCCCAGGGCGCCCCGGGCACCGAGAACCTCCAGGTGAACGGCGCCGACCTGTCGTCGGTGACCTCGACCATCACCGCCAAGCTGCAGCAGGACCCGACGATCGACTACGTCATCACCCTGGGCGCCCCGATCGCGCTGGCCGCGATCCAGGCCAAGGACGGCGCCGGTTCCAGCGCCAAGGTCGGCACCTTCGACCTGAACGCCGATGCCGCGCAGGCCATCAAGGACGGCAACCTGGAGTTCTCCATCGACCAGCAGCCGTACCTGCAGGGCTACGAGGCCGTCGACTCCCTGTGGCTGTACCTGACCAACCGCAACGATCTCGGCGGTGGCAAGGCCGTCCTGACGGGTCCGTCCTTCGTGGACAAGACCAACATCGAAGCCATCTCCTCCTACGCGGACGCCGGCACCCGCTGACATCTGGCCGACGGTTCGGTGGGGGCCTAGTGTCCCCACCGAGCCACCCCAGCGATCGGAGCAACTCATGAGTTCATCGGTGAAGGCGCCGGCCCCGGCGCCCGCTGCGGCCAGTGGCCGCTCGACGCCGCCGTTGTCGGCGCGTCTGTTGGGGCGTCCGGAGGTCGGCGCGTTGCTCGCGGCGGTCGCCATCTACATCTTCTTCTTCATCGTCGCCCCGCCGTTCCGCGACTTCACGTCGTTCACGACGGTGCTGTACGCCTCCTCGCAGGTGGGCATCGTGGCGGTGGCGGTGGGCCTGTTGATGATCGGCGGCGAGTTCGACCTGTCGGCCGGCGTCGCGTTCATCACCGCGGCGCTGACCGCGTCGATCATCAGCTACCAGTTGTCGGTCAACATGTGGTTGGGCACGGCGATCGCGTTGGTGTTCGCCCTGGCCATCGGGTTCCTCAACGGTTATCTGGTGCAGAAAACGGGGATCCCGTCGTTCCTGATCACGCTGGGCACGTTCTTCATCCTGCAGGGTGCCAACCTCGCGGTGACCAAGGCCATCTCGGGTTCGGTGGCCACCCAGAACGTGTCCGACATCGACGGGTTCAACTCGCTCAAGGCGATCTTCGCCGCCGAGATCCCGATCGGGGACGCGAAGCTGCGGATCACCGTGGTGTGGTGGCTGGTCTTCGTCGCGATCGCCACCTGGGTGCTGGTGCGCACCAAGATCGGCAACTGGATCTTCGCCGTCGGCGGCAACGCCGCGTCCGCCCGGGCGGTGGGTGTGCCGGTGAACAAGGTCAAGATCGGCCTGTTCATGCTGGTCGGATTCCTGGCCTGGTTCTACGGCCAGCACCGGTTGTACGCGTTCAACACGATCCAGGCCGGTGAGGGCGTGGGTCAGGAGTTCATCTACATCATCGCCGCGGTGGTCGGTGGCACGCTGATGACCGGTGGCTACGGCTCCGCGATCGGCACCGCGATCGGCGCGTTCATCTTCGGCATGGTGAGCCAGGGCATCGTCTACGCCGGCTGGGACCCGAACTGGTTCCGCACGTTCCTGGGGGTCATGCTGCTGCTGGCCGTCGGCGTGAACCTCTACGTGAAGAAGCTGTCCACGACTCGAAGGAGTTCCTGACCATGACGGACACCCTCGCCGAACACGCGGATTCCTCGCTGGTCAAGGGCACGCCCCTGATCGAGATGCAGGACATCGGTAAGTACTACGGAGCGGTGCGCGCGCTGCGCGGGATCAACCTGCGGGTCAACGCCGGTGAGGTCACCTGCGTGCTGGGCGACAACGGCGCCGGCAAGTCGACCCTCATCAAGATCATGTCGGGGCTGCACCCGCATTCCGAGGGCTCGCTGAAGGTCGACGGCCAGGACGTGAAGTTCGGGTCCCCGCGGGAGGCCCTGGACCACGGCATCGCCACCGTCTACCAGGACCTCGCGGTGGTCAGCCTGATGGAGGTGTGGCGCAACTTCTTCCTCGGTTCGGAGCTCAAGGCGGGCAACTACCCGGGCGCTCCGCTGAAGATCAAGGAGATGCGCGAGATCGCCGACGCCGAGCTGCAGAAGATGGGCATCGTCGTCAAGGACATCAACCAGCCCATCGGCACCCTGTCCGGTGGTCAGCGGCAGTGTGTCGCGATCGCGCGCGCGGTGTACTTCGGCGCCCGGGTGCTGATCCTGGACGAGCCCACCGCCGCACTCGGTGTCAAACAGTCCGGTGTGGTGCTCAAGTACACCGCCGCCGCCCGCGACGCCGGCCTCGGGGTCGTGTTCATCACCCACAACCCGCACCACGCCTACCTGGTCGGGAACCACTTCGCCATCCTCAAGCTCGGCCAGTGCGTGTTGGACAAGAAGCGCACCGAGGTCTCGCTGGAGGAGCTCACCGCCGAGATGGCCGGTGGGCAGGAACTCGCCGAACTGGCGCACGAACTCGCGCGCTGAGTCGTCGCTGCAGTTGTGCCGGAAGGGCCGTCCCCGCCGGGGGCGGCCCTTCCGGCGTTCCCGGGACGGCGGGTGGTCTCCCGGACCGCCGCTCGTGCCTGTGCGCCGGAATCCGGGGTGATCACGCCCGAGGTGTCGGCCCGCACACCGGTTCGGATCGCCGACCGGTCCCCGGTGGCTCACACCGCCGGCAGGTTGTACGGCGTGACGACGTGCACGGGTGACCGGACGGACGTGATCGGCCCGTCGATGGCGCCGTGGGCCTGCATGATCGTGTGGCAGGCCAGCCGCAGGTCGTAGCGCAGGTCGTGGTGCAGGACGGCGGTGAGCTTCTCCTCGCGCAGCAGCGCCAGGTTGTCACGGTCGAGGTCGTGGCCGACGAACACCCGGCACGGCCGGCCGGCGACCTCGAACGCGTCGAGGACCGCCCGGTTCCCGCCGCCGATCGAGTAGACCGCGTAGATCTCCGGGTGACGCTCCAGGGTCCGCAACGTCGACTCCCGGACGGTGCCGTCCAGCCCGTCGGTGTCGGTCTGTTCGACCAGGACCCGGCCGGCGGCGCGGCGGCGCATGGTGGCGCGGAACCCGATCTCGCGTTCCTCCTCGCCGCGGAAGACGCTGCGGCTCAACGCCATCAGCACCGCGCCGGGACGCTCCCCGAGCAGCCGGTCCACCAGGTAGGCCGCCGTCGACCCGGCGGCGCGGTTGTCGATGCCGACGTAGGCCACCCGGCGGCTCAGCGGCAGATCGGTGACGAGGGTGACGACCGGGATGCCGCGTCGCGCGAGACTGTCGACCGCGGCGGCGATCTCGGGGACGTCGGGAGCCTTGAGGATGACCCCGGCCGAGCCGCGGTGCCCGATGTCGTCGAGGACCTTGACCATCTCGACCGGCCGGGCCCTCTCCCGGAAGTCGAACCTGGCCCGCACCGCGGCCGGCCGCAACGACGGCAGTTCCGCCTCCAGGGCGGCGCGGACCTCGGCGGAGAAACGGTCCGGGGCCTGGACGACCACGTCCACCAGGAAGGTCCGGCCGTTCATTCGCAGTTGGGACGCCTGCCGGTCGAGGTCGGCGATCGCCTGACCGACGAGGGCGGCGGTGCTGGCGCGGACTCCGGGGCGGTGGTTGAGGACCCGGTCGACGGTCGCCTCGCTCAGGCCGGCCTGCCGGGCGATCTCGCGGACCGGGTACGGGTGGGGCACAGCCGCGAGTCTGAGGGGTTCGTGAGGGGTGTGTCAATGACGCCGGAAGCCGGATGCGGGTGCGGGCGCCGGGTGCGGGACCGTGAGGTCGCGTCCCGCCGTCCGCTCCGGTCCGCGTGTGGTGACACCCGGTCAACCCGGGTGGAGCGCGTCCGAAGTCGCCGCCGATGAGGGCTTTTTGAGGGCTGGCGGCCGTTGACGGGATGCGGCGGCGTCGAGGACCCTTGAGGTGTCCCGCCACCGACCCAGGAGCGCATCCCATGACGGCATCCGCTGTGTCCACCGCATCCGGCACCACCCGCTGGCTCACCGCCGCCGACTGCTCCCTCGACGACTTCGTCGCGGTCGTCGACCAGCAGACCGAGCTCGCCGACTACCCCTACGCCGATGCCGTCGAGCAGAAGGTGCTGATCTACGGCGAGAAGCTGCGGGCGGCCGTCGGTTCCGTCGAGGGCCGCCGCGACGTCCAGGCCGAACTGATGCGCGCCCTCACCGACGGCCCGGGCATCGTGGTGTTCAAGGCGGCCTTCGGTGACCTGTCGGTCGTCGACCGCGCCACCGACGCGTTCCACGCCCAGATCGCCGCCGAGAAGGCCGCCGGTACCGCCAAGGGCGACCACTTCGGCAAGCCGGGTGCCAACGACCGGGTGTGGGGCGCACTGGACAAACTGGCCGTCGCCGAGCCGGCGATCTTCGCCGAGTACTACGCCAACGACGTCATCGCGCTGATCAGCGAGGCCTGGCTCGGGCCGGGATACCAGGTCACCTCGCAGATCAACGTGGTCAACCCCGGCGGCCAGGCCCAGACCGCCCACCGCGACTACCACCTGGGTTTCATGGACGCCGCCGCGGCGGCCCGGTTCCCGGCGCAGGTGCACCGGCTGTCGCCGGCGCTGACCCTGCAGGGCGCGGTCGCCCACTGCGACATGCCGATCGAGACCGGCCCGACCCTGTACCTGCCGTACTCCCACCGGTACGAGCCCGGCTACCTGGCGTTCCACCTGCCCGAGTTCACCGCGTACTTCCTGCAGCACTACACGCAACTGCCGCTGGCCAAGGGCGACGCGGCCTTCTTCAACCCCGCGCTGTTCCACGGTGCCGGTACCAACGTGTCGGCCGACGTCCGCCGGATGGCCAACCTGCTGCAGGTGTCGTCGCCGTTCGGCCGGGCGATGGAGTCCGTCGACCGGGTCGCCATGTGCCGGGCGCTGTTCCCGGTGCTGCTGGAGGCCAGGCGCCGCGGCGTCGCCCGGACGGCACTGGACAACGTGATCGCCGCCTCCGCGGAGGGCTACGCCTTCCCGACCAACCTCGACCGCGACCAGCCCATCGGCGGCATGGCCCCGCAGACCCAGGCCGACCTGGTCCGGCAGGCCGTGGCCGAGGAGTGGGCACCGGACGCCTTCGCCGCGGCGCTGGAGGCACACACGACCAGGACGCAGCCCTTCCCGGGTTGATCCGCCGTGGCGCCGGTCCCGTCCCGCGTTGCCGGGGCGGGACCGACGTGTGTCCGGCGCCGTGTGTCCGGTGCGGCTCCCCGGGGTTCTGGGCATGTCACAGGTGGTGGCATCCGGCACGTCGCCGCCGTCACACCCGGCAGGCGGGCCCGTCCGGGGCTCGCTGCGATCTTCGACGAAGAGGAGCACGATGCCGAACAACCGCGCCGTCACGTACCAGGGCCCACTGAAGGTCGAGGTCGACCCGATCGCCTATCCCGAGTTCGAGCTCAAGGACGGCCCCGGGGTCAACCCCGCGAACGTCGGTCGCAAGATCCCGCACGGCGCGATCCTCAAGGTGGTGACAACGAACATCTGCGGGTCCGACCAGCACATGGTGCGCGGCCGCACCACGGCGCCGGAGGGGCTCGTCCTCGGCCACGAGATCACCGGTGAGGTCGTCGAGGTCGGTCCCGGAGTCGAGTTCGTCAAGGTCGGCGACCTGTGTTCGGTGCCTTTCAACATCTCCTGCGGCCGTTGCAAGAACTGCAAGGAGGGCAAGACCGGCATCTGCCTCAACGTCAACCCCGACCGTCCCGGCTCGGCCTACGGCTACGTGGACATGGGCGGCTGGGTGGGTGGACAGGCCGAGTACGTCCTCGTGCCCTACGCCGACTGGAACCTGCTGGTGTTCCCCGACTACGACCAGGCGATGGAGAAGATCACCGATCTGACCATGCTGTCGGACATCTTCCCGACCGGCTTCCACGGGGCCTACACGGCCGGGGTGAAGACCGGGTCCAGCGTGTACGTGGCCGGGGCCGGACCGGTGGGCATCGCCGCCGCGGTCTCGGCGCAGCTGCTCGGGGCGGGCGTGGTGATCGTCGGTGATCTCAACGAGGAGCGGCTCGCGCAGGCACGCGTGCTCGGCTGCGAGACCGTCGACGTCACCAAGGGCGATCCGCGCGACCAGATCGAGCAGCTCCTGGGCACCCCCGAGGTCGACTGCGGGGTGGACGCCGTCGGTTTCGAGGCCCATGGGCACGGCGGGGACGCGGGCAACGAGGCGCCGGCCACCGTGCTCAACTCGCTCATGGACATCGTCGCGGCGGGCGGCTCGCTGGGCATCCCCGGTCTGTACGTCACCGGTGACCCCGGCGCGGCCGACGACGCCGCCAAGGTCGGGTCGCTCTCGATCCGGCTCGGGCTCGGCTGGGCGAAGTCCCACTCGTTCTACACCGGCCAGTGCCCGGTGATGAAGTACAACAACGGGCTGATGAAGGCCATCCTGCACGACAAGGTGCACATCGGAGATGCGGTGAACGCCACCGTGATCAGCCTCGAGGACGCCCCCAAGGGCTACGCGGAGTTCGACTCCGGCGTCGCGCGCAAGTACGTCATCGATCCGCACGGGGTGACCGGCAGGATCGTCGCCGCCTGACCCGGTCGTCCCCGTCGCCCCCGTCGTCCCCGTCGTCCCCGTCGCCCCGTGGTGCCGTCGCGCCACGGGGCGGCGCTGTCCGTCGGGGCCGCAACCCGGGGGGCGCTGTCCCGCGCCGCGGCACCGCACCCGGGAATATTGCGTGAAGTTTCACCCTTCTAGTGCCGTCACCCGGGCCGGGTGGCCGGAACCGGGGCGCGGACGCCGCGTCCCACGACGGAGGATGAGTCAGATGAACACAGTGACAACAGGTTTCGAGGGCCGTACCGTTCTGGTGACCGGCGGGACGAGCGGTATCGGACTCGCCACCGCCCAGCGGTTCGCCGCCGCGGGGGCGTTCGTCGTGGTGACCGGGCGTCGTCGGGAGGCCGTGGACCGGGCCGTCGAAACGCTCGGTGGATCCGGGCTCGGGGTGCAGGCCGACGCCGCGTCGCCGGCCGACCTCGACCGGGTCTTCGCCGCCGTCCGGGCGCGCGGGCGGGGACTCGATGTCGTGGTCGCCAACGCCGGAGGTGGGTCGTTCGCGTCGCTGGCCGAGACCACGCAGGAACACGTCGACGAGACCTTCGGGACCAACGTCGACGGGGTGCTGTTCACCGTGCAGAAGGCCCTGCCGCTGCTGTCCGCGGGAGCGTCGGTGATCGTCACCGGCTCGACGGCCGCTCCGGGTGGCATGCCCGCGTTCGGCGCCTATGCCGCGACGAAGGCGGCGCTGCACTCGTTCGTCCGGACCTGGGCGGTCGAGCTCGCGCCGCGCGGGATCCGGGTCAACGCCGTGGTGCCGGGGCCGACGGCGACGCCCGGGCTGTCGGAGCTGGCGCCGGACGCCGCCGCGGCCCAGGCGCTGCGGGAGCAGCTGGCGGCCACCGTGCCGCTCGGCCGGCTCATCGAGCCCGCCGAGATCGCCGGGACGATCCTGTTCCTGGCTTCGGAGGCCGCGGGGATGATCACCGGCAGCGAGCTGCTCGTCGACGGCGGGCAGACCGCGGCCGCCTGACGGCGAGTGAGGATTCGGCGGTCCGGACGATCGTGCTGTCGCGCGCCGGGCGGGAGGCGGTCCGGACGCACCTGTCATTCGGGTCCGGCGGCCTGGCCGCCTCCCCGGTGCCCGGCCGACATGCGCTCCCGACCGGTGGTGGCGCCTTCGACTCGTACGTATGTACGATCGTGTGATGAGCCGCGGCCCGCTGTTGCATGCCGACGCCGACGCGTTCTTCGCATCGGTGGTCATGCGCGGCCGCCCCGACCTCGCGGCCCGGCCGCTGGCGGTGGTCACCATGATCATCGTGGCGAGCCCGAACTACCTGGCCCGCGCCCTCGGCGTGCGCAGCGGCATGCTCGCCACGGAGGCGGTCCGGCGGTGCCCCGAGCTGGTGCTGGTCGACGTCCCGCACGCCGAGGTCGAGGAGGTGGGAGACGCCCTGTTCGACCTGTTCCACGAGGTGGCCGACGCCGTCGAACCCGGCTCCATCGAGGAGGCGTTCCTGGACACCTCGCATCTGAGCTGGAACGACGCCGTGGAGCGGGCGCGTAAGCTGCGCCGGCGCGCTGCGGCCGAGCTCGGCATCCCGGTGACCGTCGGGGTCGGGCGAACCAAGCTGATGGCCAAGCTCGCCTCCCGGGCCGGAAAGCCCGACGGCCTGTTCGTCATCGGGGTCGACGAGGAGGAGGCGGTCCGCGCCGACCTGCTGCTGACCGACATCTGGGGGGTCGGACCCACGACCACCCGGCGGCTGTCCGCACTGGGTATCCGGCGCCTGACCGACCTCGACGACGTGCCGCGTCCGCAGCTGCGGCAGCTGTGTGGCACCACGATGGCGGGCCGGCTGTGGCGCCTGCGGGACGGCACCGACGACGCCGAGGTCAGGCCGTTGCGGCGGCGGGCGTCGTTCAGTTCCGAAGGGTCGGTCGCCGGCTACGGCCGGCCCGACTGGACACCCGAGCAACTGCTGGAGACGTGCGTCGCCCGCGTCTGTCACCGGGTGGAACGCGCCGGGCTGGCCGGTGCCCACCTCGCACTGATCCTGCGAGGCGAGGACGGGCATCCGGCCCCGGTGCGGCGCAGCGCCGTCGAGGAGGCGACCACCCGTCCGGACGTCTGGCTGCCGGTGGCGCGCGACCTGCTCCGGCGGGAGCCGGTCCCGCCGCTGTCGCGGCTGGGCGTCACCCTGGCCGGGCTGGTGCCGGCCGACCAGGTGCAGGGCGCGCTGTTCTGAGGTGGGCCGGATGACCGGGTGCGTCGCCCGGACGATCGGCCCAGGTTCGCGCCCATGCCGTTGCGCTTCGTCTCCGTCACCCTCGACGCCCCGGATCCGGCGCGCCGGGCGGCGTTCTGGGCCGCTTCGCTCGGCCGGGCCGTGATCCCCGACGACGGGTTCCGGCTACCCGGGGACCCGACCCAGGTCGGGCTCCGGTTCGTCGACGGCCGTTCCGGACACCCGGCGCCGAGCGCGTCCACCTGCAGGTGACCACCGCCGATCCTGATGATCAGCGGCGGACGGTGGACGTGGTGGTGTCGTCCGGAGGGCACCACCTCGACATCGGGCAGCAGCCGGAGGAGGGCCACATCGTGCTCACGAACCCGGGCGGTGAGGCGTTCTGCGTCATCGAGCCCGACAACGCCTTCCTCGCGGGCTGCGGCCGACTCGGCGAGACCGCCGGCGACGGCACCCGGGACCTGGGCCTGTTCTGGCGGGACGCGCTGGGCCGGCCGCTGGTCTGGGACCGGGAGGGCGAGACGGCGATCCAGGCGCCGGCCGACGGCACCCAGATCGCCTGGAGCGGAAGGCCGGTCGCGGAGAAGACCGGGCGCAACCGGCAGCGGTTCGAGCTGGCGGCGACCGACCTCGGGGGCGAGCTCGAACGGCTCACCGGGCTCGGCGGCACCCGGCTCGCCGACCGGGACGGCGGCATCGAGCCGGCCGACCCGGGCGGCAACGAGGCTCCGCGCCGAACGTTGAACGGGGGCGGAGCCTGCTCCGGGTCCGGTGGGACTCAGCCCGCGAGTTCCTTCGTGACCCGCTCCAGCATCCGCCGATGGATGGCGTCGGCGTTCTCCTCCCAGCCGAAGACGCACACGGTGGCGATGCCGTCGAACCGCACGTCGCGGAGCGTGGCGAAGAACTGGTCCCAGTCGATGTCGCCGTTGCCGATCTCGTTGTGCTGGTGCACGCGGGCGTCGACGCCGGGCGGATTGACGATGTAGCGGTTACCGACGTTGGCGCGGTGGTTGAAGCAGTCGGCGATGTGCAGGTGGGCGAGCTTGCTGCCGGCGTAGCGGATCATCCGGTCGAGGTCGCCCTTGCCGTCGGACAGGTGGAAGGCGTGCGGTGCGCAGAACACGTAGTTCACCCACGAGGTGTTCAGGCCCCGGATGATCTGCACGGCATCGTCGTTGGTCTCGGAGAAGTCGTACGGGTGCGCCTCGAGGTTCAGTACCAGCCCGTGCTTCTCGAAGTCAGGGATGAGCTCCTCCATCGACCGGTAGAAGGCGTGCTCGGACTTCAGGGGCTGGTTGGGATCACCCGACAGCTCCGACATCACCACCGGCACCTCGAGTTCGGCGGCGATCTGCAGCAGTCGGCGCCAGTTGCGCACCTGCGCCTGGCGCTCCTGCTCGTCCGGGGACGACCAGTTGAACACCGGCACGAGACTGCTGATCTGCACGCCGGTCTCCCGGCACGCCTGCCTGACCTCGGCGATCGCGGCGTCGTCGGCCTTGGGGTAGCGGTGCCAGAAGAAGAAGTCCGGGCGGGGCGACAGCTCCAGGTACTCGTAGCCCAGGTCCGCGGCCTTGCGTACCTCGTCGGCGACCGAGAGGTCGGCGTGGTACATCGCCGGGTCGAGCGCGATCTTGACCATCAGTTACTCCGTTCCGGCCGACGGGGGTCGTCGGCGATGACGTGGGGGTGACGCACAGCGGGCACGCGGTGTGGCGGACTCAGGAGGGCCAGCGTCGGACGGGTCCGAGGCCGCAGGCGGTGAGGTAGCCGGCGGCGCGGGCCTGGATGGCGAGCGGGACGTCGGGTTTCACCGGGTACAGGTCCTGTTCGAGGATGGTGAACACCTCCCGGTCGAGGGCGGCGAGGGCGTCCAGCAGCGGCGGGACGGCGGGTTCGCCGTAGGGCGGTTCGACCATCACGCCGAGCGGG